>JARRQD010000045.1:31812-38992 GCA_037382205.1 Candidatus Thiodiazotropha sp.
TTTTTAAATCCTCCAACAGAACGGTCAGCCCGCTTGCAATGCCTGGATGGTCTGAGCCGCCTTGCCTGAGATCAAAGCATCCCTGGCCAGTTCTATGCCATCCGATATCCGCTCAACCTTGCCACACAGATAGAGCCTTACACCGCTGTTATAAAGAACCGGATTGATTTCGCTGCTCTGCTCTCCTTGAAACATCGAGATGATCAAGGCGGCTGTGGTCTGTGGATCCACACAGGGTCGATGATTCTGGCAGGCCAAACCATACTCAGCCGGATCCAGGGTGTATTCACTCAACTCGCCCTGATGATAGTCAGCCACAGCGACCGGTTGCATGGGCAGCTCATCACAACCGTCCAGGCCCTGTACCGCCATCACCCGCTGTTGTCCCCGTTCGCCTGCAGCTGTGGCAAAGCGCTGCAGAAAACCCTTATGAGCCGCACCGATGATCGAGTAGCCAGCCCCAGCTGGATTGAGCATTACTTCGCAGGCATGCAGAAAGGAGCGGTAGAAGAGCGTTTGTCGAATTGGTTTAAGGCGCTCCACACCATGTAGATAGAGACTGGCATGCAGATGACCAAACCCCTTCTCCTCGATATTCTTGGCAACCTGTTGCGGCTCCTGGTAGGCCGGGATGCCCATCGCCTCAAGCACGGCTCCCGTGGTAACACCGTTTTTCGGCGGCAGGCCACTGTTGGAGTGCATCACCACCGGCACCCCGGCGGCAACCGTTAACAGGGCTGCAGCCAGACTCAGATGCAGGGCTTTTTTTCGCCCATCATAGGGACCGTTGCAGTTGAGTAATAGGTCGACCTTGGGGGAGATCAGGGTTGCACTCTCCTCCATAGCATCCAGAAAGCCCTTCATCTCTTCCACCCTGGCCCCTTTGAAGCGCATGGCGGTGAGGAAGGCCCCTATCTGGGCGGGATGAGCTTCGGTAGAGATCAGGAAATTCAAAGCCGCCTTGGCCTGCTCCCGACTCATATCCTTGGCCCCTTTGGACCCCTTCGCCGTGGCAATCAGCCGCTTTCGAAACGACTCGCCTGCCGAACTATTGGGTGGATGCATCTATGACTCCAGTGTTTAATGTGAGATGGGTATCAAGCAAAGACAAAGGGGACTCGGGTATCCGATTTATAGGCCTGAGCATCGATAACCGTTGCATCGGCAACCTCCTGACGGGCCGCCAATAGAGCCTGCTCGATTCGACGATCCGTAATCCTGTAACGAGACTCAAGCTCGATCTGATCGATGTTGTTGCACGGCTCATCGAAGAGGTGCCGGTAGAGACCGCTCATCATGTTGAAGCGGCTCGACATCAACATGTTAGTCGCCTGCTTGATCTGCTTCTCATAAGCGGCCTCATGGCCCAGCAGACTGGTCGCCAGCATAACAGAAATCGCATGTAGGACATCATACTGAACATGGGCGATGAAGACGATCAAGTGATGCTGAGTCAGCATCACATCTTCGCGCCAGGCCCAACGAATCATCCCGCCAAGCAGCAGGCTGAAGAATTCAGGCACCCCCCACTCCATGCCCAAGCCAACCGAGGCAAGCGATTCCAACAGACTGAATGAGGAGTGACTCGCCAGCAGCCGCTGGGTCAGCACATTATCGGCCACTTCAGGCAACATCGGCAGATCCTGCTGCTCAAAGGGGATCCCCAATCCCTCGAACAGATTCCGGTACATCACGATATGCGTCGTCGAGCCAAGCAGGTTGGCCAGATCAGGATAGCTTTCGATGCTGTGGGTGCCTACCCCATACTCATCGGCAAGCAGCTGCGCCAGGGTGATCTGCACCAGCTCCGAAACCCGCTCATTCAGACAACCATAGGGCAAGTCGATGAAGCCGGAAAAACGGCCCTGCGCCAAGGCGACACACTGGCGGGTATTCTTTACCTGATTGAAGTAGTTGAGGGCAAAGGAGCTTAGCTGATCCCGATTGAAATCCCCTTCGAAGATTCTCACAAAGCAGGGGTGTCGCCACACTGGATGAGACATCACATGGTCATGCAGCTCGACAAACAGCGCCTGCATCGCTCCGGGCTGAAAGATACTCAGCGAAGATAAGCGATTATCAGGATCCTTGGCCGCGATCGCCAACATCTCCTCAAATACACGGTGCAGTGAACTATCCGCCACATCAAGATCACTGATAATGGCCGTAAAGTCCTTCATCTGACTCTGGCGAAACGCCTCCAGAACCTGCTCTGCCTCTAGGGAGAGCAGATGGGGTAAAGGGTGAACGCCTGGTAACAGAACTGGCCCGGTAGTCTCATCATTTCTCAGCAGATCAGAAAAGATACGTTCTGCGTCATGTTGGTTAGCTTCATGCATAGTGGTGCCACTTAATTAATAACTTCAAACTCAAACCAAGAGGTGATTGTAGAATATTTAGGGTACAGTCTCATACGTGATATCACACGCAAGTTGTGCTGTTTGGCTCGTTTACAATCCTTTGCCGAGGCGACTCGTGTAGTGTCCTATGTAAAGCGTGCATTTAGAAAGCCACTCAAGCCGCGAGCCCGCCGGGAATGGCTGTTCCCTTTCCAAGGGGTGCAACGCTGCAATCGTGGCTTGAGTGGCTTGCCGCAGGGCGAGCGATGGGATTTCAATGCCATCTCAGGATAGGCCTCGTCTAAATGTATGATTTATATAGGACACTACACTAGAGGGCCTTCACGGTGTTTGGCAGTTGACTGCGAATGACATCGGCCAGGGCATTCAGCGCCTGCTTTCTGGGAAAGGTCTTACGGTAGACAAACTTAACCTGCCGATAGGCATCCTTGAGTGATAATTGGCGTGCAATGATGCCTGAATCCGTGGTCCAGGTACCGCGAACAGCCAGGGCTGGCACCAGGGTGCAGCCAAATCCCGCCCCCACCAGCTGCAGCAGGGTCTCCAGGCTGGCGGCTCTGAGATCGGCCATCTCATCATCCATCCTACCCTCCTTAATCCGGCAAACATCCATGACCTGATTGGTGAGACAGTGACCATCCGCCAGCAACAGCAAGTTGAGCCGGCTCAAATCACGTCGCGTAATATCTTCCTTCTCATAGAGAGCGTGATCCCGTGGATGCGCCAGCCAGAACGGCTCGTCGAAAAGTGGCATCACCTCAAGCTCCGGCTCCTTGACCTCAGTCGCCAGAACCGCCACATCAATCTGATGATCGAGCAGCCGTTGCGTCAGCATATCGGTGATCTCTTCAGATAACACCAGACGCATCTGCGGATAGAGAGACTTTAACGGCATCAAGATCAACGGCACCAGATAGGGGCTGACCGTAGGAATCGCTCCGACCCTCAAAGCACCAGCCATCGGATCACGTTGCGCCTGAGCCAATTGGCGAATCACATCCGCCTGCTCCAGGATCAGCTTGGCATGTTTGACAATCTCTGTGCCAAAAGGAGTGATCGATACAGAACGGTTGGTTCGTTCAAAGATTGTCACACCCAGCTCCTCTTCCAGCTTTTTGATTTGGCCACTGAGTGTAGGCTGACTGACATAGCACTGTGCAGCCGCATGACCGAAGTGTTCGGTTTGCGCTACGGCTATGAGATATTTGAGATCACGCAAGTTCATGCTGATAATTGACACCGGCAATGGAAGAATGATCAATCATACCGCAGCTAAATCGTCTGCCACCAATGATAGATCGCAATTTACCTTAGGAAAACATGGTTATAAAAAGCCGCGACAGCTTGTGATCGATGCTTTGCAACCGGATAATGTTGCCCTAGATATTCAGGAGTTCGATGAAAAACCCTACCATTATGCTGGCAGACAACGGCTCAAAACGGGCCGACTCGGTGATCAATCTACGCCGACTGTCTGAGCAACTGAGTAAGTGCTCAAACCATCAGGTTTTTCCCGTTTCATTACAGCATGCAGACAAGATTCCCCGCGAAGCGCTCAGTGGTAAACCCGCTGAGATACTGTTGACCTTTTTACATAAAAAACTGAGCCAGGGAGAGACAAGGTTCATTTTGATTCCCCTCTTCTTTGGCCTCAGCCGCGCACTCACCTCCTTCATCCCGCAGCAACTTGAAAAGCTGACAGCGGAATTCGGCGCCTTTACCCTGACGATGGCCGATGTGCTCTACCCTCTACCCCAGGGTGAACCGAGAGTTGCAGAAATTCTCTATCAGCAACTGCAGATCCCCAACCACGGCGACTCGCCACGACTGGTAATACTGGTCGACCATGGATCCCCCCTGCCACAGGTCACTGAAGTACGCCACAGGGTCGCTGCAGATCTCCGCAAACGGTTACCCTCCGAGGTAAACCTGCAGGAGGCCGTCATGGAGCGACGGCCAGGAAGTGAATATGACTTTAATGGCGAGCTGTTAAATGAACAGTTAGCAAAAATCGCCCTCTCAAGAACAAATATCAGCATCGATATTGCCATGCTTTTCCTCTCACCAGGAAGGCACGCAGGCGCAGGCGGTGATATCGAAACCATCTGTCAACAGCTCACAGCAAACCATCCCGGCTTGAGGATACGTATCTCGCCACTGCTGGGACAACATCCACAAATAGCAGACATTCTGCGCGACAGGCTCGATTCAGCACTGGACAATCTGGTGTGATCTTCATATCCTTCGACCAGGTCTGCTGACTCAAAACCAAGGTAAATGCTCGCTGCCTAATTTAGCGGAACCCCAGCAAAGCTCCGCCATACCAGCCTGCAACCAAGGTCTACCCTGATGATTTGGGGTCTGAGACCGAGTTCAGAAAGGGAAACAACACCTACAACATGTCGACTAGTCATACCCAGTCATATGCCATCCTGTTCGCCGATATCGTCGAAAGCACCCGCCTGTATGAGAGCCTTGGCGACACCCTTGCCAAGAAGCTGATAACCGAACTGGAAGAGGCGATCGCCGAGGTTGTCATCAAATCTGGTGGTCAGGTTGTGGAAATTATCGGCGATGAAGTCATGAGTCGATATGACAGCGCGAGTAGCGCGGCCACGGCCGCCTGCGGCATACACGAACGAGTGGAACTCTATGCCGAGCAGTCCGGCATGCCAATGGCCGCTCGTATCGGGCTTCATTATGGCCCAGCGATCCTTGAAGAGGGGCGAATGTATGGCGATTCTGTCAATGTAGCCGCCAGAATGGCGGCCATTGCCCAGGCCAAGCAGATCATTACCACCGAGCAGGTTGTGCAGGCCCTTCCAGATGAATTACGGCTTATGGCGCGACAGTTCGACAAGGTCAAGGTGAAAGGCAAAGTCGAGCGCATGATCATCTATGATCTGCTGTGGCAGAAAGAGGATGTGACTTTCATCCACACTGCGCCGATCACCCAGAGTCTGACAACCAAGACGCTGATTCTGGAATACCACAATAAAACCTACCGAATGCCGCCCACCCAGGGCAGCGTTGGAATCGGCAGGGATCCAAAAAATGAACTGGTGGTAAACGCCAGCTCTGCCTCCAGGTCTCATGCGGTTTTGGAGTACTACCGGGGTAAGTATGTACTCAAAGACATTAGCACCAATGGCACCTACCTGACCACGCAGAATCAGCAATCGCTCTATCTTCGACGCGAGACTATTCCGTTGCTCGGTCATGGCATGATCGGTCTTGGCGAACCCGTTTCCGAGCAGAATAAACATCTCATCAGTTATCATTTCCAGGAAAACTAGATTTAGCGCGCTGATTGTGAACAGACTCCCCATAATTCTGCTACTGATCGCAATCAGCTTTTCCTGCTTCGCCAAAGCAGCCCAGAACCAGGCCGAGAAAGAGCGGCATTTGGCCGCCGAACAACTTGAACTGATTAAGAGTGAAGCCCTCCAGGATGAGAGCCTGGATAAGACCACTCAACAAAAAGTCATTGATCTCACCGAGCAGGCCGAAAAATGGCTCCGACAGGTAAATAAACTTGAAGGAGAGATCGCGCAACTCAATCAAACCATCAAGAACGCACCCGCAGAGATCAAAAAGCTGCGCAACAGTATCGGGTCTCTAGACAGCGAAGATGACTCATTACAACGTTTTATCAAACAGTCCGAGTTGGTTGAAATCGAGCAGCGGATCAGTCAAGAGACGCTTAATCTCAATCAAGCCAGGGAACAGCATAAGCAGCAATTGGCAACCCTTTCCGATCTGCTGGTGGGCAGCCAACAGATTAATCGTGAGATCTCAGAGCACAATGACATTCTGAGTAAGATCGCAGCTGAGCGTGGCAACCACGATGAAGTCGAAAACCAGCTCCTGAGCCAAGCCAGACAACTGTTACTCAACAGCCGCAAACAGCTCCACCAGACACAAATCGAACAACTCAAACTACGCCTCGCCAATCAAAATCTGCTTACCAATCTGGCTCAGGCAAAGCGCGACGCCACCACGGCCCAGATCGGCAAGCTTCAAGCAACCCTGAAACAACTTACCAATGCGGCCAGCGAGATCAGAGAGGAACAAGCCAAACAGGCCAGGCAACAGGCTGAGCAGATCAACAAACAGTCTCAGAGCCTACCCGAACCGATCAAGGAGATCGCAGAGAAAAACGCACAATACCGGGGGGAGATGGAAGAGCTCGTCTATTGGGAGCAGCGGGTCTCACAAAAACTTCAGGCCACCCAGCGTCAATTGGAACAGATCAGTGACGACTTTGAACACAGCAAGCAGCGAGTGGAGGTGGTTGGCGCCAGCAAGGCGATCGGTAAAATGCTCTCCCGCCGTCTTCAGGCGCTTCCATCTCTGCAGAGTTACAGCCGCTCATCGGCTGAGCGTAAGCAGGAGATCAACCTCGCCACCGATCGCCAAATCGCCATCGAAGAGCAGTTGCTGGTTCAGGGCAGTTTTTCCCAACATGTTGATCAGGTTACCCAGCCGCTGATCGAAGAATTGTCTGAGGATGATGTGGCGAAACTTCGCAAACAGGTGTTCAGTCTTCTGGGCGCACGCCGCGAGGCACTCAACGAACTGCAGAAGATCTATGGGCGTTACATTACCCAGTTGGCCTCACTTGACCAGGCCGAACGCAAACTGCTTGAAGTATCCGAAAGCTATGTTGCCTACATCGAAGATCAGCTGATCTGGATCTCAAGTGGCGATCTGCTCGACCTTCTCGATTTCTCCCAACTCAAATCCGGCTTAGCCCGACTGACCTCCCCAGATGAGTGGCTCACAGCGGGCAATGAATTGATTCAGGCGGCAAAACAGCG
>JARRQD010000045.1:39064-46624 GCA_037382205.1 Candidatus Thiodiazotropha sp.
GCTCGCCCTGCTGATGGTGATGATCTGGAAGCAACGCAAATTCGCACTCCAATTGCCTTTGCTAGGACAATCGACACGCAAAATACGTACTGACTCAATCCGTCTGACATTGTGGGCCCTACTGCTTACTCTGGCTAAGATCGGTATTCTACCGACCATTATGATCAGCCTGGGTGTACTACTCAAAACCCTGCCCACAGCAACACCTTTCAGCCTGGTGCTCGCCACCTCCTTGGTCAACGTAGGCATTACCTTGATCGCTACACTACTGCTCTATCAACTCTGCCTGCCCGAGGGCATCGGCATGCGCCACTTACGTTGGAACAGTCAGGTTTGTATAGCATTGGCAAAAGAGTTACGCTGGCTTATCCCGATTGCCGTTCCCTTGCGCTTCATCGTCACCTTGACAGAAGGAGACTATCTCTCAGTCGAAACGCAACATATTGCGCGGATTGCAATCATTGCGTTGATGATCACAACAGTGGTTTTTCTCCATCGTCTGCTGAATAAGAACGGCCAACTGTTTCAGACTTGGCATCGAGTCAACCCAAATGCCATCCTGGCACAACTCCAATTTCTCTGGTTTCCACTGCTGTTACTGATTGGCTTGGGTATCGTCGCCGCCAGTAGCATTGGTTATCTGACCCTTTCAACACGCCTGCTGAAGTTGGTTGAACTGACCTTTTGGTTCTTTGTTGGCCTGTTCATCCTCAAAGAGCTGCTACTCCGCTATCTGTTTATCGCTGAACGAAGACTACGCTATGAGAACGCCCTGCAGCGCCGTGAAGAGCTGCGTCAACAGAGAGAGCAGGAGCATCAGGAAGACGAGAGCACGGTGATCGCTACTGAGATTCCTGAAATCAACTTCGATACCCTGAGTGAGCAGGCCAAGCGCCTGGTTCGCTTTGGTTATCTGTTTGGCTCTGTGGTAGGTAGTTGGTTGATCTGGGCCGATTTTCTCCCAGCTTTGGATTTTCTAACCACCATTCAGCTACCCTTTACCGCCAGCCATGTTATTGATGGCATTGTCACGGAAGGATCACTCACACTGAATGATATCTTCATCGGAGTGATGATTCTGGTTTTCACCGTACTGGCCGCAAAAAATTTACCCGGCATCCTTGAGATCACCCTCTTACAGAGGCTGCCATTAGAGACCGGTGCCCGCTATGCGCTAACCACACTGCTGCAATACTTGATTGCAGGTATTGGTATTATCACCACATTCAGCACCATCGGTTTTCAGTGGTCGAGCATTCAGTGGCTGGTCGCCGCACTGGGTGTCGGGCTTGGCTTTGGCTTACAGGAGATTGTCGCCAACTTTATCAGTGGCATCATACTGCTATTTGAGCGGCCAATCAGGGTTGGTGATATCGTGACCCTTGATGATACCACCGGTGTCGTCTCCAGAATCCGTATCCGCGCCACCACCATTACTAACTATGATAAGCAGGAGATGCTGATCCCGAATAAAGAGTTTATCACTGGACGGGTAATCAACTGGACTCTGAGTGACAAAATCAATCGCATCATCATTACAGTCGGCGTTGCCTATGGCAGCGATGTAAAACAGGCCATGAAGCTGATGATTGAAGCGGCCAGTGAGAATGAAAACGTACTGGATGAGCCTAAACCGGTAGCCACCTTCGAAGCGTTCGGCGACAGCGCACTCAATCTACTGTTGCGAGTCTACCTTGGGTCGATGGAAAACCGTTTGCTCACCATTACAGCTCTGCATGAATCGATCAACCAAAAGTTTACTGAGGCCGAGATCAGCATTCCTTTTCCGCAAAGGGACATCCATATCTACAACCCAACTGACAAGTGAAAAGCCGCAGGGGTCATGGCCGGCTAATCCTTTGTTCAATGATGGCAACCTTAATTTTGCTGCAGTCGCATTACCTTGTTATCACTGCCGCTCAACATGGCTTCAAACTCTTCAGCCGGTAAGGGCTTACTGAAAAAATAACCCTGAGCCATCTCACACCCCTGCTGCTGCAGAAAATCGAGCTGTCTTTGTGTCTCCACCCCCTCGGCAACCACCCCGAGATTGAGTTGGTGGGCCATAGCGATAATCGCAGAGGTAATCGTCACGTCATCCGCACTCTCCGAGATATCCCGGATAAACGAGCGATCAATTTTTAAGGAATTCAGCGGGAACCGTTTCAGATAGCTCAAAGATGAGTAGCCGGTACCAAAATCGTCAACCGAGATATTGATACCCATCATCTTGAACTCATTCAAAGCAGCAATCGTCTCATTCACATTACGCATCAGGATACTTTCTGTAATTTCGAACTCCAGATACTTGGGATCCAACCCTGAGGTCCGCAAAGAGTTTTCGACTCTGACACTGAGATCACGCTGAATGAACTGCATACCGCTCAGGTTGATCGCCACTCTGATGTACTGGCACCCTGCATCCTGCCAGGCCTTATTCTGACGACATGCCTCGTTAAGCACCCATTCACCAAGCTCGATGATCATGCCGGTCTCTTCAGCAATGGGAATAAACTCATCCGGCGGAATCATACCCAATTCAGGTTGATGCCAGCGTAATAGCGCCTCGGCAGAGACCAGCTGACCAGAACGCATATCGATTTGCGGCTGATAGTAGAGCTCCATCTCTTTACCGGCCAGCGCCTTACGCAACTTACCCTCCAATTTCAAGCGGGTAGCTGCAAGCGCATTCATCTGATCCGTATAGAATTGGAAATTGTTTTTGCCCACAGCCTTGGCATGATACATGGCAGTATCTGCATTTTTCAGCAGCTCTTCCACATCATGCCCATCCCGAGGAAATATCGCTATGCCAATGCTTGGCGTCACATAGACGTCGTGACCGTTTAGATTGTAAGATCTGGCAATCACATTCTGAACTCGCTTGGCAACAATCGCTGCATCTTCCGGTTCATCGATCTCATCCAACAGAACGGTAAATTCATCACCACCGAGACGAGCGATGTTCTTACCACTGAATTGACCACTGTGAGAATAACTGATCGTATCAGAAACACGAACCTGTTCAACCAACCGCTTGGTGATGTGCTGCAGTAACATGTCACCGATATCATGGCCGAGGGTATCATTGATTCGCTTGAATTCATCCAGATCAAGATAGAGTACAGCACCTATCCTGTTATGCCGTTTTGCGGCATTGATTGCCCTTGCAACCTGTTCTTTGAATGCCTGCCGGTTAGGTAGATCCGTCAGCGAGTCACAATAGGCTAGATAGCGAACCCTCTCATCCCATCGCTTACGCTCCGTAATATCCCTGGCAAATATACTCAGCATCGGCGAATTACCGGCTGTTGAGCTGGATATCGACAGCTCCAAGGGGAACTCTTGACCATTTTTTCTTTGGCCCTGAGTCTCCAGTCTTAGCCGGCTAGGCTGATCATCTTGGCGCTGCAAGATCTTTATCAGTTCACTTTCTAATTTTACAAAAGTTTCAGGAGATAATATAAGTTGAAACAACCTCAAGCCCAACACAAACCGCTCGTCGTAGCCGAAAACCTCCTTGGCCTGCTGGTTCCAACTGAGGATTCGGCCACTGCCATCTGCAGTAATTACCGCATCAAACGCGGTGTCGATCACATTCGTAAAGCGAGCGCCCTCAATGGCTAGCACACGCTCTGCGGCCTCCTCCTGCAGTTTGGCATATCGGCGATTTCGATAAACCGCAATGATCAAGCCCAGAACCAGCATGGTGATCATCCATTCAATAAACACCCTAGAACCCTGAATGGCATTCAGACTGATCTTACGAGTGACAGAGAGCGTAAACTGCAAACCATGAATTTCCAGTGGCTGGGTAAAATTTAAGCGATGCTCAAACAGCCCCAGTTGGCCAATCTCTGCACCAAACTGAGCCAAAAGCCGACTCTGTCCATCACCATTTTCTGGCACACCACGAAATAGCTTTAAGCCTAAATTCTGCCCTGGCAGCTCCAAACTTGAGACGAACTGTTCAACATCGATTCTCAGAACAGCAAAACCACTCAACATCTCCCACCGTTCACTGGCCTTCTCTGGCGGGTATCGCCCCAAATAGATCGGTTTCAAAATCAAGTAAAGAGGCTCATTGATATAGCGATTCTGCAGTGTTTCAAGGGCGATCGTATCACCATCCTTGATCGCCTTCTCAATCAGCATCGTAAAGGATGATTCATTAGCCAGGTCATAACCCAGAAAATTCGCTGTTCTTGGCTCCATAGGCTCAATAAAACTGACTGGCAATTGGAATCCAAGGTATTGACTGCCACTGCCCGGTTTTACCCCCCGATCCTGTTTCAACTTGAAACCGACGAAACCTTCCACCCTCATGCGATCCTCAAATGCCGCCACATCCTCTTTGCTAACCTGCTCAACATGCATTATCGAGTGGATGAATGGGTAGGCTTTCAGCAGTTCTTGGGAAAACAGGGTCTGCTCTGCACTGCTTAGGTTATCGCTCGCATGGTGCTGCCCGACCAAGGCAGTCAACACGGTCTCAAGATTGGCGACGCGGTGGATCACAGCACGTTGGACCTGCCAGGCTTGATTGGCAAACTCTCGCTTAACGCCTGAAACCTCACGGGATACAGAATAAACGATCGACAGCAAGGAACAGACAACCACAAGCAGCCATACCAGCAATCGGCTCTGACCAATGAATACTTTTTCCCGGAACGTGGATCTCATATCTAGTGTAGTTTCTTAGCTTTTCTAACTAATGGACCGGGAAGCTTCAAACCACTGACTTCGAGCATTGAATGGTTGACCCAGATCTCCCACTTTCTGTTCGAAACAATTGGGATATCAGTCGGAGATACACCATCCAGAATCGCCAGTGCTGCCTTGGCAGCCCATTCACCATGCTCTTCGGGGATTTTGGTAAAGCCAAGCATGCTATAGGGCATCATCCAGTTATGTGTCGTCAAACTCAGAATGTGAGTTGTGAGCTTCAAGCGATCGATCACTTCAGACTCATTCCAGTCATTAATTCCGGAATTACTCCCGATGATTAAAAAATCGTACTCCTGGGCCGTTTCATAAGCAGCCAACCACTCGGCCATCGAAGCGACCAGGTGACGATCCAATTGCAGTCCGATCTTCTCGGCCATCTCTTCGAAGCGGACGGCATTCTTCTCTTCTGTCAGGGTATCCGCCCCCAGATAGACAGCCCGCTCAGCGCCGACTCGAATACTCCTGGCCTTGTTAAACAACACATCGATGGGCGCCACCTCCACCATGCCGGTGGTATTGCTGTATGGAAACCCATAGGCATCCACATTCCAATTAATGCCGCAGAAAACAAAAGGAATTTCATGCCCCTTAAAATAGAGCTGAATCACATATTTTGCCGCATTGTCATCGGCAGTAATCACAACATCGGGCTTCCAGGACAAAATCAGATCTCTGGCCTCTTTGGCAACTTGCTGCTTGTACGCCTCATCTTTGTGGCGCTTGGTATCCATATCGATCTGTTTCAGTTCGCACTGGGTTCCGATACTTTTTCTCAAACCCCGTTCTACCCCATCAGACCAGGCATACCCCTGGTGATAGGAGGAGATATAGAGGCACTTGTTTTTGGAGTAAGCACCAAACGGAAGTAAAAACAACAAAATAATGAGTATTAGCTGACTTTCCAATCCAAATTTGCTATGTGCTGGCGACATGTATCCTATCCCTCTGCCAAATCCAAAAGACATCAAAAAGTATATCGGCGAAAATTTGTAAACTTTACAAATCAACATTCAATATCTTTGTCCTTGGTTTGCAGAACAGTTCGGCATTAGGATTGCCGCAGCACAAAACAAAACTCAAATATAAACTCAAAATAGCTAATAGTTTCAACAAGATATTAAACCACCCACTCATTTTTTACTCGCGACCTGAGCGCCAAATGCAAGATTAAAACTGGTCAAAAAAGACGAGAATCATCCTAAAAGATCGTTGTGCATCTCCCATTGATTGTTATTTCTGAGAAAATCCGAAGTCAGACCGACACATAGCCACCGCCAACAAAGCCGCTTGAGTGCCTGATATTGATCCCTTTGGACAACAGTAGGGTGGTTGATTTGAAGTTTATCGGTTAAACAACTGCTCTAAGACTGGCCGCATACGCTCAACCTCTCGTAACCCCTCAGCAATCCCTAATTCCGCCTTATCGAACTCCATAAGCCCAAGCTTGGACATACGTGGTGATAAAATTACATCCGGCGGATCCCCAGCCATACGGCTGCGGGTAATCCGGTCCTGCATGATGTTAATTGAGCTGGCTAGCACATCGTAGAGACCAGGCGCCTTGCGCTCTACGCCAAACAACTTACCAAGCAGATCCCGCTTGCTACTCTCCAGAGAACTCTTCAACTGAGCTGTGACACGACTGAGCAGATCCCCCTCCCCTGTCGCTTTTTTAGACTGCTGAGGCAGTTTTCTTGTCTCGGTATTGCGCTTTAGATGCTTACCCAGAATGTCCCCATTCAGATTCACGGCAATCACAATATCAGCACCCATCGCCCTACACAGGGAGACAGGCACCGGATTGGCCAGCCCCCCATCCACCAGCCAGTGCCCATCCAGTGAGATTGGTGTAAACAACCCGGGCAGACTGATCGAAGCACGCACAGCATCCACCACAGGACCTTTGCGAAACCAAACCTCCCGCCCACTCTCAAGCTCGGTCGCGACAATTCCCAGTTGACGGGTTAGCTGCTCAAAATCCACCGCCTCAACATGTTCAGCAACAAATTCGGTCAACTTCTCTCCTTGAATGAAACCGCCGCCCGACAGGCTGGGATCAAGAAAGCGGATGATCTCTTTCCAGGTCAATGAACGAGTCCAGGACTCAAGCAAATCAATCTTATCCGCTGCGTAAGCCGCTCCAACCAAGGCGCCTATCGAACTGCCACAGACAATTTCAGGTTCGATGTCCAGCTGAGCCAATCCCTTGATAATTCCAATATGCGACCAGCCACGTGCGGCCCCACTACCCAGAGCCAAACCGATCTTTAAATTTCCTTTATCGCTTTCCATCATAACTCTCAACCTGACAAACCAAACCGAACACTTTCTGACGGGAACAAGTGTGCTGCTACATCTCGAGATCTATAGCCGCATCCTCACGATGCCTATAACAGTCCCAGTGCATGCAGTATACGCTTTTTAAGATCAAGCGGCTGTCGGGATATCAGCTCAGTAGGCACCCCGGTCCTCTCAGTCAGCCGCTCAAAACGCTCAAGCCCATAACAGACCATGAAAGGATGCATACTGCTACCAATAGCCGCGATAGAGGCCCTTATGGTTCTGACTACCCATGCAGAAGCGACCGATTGAAACGATGACAGTTCAGAGTCAAACCGTAGATTAGAGCCCATTGCTGAACAAGCAATTCAACCTAACAAAGATCAGTTGGACAGCGTGAAGGGTGCGTTTGTGGGGGTGCAGGGCAAGGGTTGCTCCTGCACATCCATGTGCCCGCGACACTGGTGCATCCCTGCACGGCGCGCAACGACGCACAATAGCGCGCTATTCCAAGGCGTTGCAACGCCGCCATGCGCCGCCACAAGCGTGCCA
>JARRQD010000046.1:0-15953 GCA_037382205.1 Candidatus Thiodiazotropha sp.
CGCCGTGCAGGGATGCACCAGTGTCGCGGGCACATGGATGTGCAGGAGCGACCCTTGCCCGGCACCCCCACAAACGCACCCTTCACGCTGTCCAACTGATCTTTTTAGGTTGAAGGCTCGGATGTCTTGGCGGTAGGCAAAACCCTCGGTAGTCTCATTTTTTTGGGTTAATAGTTAATCTCAAGTGACAGCCAGTAGGCCCGGCTTTCCATCGGGTATTGATTTATTATCGTTGAGCTGGCCGGTTCGTTTATCTCGTCATCCAAAAGATTCCTGATACCAAAGGCCAGGTCGAGATGTTCGATCAGCTGTTGTTTGCGCAGAGTCAAGTTGAGCAGATGGTAGGCGTCGATGTCATCTCGAAAATCCTCTTCTGCCCGTCTCCTTTTGCCAATCCAGAACCACTGACCGTCGATTGACCAGTTCGGCAGAAAGTGCCAGTTGGCGCGGGCGTAGTATTGAAAGCCATGGGAGTTGGCCAGCTGCTTACCGCTGTCGCTGTCTTCACTCCGTTGCCAGGCGCCGTTGCTTTGCACCCTGAGTTGCTTGTTGAGCTGCCAGTCGATCTCGAACTCGATGCCGTGACCCTGCTGGTCTCTGGCATTCTGATTGGTATTGCTGGCGCCGCCTGGATCAGCTACCGCTTCGATCAGATCCTCGATCTGATAGGCAAACAGGTTGGTGGCGATTCGCAGATCTGGGTTGGGATGCCAGTCAATGGCAAACTCAAGGGTATCGATAGTCTCCGGGTCAAGCTCTGTGTTACCCAGTTGAACCGGATTGTTCTGTGCATAGAGTTCTGAGAAGGAGGGGGGGCGAAAGGCACGTCCATAGAGCAGTTTGGTGGTCAGATCGAAACGGGTCTGCCATACCAGCGCCAGCCGGGGATTGAAAGTGTCACCGAAGTCTGAGTAGCGATCATAGCGGGCACCCAGGGTGAGATCCCAATGTTTGGCGAAGTTCCATTCGTCCTGCAGGGAGAAGTACCAGAGATCCCGTCTTTTGTTCGGGCTGTAGTTATAAGGCGTACCGGTGACATTGGTCAGGGTGCCATCGACCTCTTGGGGACTCCCATTAAGCACACCTGGGCCGAAGTTCTGCCTTGAGCCGGCTTCATAGTCCATACTATTGTAACCTGCAGAGAGCCGCATCAAATGATGCGCCAGGCCATCGTAAGCGCCAATGATATCGTTACGGTAGATACGGTTGGTGGCCTCCGGGTGGCCGATATAGCCTTCGCTGAAGTGGGTGACCCCAACCGGGTTGTTGAAGTCCAGGTTGCCATCTGCGCCGATAGGTAGGGTGGTGCCTGCCGGGAAGAGGTTGAACTTGCTGATGTAACTGGTGTAGTTGTAATTGAATCTGAGCTGCAGATTCCAGTCCGGGTGAAGATCCTGGTTTTGGTAGAGCAGATCAAGCGTGTAGAGATCTTTCTCGTGCCTACCTTCAGCATCCAATACCGGTGCGGCACCGACACCAACGCCCGCCTCCCTTTGCCTATATCCCCAGAGGCGGGCCGTCCATCGCTCTTTGCGTAAGCCGAAGTGGAAGTTGATCAGCCGCTGATCCAGATTCATCGCGCCAGGGGCCTGTGAGGCTTGGCTGCCAAAGCTCTCATCCAGACTGGTTTGCAGGTCCTGCTGAATAACCCGGTTGTCATCGGTTCCCTGTTGCAGAGCTTCCACACTGGCCACCAGATCCCAGCCCTGAAGATTGCTGCCATATTGCAGCCAGCCGTTGGTTGTGTCGAAAGAGCCCTGGCGAATCCCCACCCGAGCGCCATCGATCTCCTGGCCATCTTTGGTGATGATGTTGATGGTGCCGGCAAAGGCGTCAGCACCATGAACGGCAGAGCCAGGTCCTCTGACGATTTCAATCCTGGAGATCATCTCCACCGGCATCTCAAAACGATGGCCGAGATTGCCATTCCACAGATCTTTGATTGGCGCACCGTTGATCAATACCAGTACCTGTGGGTTGAGTGCGGTGGTGATGCCACGGATGTTGATGTTGGTGATCAGTGGGCCGTAGTTACTGGATGGGGTGATATGTATGCCGGGTACTGTCTCTAAAACTTCAAACAGGGATCTGGCGCCCATTGCAGCGATCTCCTGCTTGGTGATGACACTGGCGACAGATGGCGCCAGGAATACCGGTTTGGCGCTACCGGTGGCGCTGACCAGTTCGGCATCGGTTCGATAGTAATCCTCTTCAACCGGGCCGCTGAACAGACGCTTGGCCTCCTCCATCTGCTGATCGGTGATGATCAAAGTTTCATTGGTCTGCGCGGCCGTGTGAAAACTGAGCAGGAGCAGTGCTACAAGGCTTTGGCAGAGGTGGCGTGACATAGGCGCTATCTGTCTTTTTGAACCATTCTAAGTCGCCGGGCAATGGCATTTAAAAAAACCAGTACTCGAATCTTTCCAAACGCCATATATGGGCGCCAAACGTTCTCGCAACTATAAAAACAAGCTACCTTCGATCCGGATCTATCTGTTATCGATGAATCTGGGTTTACTGCTGCTTTTTATGGCAATTAGTCTGTTATTCTGGCAACAGATCAGTAATTTCTACAATACCAAACAGGCTGAAGATATTGTCTCCATCCGTGACGCAATGCAGGCTCGTAGTGCATCGTTGATACGCAGTATGGCGCTGAGTGCGAATCAGGCAATCACCGGTTACGATTTCAGTTTTCTGATTAAACTGATGAAACAGGTCACCGACGGCGATCAGGATATTCAGTTTTGTATGGTGATCAGTCGCCTTGGTCAGGTGGTGGCTCACAACCAGATTGATCAGGTGGGCAGTCTACCGGAAACCCGGAGTGATAAGCAGGCATTGGCCCTGTTGAAAGGGGCGTTCATCGATGACCGGGTTAGTGATTTTTCTGTACACATCATCGATGCCCTGGATACCTCAACGACACAGGATCGGTTGATGCAGGTGGCAACACCGGTATTCAATGGACAGGAGTTGTGGGGCGTTCTCTATTGTGGCATCTCACTGGCTGGGGTAGAGGCGAGTATCGATGCCCTGACAGCCCAATGGCATGATGAGATCACTCAAATCTGGTTTTTTTATATCACGGTAGCTGCGGTCTTTATCCTGTTTGGATTTTTTGTCTCTCTATTGGTCACCAGACGTCTGCTCAGGGCGGTCAGTCAGCTTGACACCGGTGTCAAGCAGGTTTCAGCAGGTGATCTGGACTATCGCCTGAGCATGCAAGAGCTGATGTGTTCGGAGTTTGCTCGCTTTGCAACCTCGTTCAACCGTATGACCACCAATCTGGAGAATTCCCGTAGAGCGCTGGATGATTACAACCGTTCTTTGGAGTTCAAGGTTGAGAAGAGAACCGCTGAGCTGGCCAGAAGTAACAAAGAACTTGAAGCCTTCAGCTACTCGGTATCTCACGATCTGCGTGCCCCATTGCGCAGTATTGTAGGTTTCAGTCAGGTACTGACAGAAGAGTATCAGGATCGTCTTGATGATAGCGGGCTCGACTATCTGGGGCGGGTAAGCGCGGCGGCAACCCGCATGGGCGTATTGATTGAGAGTCTGTTACGACTCTCAAGGCTCGGCCGACAGGAGATGCAGGTCGGCACCGTTGATTTGAGCGCTTTGGCAAACACCATTCTCAGTACGCTGGCAGAGAGTGAGCCTGAACGACAGGTGAGTGTGCAAATTGAAGCTGGTCTGAAGGTTAAAGGCGATGAGCAGTTGCTTGGTATCGCGTTGGAGAACCTGATTGGCAATGCCTGGAAGTACACCGGTCGTCGTGAAAAGGCTGAAATTATTTTTGGTAAAACGGAAAAAGCGGGTAAACCCTGCTATTTTATTGAAGATAATGGTGCTGGTTTCGATATGCGCTATGCGGGGAATCTGTTTGGTGCATTCCAGCGATTGCATAAAAGCAGTGATTTTGAAGGTACCGGTATCGGGTTGGCGACTGTTGCCAGAATCATCCATCGGCATGGAGGCTCGGTGTGGGCGGAATCCGTGGTGGATGCCGGTGCAACTTTTTATTTCCAGCTACCCTAGTGTCTTATATAGAGCGTGCATTTAGAAAGCCACTCAAGCCGCGAGTGCAAGGCGCAGCCCGCCGGGAATGGCTGTTCCCTTTCCAAGGGGTGCAACGCCGCAATCGTGGCTTGAGTGGCTTGCCGCAGGGCGAGCCAAGGGATTTAAGCTCAATGTCATGATAGGCCTCGTCTAAATGTATGGTTTATATAGGACACTACACGAGTGTAGTGTTAACAGGCCCTAGGCTGACAGACTCTAAGATGCTCCTGAATCCAGGAAGATCAAGCAGAGAGAGCCGGGCATTCGCCGCAGTGATGTTTTACTTTGGGATTCCTTTAAGGCTTACAGCTCCGAGGGAGCAGAGTGATTGTATAATCTGAAGCGATTAAATTTGGCAACTTGCCTTATTTGGCTATGCCTGCTGATCATGCCTGGAAAGGCTGCCGGGAATGATGGGCTACGTTTCTATTACTTTGATCCTGATTCACCCCAGAATAATCTTGGCCGCCTGAAGAACGATATGGAATCGTTGCTGAAAGATTTTGACAAAAACATTGAGTTTCAACCGTTTACCCATCTGACTGATTTTGACGCCCGGGTGCGCAGTGATCGGCCCGCCTATGTATTTGCGCCCCACTGGTATCACGAGCGCTATGGGGACGAGATCAGCTTTATCCCCCTCTTACAGCCTGTGCATCATGAGCAAAACAGTTACCGTAAATTATTGGTTACCAGACGTCACGCCACGGATGAGACCAATACACCTGAGCGCCTGACCCTGGCGATGACCACTCTTGGTCCAGGTTCCAAACTGTTACTGGCGAGCATGCTCAACAGCGACAGTTTCGTGGCATTTGATCAGCTGAGTATCGTTGAGGTGCCGACAGATGCCGATGCGATCTTCGCCGCAGCATTGGGGCAGGTTGATGTTGCCCTGGTGTCGCAGGCCAATATGAAGCTGTTTCGCACCCTCAATCCCAGGCTGATCGATTCGCTGCAGGTCATCAGTGAATCGACATCGGTAGATTTACCTGTATTGGGTTACATCAGAGGCGTTGTTACGACGGAGCGGGCTGAGGCGCTGAAAAAATTCATACTTTCCTCTCAAACAAGCGCGGTGATGCGTACACTTCATATCGAAGGGTGGAGCAGTCATGAATGATCGATATCTGCTGATCCTTATCTTCATGTTATTCACCCAGCCCGTCTGGTCGGCCCAACAGTCGATCGCTGTCCTGCTGTCAGACACAGAGGCTGTTTATGAGCAACCTCTCGTTGAGTTCAGGGCAAAAGTGAAACAACCGATTGAAGTATTCAATCTCCAGGGTGATATTCAGCGTGCGCCTCAGGTGCTGAGTCAGGTCATAGCGTCCAAACCTTCGTTGATCCTGGCGTTTGGCGCCAAGGCGGCCTATTTTGCCAAAGCCGCAACTCAGCATGATCAACAGGTCCCGGTGATTTTTGCCATGGTATTGAATTGGCAGAGGTATAAGTTACTGGATGGACAGAGCAATCTGGCCGGGATCAATGCTGAGGTTTCTCCCGGTACCCAGTTGCTCTCTATGAATCTGCTGTTTCCTGAGATCCGGCGTTTAGGGGTGATCTACAGCAAATCCCATAGCGCGCTGAGTGTCAGAGAGGCGCAGAGGGCGGCGAAACTGGTGGGTATCGATATCAGTGCCAGGTCGATTGAACGCGCCAAAGAGCTGAAGCAGGCCTATCGAAGGTTGGAGGCTGAGGTGGATGCCATCTGGCTGCCGACGGATCCGGTGCTCTACACTTTGGAGAATATCCACTGGTTGAAACGTCAATGCGTGAAAGATCGTCTGATCTGTATTGGTCAGTCGGACAATGTGGTCAGGCTCGGTCTTCTGCTGGCGGTGAATCCCGATATCCCAAGTATCGGCGCACAGGCTGCAACCCTGGCCACGCAGGTTCTTTTTCAGGGTGTTAAGCCGTCGCAGATTGGTGTACAAGATCCACTGGGAACCCGCCTGACCCTGAATGCAAAAACCGCTAGCAAGATTGGCGTGAGGTTGGCGGAAGAGGTGCTGATGCTGGCCGATGAAGTGATTGAGTGAGCGTTATCAGCGCCGAAAGTCAGAGACCGGATGGACACAGACTTCACCGTCCTGTTCCAGGGTACCGATCTGATCCCCAGTTGGATTGGTGACGACGATAGTGATTTCCTGAAACAACGGACGACGGATGAACTTCACCCGCCAGCCGAAACCTTCGATTTTCTTTAGCGTATTTTGCTGCCACTGATTGAGCAGTTCCGTAAAGTTGTCTGGAATTGCCGGTATGCCTGTGCGTTTCTCCCTGGCCATAAGATCTATTCCCTCAGTCTGTGCTATCTGTTCGCGTCCTTTTGATTCATTCGCCATCGATGCGGATTCTAATTCTTTTTGGATTTGATGTACAAAACTTAAGGCTATCCTGGTTGACAGGGTATGGGGTCAGGGCGCAGTCTTTTACCTTGAAGGCTTTAACTGAATTGATAAAAATTACTAAGATACTGACTATTATGCCAAAATTTAGCATCCTTACCTGGCTGGTAATCCTGGTTGTAGAGATCACCTATGGCTTGATGGTCTACGCAATCACTCGAAGCTATTATGAGCAGCCGCCGGCAGTAGCCGCGACAGCAGCGCCAAGCAATCCGGTTGCTCCCCACCCAATGCCGAATCCCCCAGCTGTGGGCCTGAACCCAGGCGTGGCATTTACACCGACGGATGAGGATCTCAAGCAGCAGGATCCGGCGCTGATCGCACGGCTGGCCGATAGCTATTTCGCGCAGAAAAACTACCCGCAGGCAATCGAGCTTTATCAGCGTGTATTGACCATCAACCCAAAGGATGTTGAGTCCTACAACGACCTGGGGCTAGCGCTTTTCTACACCGGCCAGGCCGAACAGGCGGTCGATATTCTGTTGGCAGGCATTCAGCAGGATGAGACGTTTCAGCGTATCCAGCTCTCTTTGGGATTCGTCCTGGCGCAGACTGGTGATAAACAGGGTGCCGCAGCCGCATTCAATAAAGCGATTGAGTTAGGGGCGGAGAACAGTGTCGGTCAAGAAGCGAAGCGTATGCTGGGTGAGCTTTAGGGGCAGGCCCCAACCTTCGAAGCGGCAGGCGTTGCGCGGGCACCTCAGCGAATTGGGCCAGGAAAATAGAATAAAAATTGAACTGATAAGCAACCTGGAGGTGGCAATGGCGCAGTGGATCGACTTCACCGGGCAGTCCGTACTGGTGGTCGGCGGAACCAGTGGCATCAACCTGGGCATCGCCGAAGCATTTGCCACGCATGGGGCCAAGCTTGCGGTGGTCGGGCGTTCTCGGGAGCGGATGGACAACGCCCTCTCCCGCCTCTCGGTGTCTGCTGGAGAGGTTATTGGTCGATGTGCCGATGTGCGGGATCTGGATGCGATAGAACAGGCCATCGGTGAGATCAGCCATCAGTTTGATGGTATCGATGTGCTGGTCTCCGGCGCGGCCGGTAACTTTCCCGCCAGCGCATTGGATATCTCTCCTGGAGGCTTCTCCGCAGTGGTCGATATCGATCTGCTAGGTACCTATCATGTGTTGCGCACTGCCTATGCCTACCTGAGAAAGCCTGGTGCTTCAGTGATCAACATCTCCGCTCCCCAGGCCTATGTGCCCATGCCCATGCAGCTGCATGTCTGTGCCGCCAAGGCGGGCGTGGATATGGTGACCAGAGTGTTAGCCATGGAGTGGGGGGAGTCCGGGGTGAGGGTCAACTCCATTGTTCCTGGGCCGATTGACAATACAGAAGGGATGAAGCGTCTGGCGCCCAGTGCGGAAGCCAGGCAGATGATCACCGATTCAGTGCCTTTGAAGCGTTTGGGCAGAGCGGAGGATGTGGCTAATCTGGCGCTGTTTCTGGCCTCGCCGATGGCGAGCTATATCAGTGGCGCGGTAATGCCGGTGGATGGCGGCTGGTCGCTGGGTGGGTTGAGCGCCATGGGATTGGAGCTGCAGCGACATTTTCAAGCCGGCGAGAATGAATGAAAGTGGCCGGAAAATAGGCAATAATGGCGTCCTGATCCAAGATTGCCTGAATCGCGCCATGCGGAGAATGATGGACTACCCGTGTTGGCGCAGAAGTCGAGGTATCAAAACGAGATGTTCAACTGGCTTGATCGTATTCCCCTGCAGATGATTGCGCTGCCTGTTGTCTTGCTGGGGCTGGCTCCATTCGTACCCGAGCCCCATCTGTGGGAGAAGCTAAAGATGTTGATGGCCGGTACCCTGGAGCGCCCGATCGATATCCTCGATTTGCTGTTGCATGGCATCCCGGTGGTTCTGCTGGTGATCAAAGTGATCCGCGGAGAGCGGCAGTCTGAGTAGCGGGGCGACCCTCGCAGCGGCTCAGGCACGTTCTTTACACAGCCGGTCGAGTCGCAGGCGTTCCCGGTCATCGAACAACCGTTTGGCGCCGATCCATACCGCAGCCGTGGCGCCAAAGCCGGTGCCGGCGGCAATCAGCAACATGATCAATATCTGATACTTGGTAGCTTCCATTGGTGGTGTTCCGGCGAGAATCTGGCCCGTCATCATGCCTGGCAGGCTGACGATACCGGCAGCGGCCATTGCATTGATGATGGGAATCAGGCCGCTGCGCAGCGCATTGCGGCGTATCTCTCTGATCGCTTGATCCCAGGAGTGCCCGAGGATCAACTGTGCCTCGATCTGCTGGCGTCTCTGCCAGGCATTCTGGGTGAGATTGTCCAGTGCAATAGCAATCCCCGACATGGTGTTGCCCAGCAGCATGCCGAGCAGTGGAATCAGATATTGCACCGAATACCAGGGCTGTGCCTGGATGATCACAGTCAGGGCCAGGATGGTGACGCTGAAGGATGAGATGAACATCGACAGGGTACCCACACCGAACCCCCAGATGCCACTGAAACGGCGCTGTTGTCGAGCCATTACCTCATAGCCGGCAACCAACAGCATGAACAACGCCAAGCCACCGATCAACAGTGGATGGGACTGAACAAACAGGAATTTCAACACCAGACCGAGCAGGCTGAGCTGAATCACGGTACGTACCGCAGCAATCAGCAACTTGCTCTCGATCCCCAGAGAGAGTCTTAGGGAGATCAGCGCCAGCGCCACCACCAGCACCGCGGCGAGGGTGAGATCGAGGGGGCTTAGGAGAATCAGGTTCAAGCCTCTTCCCTCAGTCGGCCCGACTCGATCAGCCAGTTGCGATCGCTGACTCGCTGCCGCTGCTGTGGATCATGGGAGACCCACAGGACAGCCACCTGGTGCTGCTTACGCCAATCGGTGATCAGTGCCTCGACTTTTGTTGTATTGGCCTGATCCAGATTGGACGTGGCTTCGTCCAATAACAGAACCTGGGGCTGGTTACTCAGCAGTCTGATCAGGGAGAGCCGCTGCCGCTCACCGCTGGAGAGGCGGTTGACCTCCCAGTTGATCGCCTCTGCGGGCAGCTCCAGGCGCTCGAATAGCTCAATTTCCGGTTGCTTGAAATGGTCACCGACCCGCTCCAGCCACCAGCCACTCTCCGCTAACAGTAGGCCCACTTTGCTGCGCCACTGGGGGGCGCTGAAGGTGGATCGCTCCTGATCATTGAGCAAGACCTCACCCTGGACAGGATCCAGGTCGGCCAGTGCCCGCAACAGGCGGGTTTTACCCGACCCGGAAGGGCCGCTGATGGTTTGGCACTCACCGGCCTGCAGATGCAGGTCGATCGGTTCCAGCAGTGGTGAGCGGAACTGCCTGAGGGTCAGGCTACCCATCACTGCCTCTCGAAGAGCAGATCCCAGACCCCACGGCCAAGCCGCTCGCCGCGTTGTTCGAACTTTGTCAGCGGCCTGGTTTCGGGGCGTGGAGAGAAATTGCCCTCGCCAGCCTGATTCTTAAAGCCCCGGTGTGATGACAACACTTTCATCATCTGCCTGGCGTAGTCTTCCCAGTCGGTTGCCATATGCAGAATGCCGCCTGGGATCAGGGCGAGGAACACCAGCTCGGCAAACTCATCCTGTACGATACGTCTTTTATAGTGTTTGCGTTTGTGCCAAGGATCGGGAAAGTAGAGCAGCACCCGCTGCAGAGAGCCGGGCTGCAGATGGTGGCGCAGCAGCTCCATGGCGTCGCTTTTGAGAATACGAACGTTGCTGAGTTCATACTGATCGAGCTGGATCATCAAGTGACCGACCCCTGGCCCATGCACCTCAATTCCGAGAAAGTTCTTCTCAGTCTCCTTCTGTGCCAATTGACGCAGGCACTCTCCATTGCCAAAACCGATCTCCAGGGTGACCGGCTGCGGTTGCTCATAGAGCTCTGAGAGATCCAGCTGGCCACTGTCGAGCGCCACACCATAGCGGGGCCAGAGGGCCTGGTAGGCCCTTTGTTGGCCCTCGGTCATGCGGCCCTGGCGCAGCACATAGCTACGTACCGGGCGCGGCTTTTTCTCAGATTGGGGCATAAGAGCATCTGCTTCCTGTTGTGTTGTCAGGCTCTCGCAAATCGGTTAGAAGAACAGGCCATCTGTTGGTGATGAGGCCGAGGCGAACCGTTTCGCCGGCATACGCCCCGCCAGATAGGCCTCCCGGCCTGCCTGGATACCCTTCTTCATGGCGGAGGCCATCAATAGCGGATTCTGAGCCGCCGCAATCGCGGTGTTCATCAGCACCCCGTCGCAGCCGAGCTCCATGGCGACAGCGGCATCGGATGCGGTACCTACCCCGGCATCGACCAGAATCGGCACCTTGGCGTTTTCAACGATGGTGCGGATGTTGAGTCGATTGCGTACCCCAAGGCCGGAACCGATCGGCGCAGCCAGAGGCATTACTGCCGCACAACCGAGCTCTTCAAGCCGTTTCGCCATGATTGGGTCGTCGTTGGTATAGACCATCACCTCGAATCCCTCCTTGATCAGCACCTCGGCCGCCTCAATGGTTTGAACGACATCGGGAAACAGGGTCTGCTGATCGCCGAGCACTTCCAGTTTCACCAGGTTGTGGCCATCCAGCAGCTCCCGCGCAAGACGGCAGGTACGGATGGCTGTTTTTGCATCGAAACAGCCGGCTGTGTTGGGCAGATAGGTGTATTCACTAGGGGGCAGGGTCTCCAGGATATTCGGCTCATCCTGGTTCTGGCCGATATTAGTGCGGCGCACTGCAATGGTGACGATCTCCGCACCGCTGGCGTCGATGGCCGCGCGGGTTTCCGTCATATCCTTGTATTTGCCGGTTCCCACCAAGAGTCGGGAGGTAAATGTGCGTCCGGCAACGCTAAAGCTATCGGTCTGATTTTCGTTTGACATCGGATTCTATCTGTAGAAGTTGTAAAAAAGTCTGACGGCAACTCAACCGCCACCGACCGCATGGATGATCTCAATGCGATCTTGTTCTTGGATGGCATGGCCGCTGAAAGTTGTGCGCGGTACCAGCTCCTCATTGACCTCGACGGCAATGCGTTGATCGGTCAGCTCGAGCATTTCGATCAATCCGGCCATGTCCAGAGCGTCAGGAATTTGCTTTTCTAAGCCGTTTAAGTAAATCTGCATCTCAAGTGATCTCTGTCAGGAGTAGAGTCAGGTTCAGGTTTGGATTCTACCTCAAGTCAAGGAGACAACCTATGCAAAGGACAAAATGATAACAGCCCCCCACCTGACAGAGCCAAAGGGGGTAAGTGCAGGAGAGAAAAGTGGAGTGGAGTGAAGACCTCATATCGGTGGAACAAGCGGGCACCCTGGATGGGCTCTTTATCCAGCGGGTACGCCGCACACCGGATGCGGTTGCCTACCGCAGTTATGACCGTTCCCGTAAACAGTGGTATGAGCTGAGCTGGGATGACATGGCCCGCCACGTAGCCCGCTGGCGTCAGGCGCTGAGTGGTGAGGGCCTAGAGTCCGGTGATCGGGTAGCGGTATTGATGCGCAACTGTCCTGAGTGGGTGATGTTTGATCAGGCCGCGTTATCCTTGGGATTGGTGGTGGTGCCCCTGTATACCGACGATCGGGCGGATGCCATTGCCTATATCCTCAAAGATGCGGCGGTAAAATTGCTGCTGGTACAGGATACCGGGCGCTGGAACCGGATGGCGAATGTGGTTGAAGAGCTGCCCGATCTGCAGAGGGTTCTGGTGCTTGAGACCGTGAAACAGCCAGATCCGGGCGAGGAGAATCTGGTGCGGGAGGTCAAGCACTGGCTACCGCCTCGTGGTGAAGCGTTGCAAATTCGTCACGCTGACCCCCACAGTCTCGCTTCCATCGTCTACACATCCGGCACCACTGGACGCCCCAAAGGGGTTATGTTGAGCCATCTGAATATGCTCTCCATAGCCCACGCTTCGGTAACAGTGGTCGACTGCTATCAACAGGACATCTTTCTCTCTTTTCTGCCCCTTTCCCATACCCTGGAGCGAACCGGAGGATACTACCTGCCGATGTTGGCTGGCGCATCGGTCTCTTTTGCTCGCTCAATTCCACAACTGGCGGAGGATTTGCAAACCATCAGGCCGACAGCAATCATCGCGGTGCCGAGGATATTTGAGCGGGTCTACGCCCGGGTTCAGGATCAGCTGAAACACAAACCGGCAATAGCACGGATGTTGTTTCAGATGGCACTGTCGGTCGGTTTCAAAGAGTTTGAATACCGCATGGGTCGGCAATCCTGGTTTCCTGGATTGTTGATCTACCCAGTGCTAAGACATCTGGTTTCGGCAAAGATCCTTGATAAACTGGGAGGCCGTTTACGGGTGGCGGTCAGTGGTGGGGCCGCCATTTCGCCGGAGATTGCCAAAGTATTCCTGGGCCTTGGGTTGCCGATGCTGCAGGGTTACGGGTTGACAGAAACCAGTCCGGTGATCAGCGTCAACCCGATGCATAACATCAAACCGGAGAGTGTCGGCGTGCCGTTGCGCGGTGTAACCGTCAAGATTGGTGAAGATGATGAGTTACTGGTAAAAACCCCCGGCATGATGCTCGGCTACTGGAATAATCATACCGCCACCGCAGCGATGCTTGACCCACAGGGTTGGCTGCATACCGGTGACCAGGCGCGCATCGATGATGATGGTCACATTCACATAACTGGCCGGATCAAAGATATTCTGGTGCTTTCGAATGGTGAGAAGATCCCGCCATCGGATATGGAGATGGCGATCAATCTTGATCCCCTGGTGGAGCAAGCCATGGTGGTGGGTGAAGGCAAGCCCTATCTTGGCGCGCTGGTGGTGCTTAATCCAGACCTGTGGAATGGCTTGGCTGAGGAGTTTGAGCTGGATTCCTCAAATCAGCAGAGCCTGAATGACGAGAAGATTCAGGGGGTGATACTGAAGCGTATACGTGGCGCGCTGAGGGATTTTCCTGGTTACGCAAAGATAAGACGGGTTGCCGTGGTGCTGGAGCCCTGGAGCATCGAAAACGGCCTGATGACGCCAACCCTGAAGATCAAGCGGCAGAAGGTAACAGAGCGCTATAAAGCCTTGATCGATAGCCTCTATCAAGGAGGGCCGGCCTAAGCTGTTTGTGAATTACGGCTGTGCGGCTGGCAATTTGAGTCTTGGCTGGTGTAGGATTCTAAGTCACGACGATTCAGCGGGTGTAGTTCATTGTTAGAACTGTTGCTTCCCAAGCTACTAACGTGGGTTCGATTCCCATCACCCGCTCCACTATTCGGTACAGGCCCTCTTATGCCGTTCAATCGACACACCTGCACTGGGCAGATTCGTCTGGCCGGATGCAAAAGAGGGGGGCTCGTGATAAAACTGATATATCTGGTCTGTTTCATCACCCTGGTGGCGTTAACAGCAACCTCATCTGCTCTGGGCTTGCGCCTGGAAGAATCTATACCGATCAAATATTTTACCAAACAGGATTGGCAACGGGCCAAGCAGGTCGCAAAAACAGCCCTTAAATATGGCAAACAGGATGAAACCTTTGACTGGTTAAACGAGTCTACCGGCCATAGTGGTATCTACAAGGTACTCGGCAGTGTGGAAATTGAGGAAAAGCCCTGTCGGGATCTGTTGATCAAGCATCAAGCGGGTAAGGCGAACGCCAGTGGCGATTATCGCTTCTGTCAGATGGAGAGTGGGCAATGGAAGATAATGGCCAGAGTGCCTTCCAATTGAGTGCCTGATATTTCGCTGTAACACGCTGTTTTGAAATGGAATATTTCTCAATAGGAGGCTTATCAGAGGTTGTGGACTGGTTATTTTAGCGACGGCAATGTTTCGAAATGATTGAACTTTTTCAGGCAGAAAACCGACTACAAGCCCAGATGCTTAAAGACTATCTGCAGGCGCAGGGAATCGAGACAGTGATACTCAATGATCACCTGAGTGGCGCAGTAGGTGAACTACCGGCTAATATATTCCCAACGCTTTGGTTATTGGATGGGCAGAACCTGAGCAAGGCCAAACAGTTGAAAGAGCAGTTTTTCAGTCTGCCTCAAACCAATGTTGCGGCTTGGCGCTGTCCGGCTTGCGGAGAGCAGATCGATAGCGGGTTTGAAATTTGTTGGAATTGCGCCACCCCTGGCCCAAAAGATAACAATAAGGAGTAGAGGATGGGTAAGACCCTGAAAGTGCTAGGCTGGTTGGTTGGGATGATTGTGGTAGTGGTTATCGCCGCCATCATCCTGATACCGATGTTTGTCGATCCCAACGATCACAAAGATCGGATTGTTGCTGAGGTAAAGAGAGCCACAGGCAGGGATCTGACGATTACTGGCGATATTGGTTTATCAGTATTCCCCCGCTTGGCGTTGGAACTGAACGGTCTGACTTTGAGTAATGCGCCAGGCTTCAATGGTTCCGAGTTTGCTTCAGTCAAACACGCCTCGGTCAGAGTCAATCTACTACCTCTGTTATTCAAGCAGCTGCTGGAGGTGGATACCGTTCAGGTGGATGGCGCCAGACTCAATCTTGCAAAAACCAAGAACGGCGCCACCAACTGGGAAGATATGGCTGGAGGTAAAGATAAAGCCAAAAAGCCGAAGTCGGCGCCAGAGTCTGGTAAGTCTGGTGGTATGGATCTACTCGCGTTCACTATAGGTGGTCTTAACATCAATCAGGCCAGTATTACTTGGGATGATCAGTCCACTGGTGAGCACTACAGTGTTGACAATATCCAACTGGAGAGCGGGGAGTTGTCACCCGGTAAACCGGTGGATCTAAAGTTTAGTCTGACGGCGGGCAGTCAGAAACCTCAGCTGGACGGCAAGCTCAGTATGGTCACCCAGCTGGTGGTAACTCCTGACAGCCAATCGATCGGCATGGATGACCTGAATCTCGATCTGACTGTCATTGGTGAAGGCCTGCCAGAGAAGGGCGTGGAGCTGTCACTGCAATCAGATGTGTCGTTCAACATGGGCAATGGCTCGCTTGATATCCAGAACCTTACTCTGGCATCGGGGAATATCAAAATGACCGGCCGCCTGGAAGGCCTGGATATTCAAAACAATCCCAGTATGAAGGGAGAGCTTCGTTTGTCTGAATTCAGTCTGCGGGACTGGATGGAGAGATTCGGCATACCCGCACCAGAGACAGCCGACCCGAAAGTGCTGGAGAAACTCCACTTCTCCACCGCCTTTGTGGCCAATTCAGATCAGCTGCAGTTGAACGATTTGCTGGCGACTCTCGATCAGACCAGCATAAAGGGTAATTTTGAGATCGTCGATTTTGCCGATCCTACCTACCTGTTCAATCTGGATGTCAACAGCATCAATCTGGATCGCTATCTGCCACCACCCAGCGAGCAACCAACGCCAGCTGCGCGACCGGGCAGAAAACGGGGCGCCAAAGAGCCGCCCCTGTTTCCGACTGAGATGCTGAGAAAGCTGAAACTGAATGGCACCGTGCGGGTTGGTAATCTGACCATAAACAATCTTCAATCGGAGGCGATTCAGCTCAAGCTCAGAAGCCGGGATG
>JARRQD010000046.1:15958-20498 GCA_037382205.1 Candidatus Thiodiazotropha sp.
TGGCAGATTCTACGACGGTCTGCTGAAAGGGGATATGGAGCTGGATGTGAAAGGCGCCAAACCCCGCTTGAAGCTGAACCAGTCAGTGTCGAGGATATTGTCCGGTCCATTGCTGAAAGATCTGACCGGTGAAGATACCCTGCTGGGCAGCGGTGACCTTGAGATGACCCTCACCAGCCAGGGGGAGACCATCAGTCAGCTGAAAAAGAGCTTGAACGGGGATCTCTCATTCGACTTCAGAGATGGGGCCGTCAAGGGGTTCAATCTGGCCAAGATGATCCGTGATACCAAGGCCCGTCTGAGTGGTGAGCCGGTCACAGTGGTGAATGAGCCAGAGCAGACCGATTTTTCTGAGCTGACCGGTGTGGCGAAAATCGTCAACGGGGTGGTTAACAATCAGCACTTACAGGCCAAGTCACCCTATATCCGGCTAGAAGGCAGCGGTAAGGCCTATCTGCTCGAAGAGCGGCTTAAATACACAATTCGCCCAGTGATTGTGAATACCTCAACTGGACAGGGGGGCAAAGCCCTGGAGGATCTGAAGGGCATTCCGATCCCGGTGAAGATCAAGGGGAACTGGAGTGACCCTGAGTTCTCTATCCAGCTCTCGAAGATACTGGAAGAGCAGCAGAAGGCCAAACTGAAGAAGAAACTTGATGACAAGATCGAAGAGAAAGTCAGCGAGGAGCTGGAAGAGAAGCTTCCCGAAGAGCTGCAGGATAAGTTAAAGGATAAGCTGAAAGACCTGCTTTGAAACAGGCCCGCAAAACACAGACTGCTGCGCGCAACGGATTTGCTGATCAGCTACTGGTCTGGTTCGCGCAACATGGTCGCAAACACCTACCCTGGCAGAATCCCAGGGATCCTTATCGGGTCTGGGTCTCAGAGATCATGCTGCAGCAGACTCAGGTCACCACCGTGATCGACTATTTTAATCGCTTCATGGCCAGTTTTCCTGATCTTCAGGCCTTAGCCGAGGCGACCCCGGATCAGGTCATGCACCACTGGTCCGGGTTGGGCTACTATGCACGGGCGCGTAATCTGCACCGCTGCGCACAACATGTGATGGCAGAGTATCAGGGCAAGCTGCCTGAAGAAATTACAGCCCTACAAGCGTTGCCTGGGATCGGTCGCTCCACGGCTGGAGCGATCCGCTCACTGGCCTTTGGGCGGTATGCTGCGATCCTCGACGGCAATGTAAAACGGGTGCTGGCCCGTCATTTTGCGGTCGAAGGCTGGCCTGGAGAGAGCGCTGTATCAAAACAGTTGTGGCAGTTGAGTGAAGATCTGACGCCTCCCGAGCAGAGTGCTGACTACAACCAGGCGATGATGGATCTGGGGGCGATGGTCTGTGTCCGCAGTAATCCTGAGTGCGAAGCTTGTCCATTACAGGGGAGCTGTCTGGCCAGGGCAAGGGGAGAGATCGAGCGGTTTCCTGGTAAAAAGGTAAAAAAACCTAAACCGATACGCTCAACCCAGCTGTTGGTGGTGTTGGATGAGGGGGGCAATGTGCTGCTACAGAAGCGCCCGCCCACTGGTGTCTGGGGAGGATTGTGGAGCCTGCCTGAGTGCCCTGTGGGGCAGCCAAGTGAACAGTGGTGTGCGGATCACTTGGGGCTGCAGGTGGAGCGGTTATCGCAACTCAGGCCCCGTCGCCACACCTTCAGTCACTTCCATCTGGAGATTAGCCCGGTTCTGCTACAGATAAAAAAACCACTCAAAGCGGTCATGGATGAGAGTTCCCTGGTTTGGTATAACCTGTCTGAACCTGATGATCTCGGCCTGGCAGCGCCTGTGTCGACCATCCTGCAACAGATTGACCCGGTGATCCCGCGAATAAAAAATGAAGGAGAGGCCAGATGAGCCGTACAGTTGAATGTGTCAGATTGAAACGAGAGGCCGAAGGTTTGGATCGTATGCCCTATCCGGGAGAGCTGGGTCAGCGGATATTCGATCATGTTTCCAAAGAGGCCTGGCAGGAGTGGTTGCGGCATCAGACCATGTTGATCAACGAAAACCGCCTCAGCCCGGTAGATCCAAAGGCGAGAAAGTTTCTCGAAGAGCAGATGGAGCAGTTCTTCTTCGGTGAAGGGGCGGAGCTGCCTCCTGATTACAAACCCCAGGCCTGAATTGTCCCTCAGAAGGCGATCAGGGCACTGGAATGCTAATCCAACTTGACTCTGCCCTGTAACCTCGGTTTAATACGGCCCTTCCACCGAGGCCAGGTAGCTCAGTCGGTAGAGCAGGGGACTGAAAATCCCCGTGTCGGCAGTTCGATTCTGTCCCTGGCCACCATATAAATCAATAAGTTACTTCTCGATAGTTATTTGTTGGTCTTTATCATGGAAGCAATATGGAAGGATCAAGTCATAATTGCTTCACTCAGATAGCATCACCCACCCGAATTTACATTGAAAAAGGATGTCTCGTCCTGTGTCTATAGGATTTTTACAACAGGGAAGTTAGTATAAATCACTTATGTTCAAGGTGATCACCATTGATGATGATGCTCCTGAGTTTCCGGAGCAACTGGGTACAAAAGAGAAATACTGGTTGCGCATTGGGGAACAGCGCTATCTCTTAAAGATTGGCCGTCATGGCACAGGTGAAAATTGGGCGGAGAAGATAGCGTCCGAACTGGCCGATTTGCTTGGGCTGCCCCATGCTCACTATGATTTGGCTGTGTGGAAAGGGCGTAGGGGGGTATTGTCCCCTGTAGTCGTGCCTGAGACCGGTCGATTGATCATGGGTAATGAACTGCTGGCTGTTATCCATACTGGCTATCCAAAGCTTGAAGTAAGACATGTACGGGACCATACTTTAACCCGTATCCATGCTCTGTTGAGGAGCGAGGTGATCGGTCATCCTCCTGATTGGACGTCACCGAGTGAAAAGATCTCCAGTGCTTATGATCTTTTTCTAGGTTATTTATTGCTAGATGCATGGATAGCCAACCAGGATCGACATCATGAGAATTAGGGATTGATCAGCGATCAGGAACAGATCTATCTGGCACCTAGCTACGATCATGCAGCCTCTATGGGCCAGAATGAAACAGATGCGGTAAGGCAGGATCGATTGACGACCAGGGACAGAGGGCGCCATATTAGTACCTATGTAACCAAAGCGCGTTCAGCCATCTACGATAGCAAAGGCAGCGAAAAAGCACTTTTGACACTAGATCTGTTCATAAAAGCGGCGGCAAAGTCACCCGATGCGGCAAAGATATGGCTGAATCAACTTCAACAAGTCCCGGAAATAGCCTGTCAAAACCTTTTCGAACAGCTGCCGGGTGGTGAGATTACCCCGGTAGCCACGCAGTTTGCGTTAAAAATGCTGGAATTGAATAAACAACGATTGTTAGAGACCCAGGAACAATGAAAGCTCTTTACATCGCCTGGCAGGATCCTGAAAACCGTAAATGGCACACTGTTGGTCGCCTTAGTCATGAGCACAACCGCTATCAGTTTACGTATACCAAGGGATCGCAACAATCTCCCCGCTTTGAGTATCTAGGGCGGATGCGAGATAAAGAGAAGTTATATCATTCGGATACACTTTTTCCTCTTTTTGCTAACCGTTTGCTCGATGCATCACGGCCTGAGTATCCAGACTATCTTAACTGGATGGGTATCGACAATGGGGGCAGTAAGATGGAATTGTTGGCTCGTTCCGGTGGACGGCGTGGTACTGACAAACTTTGTGTTTACCCCGAAGTCAAACCCAATGATCAGGGTGAAATTGTATTGTACTTTTTTAGCCATGGCCTGCGTTACCTAAACGAGGTCGAGCAAGAAACTATCCGTAGTCTGAAAAGGGGCGATTATCTCCAACTAACACAGGACGATACAAACCAACATGATCGTTATGCCTTGCTACTGGAGACAAAGGAGCCGGTTCGGGTTGGTTACTGTCCGCGGTATCTGAGTCAAGACCTGTTTAAGGTTCAGCGGCAGGTACCTATTCGGTTGGCGGTAGAGAAAGTCAATTCCCAAGCACCACTTCAGTTTCGATTGCTATGCAAAGCGGTTTTTATCCCACCTAAAGGGTTTTCACTTTATACGACTGATGAGCACCAGCCGTTAGCGCGGGAAGTCGAGGCTGCGTGAGTCTGTTTCGAGCCTAAACAGCCCCACACAAGAGTGTTAACCAGACGCTCACTCAAATTAATTCACGGCGTATCAATTTATGTGGTATCTGGATGGTTGCCAGATTAGTCATCGCACAATGTTGTTTTTTGAAGGGGAGGATGCATGTTTATTACGGAAAACCAATTGGATGAGTGGGTTGTTAACGCCACTCCATATCCGCCATTATTTGCCGGAGCTTTTTAGCGGATTTTACCGGCAGCCCTCTGGACGAGAACTGCCGGCGATGTGCTCAGTTAAAACTCGATGTTGTCATCGAACAGATCCAGGTTATCGTCATTACCTTTTTGGTGTTCGGTCCACTGTTGGCTTCGATACTGTTCGATTTCATCCTGGTAGGTGTCAAGTAAACTCTGGCGGATATCATCGATCATGTTGATCAGAGTAATGAC
>JARRQD010000047.1:0-13567 GCA_037382205.1 Candidatus Thiodiazotropha sp.
GTCGTTTTCACAACTGCACCCATGAACATGAACCTGAGTGCGCCATTCGGAGTGCAGTTGAGCGAGGAGAGATAGCCAGGCTTCGGCTTGAAAATTTTCTCCGCTTGAGCAAGGCCTAATTGAACCTAAAAAAATCAGTTGACAGGAAAATCCACATCAACCGAAGCCCCGCCAAGATCGGAAGACCTACCTAAATCGATCCTACCCCCATAAGCCTGTGCAATATCCAAGGCGACCGCCATGCCGATTCCCTGTCCAGGCTGTCTGGTATCGGCACGATGTCCCCGCTGGAAAACCGTTTGCTGATGATGAGGTGGAATACCTTCACCATCATCTTCAATTCGGATCGTCAGTGACTGCTCAGAGGAGGTTACGGTCACCCTGACCTGACTCTGGCCATACTTGCAGGCATTCTCCATCAGGTTTCCGAGTAACTCCATCAGATCCCCCTCTTCGCCATAGAAATGGCTGCCCGGAGTAACCGATGTTTGCCATTCAATCCTCTTATCCAGATAGACCTTATCCAACGATTTGACCAGCCTCTCCAATAATGGCTCGACCTCCAGGCTCTGGGTCAGCAGGTGACGCCCAGATGCTGCAGCACGCTGCAGTTGATGACTAACGATTTGATTCATTCGATCAACTTGTTCACGCACTGTCTTTTGTGAATAACGATCGGGCTGGTCTGCAATGCCTTGCAGAATTGACAGGGTAGATATCAGTCTATGGGCAAGATCCCCAAGACTATCCCGATAACGCTGCTGCCTTGCCTGGGCATGCTGAATCAGTGAGTTGATGTTCGAAGTCAGCCGATTCAACTCTTTCGGGTAGCGACCAAGCAGTTTTTCTGAGCGCCCGGATTCGATCTCTATCAGTGCGTCTTCGACCTCACGCAGCGGTCGTAATCCCCAGCTTAAAACCCAACCCTGAACCATCAATAAGAGCAGTGCGGCACCACCCAGCCAGAGTAACAGGGTATCGCGATATGTGGAGATCTGCTCCTGAATGGGTTGCAGATCCTCTGCCACTGACAAGACATACTTCAGTTCATCGCCATTGAAGTTCTCCCAAACCACGGCAAAATTGATACCCATGACTTCACCAACACTCAATTGGTATCGTCCAATCTCCGACTCGCCAGCCTGGATATCTCGGGAAAAACTCAACCCCTGCCCAAGCGAGGAACCCGAGTGCCAGTTGTCCCCTTCTGGATATTGGATAACCTGGGCATAGAGACCAGAATCTGGTCGATTGAAGCGTGGATCAGTTAATACTCTGGGCATGGTGAGTTGCCCCTCATTGCCCTCTTCCGCCGCTGCAAGAAGTGCATACACATTGCTGAGCAATCTGGCCTTCAGCGCCTCTTCGGTCGCCGAGCGAAAGGCCTTGTCCAGCGACAGCCCCGTCAGACCGAGAAAAGCCCCCAGTACCAGGGAAGCCGCCAATAACAGGCGTTGCCGAATTGAGAGTCTAGAGATTCCGCTCAAGGGCAAACCGGTAACCTCGTCCACGCAGCGTCTCTATCGGTTTATATCGATCTTCTGGATCGAGTTTCTTACGTAGTCGCCTCACAAAGACCTCAATGGTGTTGCTATCCCGATCCCAGTCCTGCTCATAGATATGTTCGGTGAGATCGCTCTTTGACACCACTTCTCCTGCATGCAGCATCATATACTCCAGCACTTTGTACTCGTAGGCGGTCAACTCCACCGGCTGATCATTGATCGAGACCGCCTGGGTTCGGGTATCCAGAGAGACCGGTCCACCCGACAAAACCGGTTGAGACCAGCCTCCAGAGCGTCTCAACAGGGCATTCAGTCTAGCCAGCAGTTCTTCCACATGAAAAGGTTTCACCAAGTAGTCGTCAGCCCCGGCCTCCAGCCCTTCCACCTTATCTTGCCAGTTTCCCCGAGCAGTAAGAATCAGAATGGGAAAGTTTTTGTCCAGCTGCCTCAGTTCCCGGATCAGTTCGATGCCGGACATTTTCGGCAGACCGATATCGACAATGCCCACATCGATAGCATACTCCCGTCCAAGAAAAAGGCCCTCTGCACCATCAGCAGCGCTATCGACGGTATAACCTGTATCCATGAGTCGGGCAACCAGGGACTCTCTGATATCTGATTCATCTTCAACCAAAAGTACGCGCATTCTTATAACCCCGAAAATCAGCTCAACAGCAAAAATAACAGGCCTATGAAATTCTTCAGCTGATTATCGCCTACCACCATTTCCTCCACCCCGACTATCCGCGTTGATACGCAAGCGGCGCACCTTGCCATCTTCGGTCAGAATACGGATGTTGTGCACTCTGTGGCCATCCTGATTGCGGGTTTCCGCCGATATCACCTGACCACCGGTGCGCTTTTTTGCCTGCTTTACAGCCTGATTGAGGCTGACGTCAGCCAACGCTGGATTGAGTGACAGCAACAAGCTGAGCAGCAGGAATTGCCAAAGATGTGATCTGCTTTTCCTCATAGGATGAAAACCTGAAAATACATTGAAATTCTGTTCAGTTAACCCCCTGCAGTCAACCAGAGTCCGGCTCTGCTGACCCGTGGAGGTGTCTCTGTTATACCTGTTTCGACAGATGAATGCGATTTTCTATCAACCAGCCTCTACTCACTCGCCAATCGGTCGGACACTGACCCGCACAGGGATTCGGTCTCCCGGATACTCCTTGGTGAAGGTTGTAAAGATCCGTCCCCGGTAGCGATAGGTCACGTCATACCCGGTCAACTGCTCTTCATAGCGGGTCTGATGGGTGGTTTCACAGCGACGCTCATATGAGGTGGTATAGTGACCACCTGGCTTCTGATGACTCAGGTCATGACCGATGGCGCCGCCCAGCAGGGTTCCAGCAAGGGTTGCTGCATCCCGGCCTCTACCACGACCGCGGCTGACCGAGTTAGCGACCACACCACCGATGATTCCGCCCAAAACCGTGCCGGTGTAAGTGTGGCCTCTGGGCCGGTAGTGACTGACCTCTTCATCCCAACATTGGCGTTCCGGCTCGGAAATCTCCACCGTTCGATAGACAGGTTCCACATCAATCACCTTGGCGCTATCCTGATAGCGGTCCCGATGACCCGCAGTGGCACTCATCGACAGGGCGAGAGTTACTATTCCGATGATCAGTGAACTGTTTTTCATGTCGCTCTCCTGGCTGATACTGACGAATCAGGTGGCACTCCACCTGTTGATATCTACAGCTTAAGAGAGGCAAACTGAACGTTAACTGAATCTCCAGAATTCTCAGCCAGCTTTACGCCACACCAGGACACGGTTATTGACCGGCATCTCGATATCCTCTTCAAAGATCAGTCCCTGCTCCACAGCCAATGCATTCAGATCGTCAAAATCCCTGATGCCACTGAGTGGATCCCTGGATTTTAACCATCGATCAAATCGGCTGTTGCTTTCACTGGTGAAGGCGCCCTGGTAGTTGAATGGCCCATACAATACAAACCGGCCATCCGCCTGTAGGACGCGGCCTACCCCCTGAAACAGGCAGACAACTGCTGACCATGGCATGATATGGGTGGTGTTGGCGCTAAATACAGCACCATAGCTGGCATCCGGCCAGGCCAAGCTCACATCGAGGGTGAGTGGCGACAACAGGTTTTCCAGTCCGGCTTCAGCCAACCAGGCCCTGATACCCTCAAGGTTCTCCTCCCGGTCACTGGTTTGCCAGATCAGATTTGGCAGAGCGGCGGCGAAAAAGACCCCATGCTGACCGGTGCCACTACCGATCTCCAATACCGAGCGGGTCTCACTGAACAACCGCTGCAGTTGCTCCAGGATCGGCTGCTTATTCTCATCACAGGCTTCGGCATAGGGCTTGTTTGCCAAATCCAAGTAAACTCCCAGGCTCTTTATAAACTACGCAAGCCAGTCTTTGGGTTTAAGATAGTGCTCATAGAGTCGAGCCTCTTCTGAGCCCGGTTCTGGTGTCCAGTTATACTGCCAGCGCACCAAAGGCGGCAGAGACATCAGAATCGATTCGGTGCGCCCACCAGACTGCAGGCCAAACAGAGTACCCCGATCGTAGACCAGATTGAACTCCACATAACGTCCGCGTCGATAGAGTTGAAAATTCCGCTGCCGCTCACCATAGGCGGTATCCTGTCGTCGCTGCACAATCGGCAGATAGGCTTTCAGATAGTGGTCACCAACACTCTGCATGAAATCGAAGCACTTGCCGAAACCCCAGTCATTCAGATCGTCAAAAAACACCCCCCCGATGCCTCTCGGTTCCTGCCGGTGTTTGAGATAGAAATAGTCGTCGCACCACTGCTTATATCGGCTGTAGAGATCCTCTCCGAATGGCTGGCAGGCCTGCTTCGCCACCTGGTGCCAATCTCTGCAATCTTCATCGAATCCATAATAGGGGGTCAGATCAAAACCACCACCAAACCACCATACCGGAGCTTCTGCGGATTTCTCCGCTATAAAGAATCGCACATTGGCATGCGAGGTTGGTACATAAGGATTGTTTGGATGGATCACCAGAGACAAACCCATCGCCTCGAAAGCCCGACCCGCCAATTCTGGACGATGTGCGGTTGCCGAGCCGGGTAACTGGTTGCCACTGACATGAGAAAAGTTGACCCCCGCCTGCTCAAACACTCTACCTGCTTGGAGTACCGCACTGATGCCACCACCACCCAAGCTATCCCCAGCTTCCCGCTGCCAACTGTCTTGCAGAAAGCTGGCATGACCATCCGCTTTTTCGAGCCTACTGCAGATGGTCTGCTGCAGCTTCAACAGATAGGCCTTTACCTGTAATTTGTCGGGTTCTTCACTCAAAGTTGTTATATCTCCAGTCTCGTTTGGATCTATCGACATCCAATCAATGACTCAGGCTTTGCTGAGTCGCTTGAGAAATACCTGCATCTCTTTCGCGGCCTGAACATCCCCTTTTGCCTCAGCAACCTCAATACCTCGCTGATAACTCTTCACGGCCTCTGCAAGGCGCTCCATGCCAGTAAGCGCCTTTCCGAGCTGTTTCCAGCTTGCGGAATGTTGAGGATCGAGCTTCACTGCTTTGGATAGATGCTCCTCAGCCTGTGCATAGGCCTTTTGTTTGAGAAACAGAGTACCGAGGGTATAGCGCAGCAGGGCGTTGTCTGTGCCCTGCTCCAACATCTTTTCCAGATTGACTTGGTCCATTAGTATGGCCTCATTGTGCAAGTAAGTCGTTGAAGTAGACGATCATTCAACCAAACGTTTTCCCAGTCTAACCCGATCTTATCCGCCTTTTATCCGGCTCGACAACCTGACGCTATGAGTGGGTATTGAACTGCATTAACTACTTTTGCGCTACCAGCATGGCGACATCACGACGACCCAGGGAGAGATCTCCCAAACGCGCCTCTTCCCGGTAGACACGCACTCTCAAATCCCTGAACAGTTGCAGCAGCTCCTGATCCGCCAGGCGAAAACTAGGATTTTTTGGCCCGTCCTCAGAGACGGCCTGTTGAGTAAAGGTCTGATAAAAGATCAACCCATCGGGCCTCAAGGCCTGAATCAATGCAGGAATCAATCCCCGCTCCAGGAAGTAACTGACCACAATCACATCGAACTGTTGCGCTGACGGTGGTTGCTTTTCCACATCACGCAGCTGTGCAATGAGATTATTGAGATTGTGCTGCTTGGCCGTTTGCACCAATCGTTGTATGGCAACTGCCGAAAGATCCCAGGCCTCAACCTCAAGCCCCTTACCGGCAAGAAACAACGCATTACCACCAAGCCCACAGGCCAAATCCAGGGCGCTACCCTGCTTCGGGAGCAGATGGGCATTGTTCAGCAACACCTCAGCTGGACGGGCAACCTTTTCCTCATCTGCATAGCGTTGATCCCACTTGATACGCAGCTGTTGCGTCGGATCATTTGACTGTTGGTTCAAAGGCTATCCAAACCACGGGAGAGATCCCGTTGAATATCTTCGATATTCTCTAGACCAACAGCAATACGTACCAAGCCACTGCCTATTCCAACCCGGTTTCGCTCCTCTGGGGTGAGACGACCGTGTGTTGTGGTAGCTGGATGGGTAATGGTGGTCTTGGTATCACCCAGATTGGCGGTGATTGAAAGCAACCGTGTCGCATCGATGAGAGTCCAGGCAGCTGTTTGCCCCCCTTTAACATCGAAGGCGACAATACTGCCAGGGGCACTCTGTTGCGCCATCGCCAGATCGTGTTGCGGATGACTGGTCAACCCTGGGAAATAGACTCGCTCGATCTTTGGGTGGCTCTCCAACCATTCAGCCAACTGCTGGGCATTTTTACAGTGGGCCTGCATGCGAATATCAAGGGTTTCCAAGCCTTTCAGAAACACCCAGGCATTAAACGGACTCAGGGTGGGGCCGGCCGTTCTTAACACGCCAAACACCGCCTCCCCCACGACTTCATGACTACCAACCACGGCGCCACCGACACATCGGCCCTGGCCATCCAGATATTTGGTGGCCGAGTGAATCACGATATCCGCCCCTAAACTCAGTGGGCGCTGCAGTGCTGGGGTACAGAAACAGTTATCGACCACCAGCAAGGCGTCTTCAGCATGGGCCAGTGCGCTGAGTTTTGAGATATCGGCCACCTCGGTAAGGGGATTTGAGGGGGTCTCAAGAAACAGCAGCTTGGTCTGGGGACGGATCGCAGACTGCCAGGCCGCCAGATCATCCAAAGGTACAAAACTGGTTTCTATACCGAATTTTTTAAGATACTTCTCAAACAGAATCGCGGTGGTGCCGAACAGGCTGCGAGAAGAGACGATATGGTCGCCTGACTCCAGCAATCCCATACAGGTAGCCAGCACAGCAGACATACCTGAGGCAGTGGAGACACAGCAATCGCCTCCCTCTAGGGCGGCCAACCGCTGTTCAAAATTTCTCACCGTGGGATTGGTGAATCTGGAATAGATGTTTCCCGGTTCATCGCCACTGAAGCGGGCAGCCGCCTCCGCTGCACTGCCGAAAACAAAGCTGGAGGTGGTAAAAATCGGCTCACTGTGTTCGCCTTCAGGCGTGCGATGATGTCCGCTGCGAATCGCGAGGGTTGAAAAACCCAGACCCGGCTCGTGTTGATCCTCCATTATTTATCCTCATTTTTTTAGTTACCCAGCCATTGCTATCGATCGTAAGCCGGGAAGGGCAAATACAAACCCATTGCGCCAGATAATCAATGTAACCGTTCAGATCAACCCCAAATTACAGGGCCCACTGAACAGTTACCAATCAATTTACAGAGACACTCTGATGATCAGTCAATTCCTCAGGTTCACTATTCAATTGTTGTCCGAAGTAGTCTTCCAGAAACTGATCAAAGCTCAGCGTATCAGAGGCCTCAATCTCCCTCTGTCTTCGCCAGGAATCCACAGCTTCCTGGCTCAACAGCCTCTGCTCTTCAGTAGCGCCCTGTTGTTGCATGAAATCGTGCCGATGCTGCATCGACATACGCTGAGCAAAGTGAAAAAAACCTTCTCCCTTCTCACGCATCTCTCGTAACATGCGCGCTGATGGGGTCAGTTCAGGATCCTGCAATCGACTCTTTTGCAGTTGCAGACTTTTCGTGTATGGCTGACCAGGCAATCCGACTTCCAGGACTTCACAGATTGGCAGTAATGCTTCACAGATCTCAAGCCCCCACTCTCGAAGCGTGATGTTTGACCCTTTTCTCTGCAGTTCTAACCCGGGTTTTCTCCCCTGATGGGCTGCTGCCAGTTCATTCCAGTCAATGCTCTTCTGTTCGGCAACATTGATCGAGGGACTCGCCTGCAGCAGGCACAACAGCATCAATGCCTCAATAAAGTAGACCTGCTCATCGGCAATGCCTAACGGATGAAAGGCATTGACATCCAGCGACCTGAGCTCCACATATCGTACACCCCGCCGTTGCAAGGCGTGGATCGGTTTCTCCATCATCTCCGGGATCTGTTTAGGTCGAACCGTACTGTAATACTCGTTCTCGATCTGCAGAATGTTGGCATTGAGCTGCTCATAACGCCCATCGATTTTAACCCCCATCGCCTGATAGATTGGGCATGGTGTCTCTATGGCGCGCGACAGGGTTTCGATATAGGCATCCAGACAATCGTAGCAGGCTTTGATACCAGTCCCCTGCTCCTTACTATTCTGATAACCAATATCCCCCATTCTCAATGAGGTGGCATAGGGAGAGAAATAGGTATACTCATCAAATGACTCAAGGGAGGTGGGGCGCCCTCCCAGGAATGATTTGCAGACCGCTGGCGATGCGCCAAACAGATAGGGAATCAACCACCCCAGACGTTGCAAATTCCTCAACATGCCAAAGTAGGATTCTGAAATAAAGTTCTGGGTAGCCGACCGATCGCCCTCCAGCTGCTGGTAGACCCACCAGAAGTCCTGGGGCAATGAGTAGTTGAAGTGCACCCCGGCAATCACCTGCATGACCCGGCCATAGCGATGCCCTAAACCACGCCGATAGACTGTCTTCATCATAGCGGCATTCGAGCTTCCATAGTTGGCGATTGGAATAGACTCATCATCTTCAACCACACAAGGCATGCTGGTCGACCAGAGAATCTCATCCGTCAACCGCTCGTATAAAAAACGATGGGCTTCGAATAAAAATTTCAGCGGTTCATGGCGATCGGTGGAGGGCGGTGTGATGATCTCGGTCAACGCCTCAGAGTAATCTGTGGTGATGTACCGATGGGTGAGTGGTGACCCTAAACTCTCGGGATGGGGCTGACTCGAAATACAACCCTGAGGAGAGACTCTTAAGGCCTCTTTTTCCAGACCAATCAACCCCCCTCGCAACAGCTCGAGTTGACCGGCCTGATGTAAGCGTTTTAAACGATTTTCGAGTGTTGTATACAAACCGGATTTCCCTATGGGGGTGTAGGTATGATTGAGCAAACGGCGTAAAAGCCGGGGATTATAACCTGCCATCAAGTGCTATAGTAGCGCCTTGAATAGCCGATAGAAGCAAAGCTCGGACGAGATAAGCTGTTCAGATCAAGACCGATCCCCCAGGCAAGCTGAGGAGATTGGCCATCCTGCCTGGCAAACTGTTTAACGCATGACAGCCATCGGCTGGGCAACTTTAATCGAATCCATCAGAATTCGCGCAGCCTCACTCAGCTCAATGTGACTGGTTGCTTCGCTCTCTTTCTCAACAGGCTCGTCATCAAGCTTCCGCTCTTCAGAAGATTTCACTACTTTCAGGCCCTGCGAAGCACGGAAACGATTCTTGTGTAACAGACGCTCATGCTCCCTCTCCTGCCACTCTGTGCGCCGCTGTTTCTCCAGCAAACTGACTTCAGAGCGTTTATCCAACTCAAGAAAGCGTTTTTCTTGATCGACTAACATTTCAAAACCGGCGTCTGCTTTGATACGAGAGAGATGATTATTCATCAGCTCAGATACGGTAAACTTCCCTTTGGTGATAAAATTGGCCGGCTTGATTTGGGCCCATGGTAATGCGTTTTCAAGGGATCGTTCACCATACTCTTCTGAGTATCTGGCGGTTGGAAACTGAATATCTGGCACCACACCGCGATGTTGGGTGCTGCCGCCATTAATTCTGAAAAACTGCGCCATGGTCAGACGCAATCGACCCAGATCCTTTTTACGCCCAGGCACGAAGCGCCCCAGATCGACCAGGGTCTGTACCGTACCTTTACCAAAAGTGGGCTCGCCAATCACAATGCCCCGCTTATAGTCCTGAATCGCCCCGGCAAAGATTTCCGAAGCCGAAGCACTGTTGCGGTCGACCAACACGGCCAATGGCCCCTCATAAGCAATCGACTGATCAGGATCCTGCTCAACTTCGATCTTGCCGAAAGCATCCTTGATCTGCACCACCGGACCAGAATCGATGAACAGGCCGGTCAGCTCGGTGGCTTCCGATAGGGAACCACCGCCATTCTCTCTCAGGTCGATCACAATACCGTCAACACGTTGTTTTTTCAGGTCAACCAGTAGATTGCGAACATCTCGGGTGGTGCTTCTGAAATCTTCATCACCACGAGCCTCTGCGGCAAAATCCCTATAAAAAGTAGGGACTTCAACCACTCCGATTCTGTATTTACCCATACCGTCAAGCTTTTCGATCACATGGCTCTTTGCCGCCTGCTCTTCCAGCTTGATCTTGTTGCGCACCAAGGTAATGGTTTTACGGTTCGATCCCTCCCCCTTTTCCAACACCTCAAGCTGAACCACCGAGCCTTTCGGACCTCGAATCTGTTCCACCACATCCTGCAATCGCCAACCGACGATATCGATAACCTCACCTTCCAGGCCCTGGCCCACACCGACAATCTTGTCACCGGCGTGCAGCAGCTCACTCTGCTCGGCGGGTCCACCGATAATGGTTTTTTGCACGACTGTGTAGCCATCCTCATCTTTCAGAACTGCACCTATGCCTTCCAAGGAGAGCCTCATGCTGATATCAAAATTCTCTGATGTGCTGGGGGACATATAGCTGGTATGGGGTTCGAGGCTCAAAGTGTAGGCATTGATGAAGGTCTGAAACACATCGTTGCTGTCAAACTGCTCCACCCGGGAAAGCAGTCGCTCATAGCGCTCCTTCAGGGTTTTTCTGATCTCTGCGTCCTCTTTATCCATGAGTCGCTGGTTCAAAAAGTCGTTTTTTACCCGCTTGCGCCAGATATCGTTCAATTCAGTGCGAGTTTGAGCCCAGGGAAGCTCTTCCCGGTCATAGACATAGCTCTCATCAATGGTGAAATCAAACTCCCCATCCAGCAATTTCAAGGCATAACTAACCGCCTCACTGACACGTTGGCGATAGAGGCGATAGATTTCAAATGCGGGCTCGATACGGGCATTTTTCAAATAGTCGTCCAGCTTGTCCCGATAACCCGAAAAGTGAACCATATCACCCGCCAGGAAGAACGAACGGTTGGGATCAAGGGTGTCATAGTAACGCTGCAGGATCATTTCAGACATCCTGTCATCCAATTCCACATCTTTGTAGTGGTATTTATCTATCACTTTGACGATCACACTGGCCGTCTGCTGTTGCTCAGAGGTTGGCCGCAATTCCTGCATCGGGACAGTTTGTCGATTGGCCCAAACTGGCACTGAGACAACGATTAGAATCAACCACCAAAACCGCTTCACATTAAGATATTTCATTCATCCTACCTGGTCTTTGAAGGGAGCTAAGAGAACTCCCCAATAGCCCCTAAGGACTGTTAATACTAATCCAATCGACCTTGATTGGCATTTCTTCAGGTGCAATAGGCCCCTGGATTCGATTTAAAAGGCCCTGGCAACAATTCAATGATGCGTTGGACTTAATTACCAGTCACCGGGTTCCGCACTACTTTGATAAAGTGAACATGATTCCCTCAATCTACCACCATTATTCAGAATTTCTCATGCAGCCCGTTGATTAATTGTAAATATCCGGGTGTTTCAGGATTTATAATCCCATGACGCAGCAGAAAGTCAATCACCACCAAATTACAATTTGGCTTGAAATCATCACTTCCAGCGACCCGCTCGGCCACCTCCTCGATCGGCAAAAGCATGAAATCCGCCACTTCACCATCTGAATTATAGGGGACAAAATCGATTGGAAGTTCAAGATCATAGCAATAAAGGGTGTCTGGCTTCAGACCGACCGATGTCTCTGTGCAGTAGGTGATGGCACTAACCGATACCGCCTGAGCCACCATATTGGATGGTACACTTGCCTCTTCCAGACACTCCTTATGTAGGTTCTCAGCCAGTGAGATGTCATGGGGTAGGCCTCCGGCCACCATATTATCTAGGTGATTCGGAAATACCCGCCTATCGGCAGCCCGCCGGGCAATCCAGAGCATAAGATCAGAGCCTTTGCGCACATAGCCATTCAGATGCTGCCCATAGGCACGCAGCCCAAAATAGGCGGCAGCAGCACGGTCTATGGTTGCCAGGGCAGTCTCTCTGCCTGCATAAGTAACAGGATATCGTTCACCATGCCGATGGCTCATCACACCCGATTCCAGTAATCCGTTCACCACCTCATCAAGAATCTCAGTTCTCTGCTCGAAACTGTTGATTTTTGGATCTAACCAGACCCCATCCTTATTCACTGAAAAAGCATCAGGTCTGCTGATCAGATAGGACCAGACAGGCTCTTTGAGATACCCCACAAGATGTGAATCGAAGTAGAATGGCTTGAAGTTCTGCCGACTCCATTCGTTCAATCTGTCTATATGACGTTGAAATCCTTCTAAATTCATCTTCAATTACAGTTCTACTATCGGGTTAAACCTGGTTTGCAAGCATTAATGACCACCTAATCCGCACCTATATGGGTATAAAACTGACGATTTTCAAGGATTGAAATGCTCCTGGACCAATCCTCCTAGGGCGCAATTCCTGCAAAGCCCATGGCACTCCCCATTTGTACGTCTTGCCCCCGGGAGTGGGGAGCTTGTTTTAGCATGAGAGGGCCCACTCGCTCCTGAGGCAGGTCTCAAATTATAGACAGCAATCAGCAGACAGGATCCGTCAAAGATAATTTTTTTAATGGTCAGGTTATTTGCTGGTAAAGTCTAGCTCCTGGAAATACAGAGACAGTGGAATGGATAGAAGCAAAACCTCAGCAAACAAACTCAACCGTGCTGAGACAAATGCGCAACTCGCAGCGAGAAGATTTTGCGATGGGTGCAACTGTGCCCAGGCGGTACTCACCACCTTTGCAGACCGATATGGTATAGATAGAGCGTTGGCCATGCAGATCAGCGCTGCGCTCGGCGGTGGCGTAGGCAGAATGGGGGATATTTGTGGTACCCTCTCCGGCGCTGCATTGGTTGTGGGGCTACAAATGGGGCCAAAAACCTCGGAGGATGTTGACGCCAAAGATGCAACCTACAAGGCAACCCAGTTGCTCCAGGAGCGATTCATGGCACAACATGGCAGCAATCGCTGCAAAGAGTTGCTGAAAATGGATTTAAGCATCCCGGCTGAATATCAAGAGGCCAAATCTCTTGGACTCTTCAAAAGCCAATGTCCGGACTATGTCGAAACAGCGGTCACTCTGCTCGATCAAATACTTGAAGAAAGCGAAAAAAAGAATGAAAGATAAGATCCTCAACATGCTTAAGCTGCAGGATGCAATGAACTGCAAAGTCAATGAAGACTGGCGAGATGCAGGCTACCCCTGGTATCGGGCGATCTGGACCGAATGTGCAGAAATGCTCGATCATTACGGTTGGAAATGGTGGAAACACCAGAAACCAGACATGCAACAGGTACACCTGGAGATCATTGACATCTGGCACTTCGCCCTGAGCGATCTGATCCTGCACAATGCCACCCTGGAAGGCGCCGCCGAACAAGCACTCGAAGGCCTGAATCAGCCAACCGATGGAATCGACCTTCGTACTTCCATCGAGCAGCTGGCGATGTTCAGCATAAAAACGGAGTCTGCCGACATCGGCCATTTCGCCACCATGATGCAGGCAGCCGAACTCAGCTTCGATGATCTCTATAAGACCTATATTGGTAAGAATGTTCTCAACTTTTTCCGCCAGGACCATGGCTATAAAGAGGGCAGCTACATCAAAA
>JARRQD010000048.1:0-28973 GCA_037382205.1 Candidatus Thiodiazotropha sp.
ATCAAGCAGCGAATTACACGTCATACGGCAACCTCGTACGAAGGGGCGACACTTTGGGGTTTTCAATTCTCTGATCCGGTTGATATTCGATTATTTGTACCCCTTGCCACATCGGGAGACTTCATTTCCCCCAGCCCTTACGGTAGAGCTGGGATTTTTTTCTTTCAGTCATCGACGAATGATGAGCAAGAGAGACTCTATAGGACTATTCTAGATGGTAATCTCTATTCACTCAGTTGAGACTCACTTTAGGAAACGTGAATGCCTGCTTCCCCCCTCACCCTAGGGTTCATTGGCGGTGCCCTGGATTCTGCTGTTGGTTACACGCATTTTGCTGCGTGCCGCATGGATAACCAGTGGAAGCTGGTTGCAGGTGCCTTCAGTCAAAACACTGAAATAAACCTCGACACGGCAAAAACCTATGGCGTATCCGGTGAGCGCGTATACAGTGACTGGCAGGAGATGCTTGCGAAGGAAAAGAACCGTCTTGATGCTGTTGCGATTCTTACCCCAACACCTTCTCACTATCAGATTGTGTCTGAATGCCTTACACAGGGTATACCTGTGATTTGCGAGAAAGCCCTCGCAACGAGCAGTGCTGAGATTGAGATTATCCTGGAAACCCGTAATGCTCAGAATGGCTTTCTTGCTATCACTTATAACTACTCGGGTTATCCCATGGTGCGCGAGTTAAGAGCGCTTATCCAAAGTGGCGCGCTCGGCGAGATCCTCCATTTTCAAGCTGAAATGCCACAGGAAGGTTATCGAAGGGTTGATTCGCAAGGCAATAAGCCTCACCCACAGGAGTGGCGTCTTCATGATGGCAAAGTTCCAACGCTCTATTTAGATTTGGCAGTCCATTTGCATCAGTTAATACACTATTTGACGGAACAGCATCCGCTCGAAGTCACGGCTGATCAATCCACAGGCGGCTGGTTCAATGTCATTGACAATGTGAACTGTCTTTGCAAGTACACAAAAAACATCCATGGGCAGATGTGGTTCAGTAAATCAGCCCTTGGGCATAGGAATGGATTGAGAATTCGGATCTATGGAAGTCATGCCTCGGCTGAATGGTTTCAGTCCAACCCTGAGGAGTTGCTTGTCTCATTTGCCGATGGGCGGAGACAGATCCTGGATCGTGGCATAGACACACAAGTAGCAGGATTGCCCCGTTACTCTCGATTTAAAGCTGGACATCCAACTGGTTTTATTGAAGCATTTGCCAATTTGTATACGGATATTGCGCAAAGCCTGCAACAGTACAAGTTGACTAACCGTTGGCAGTCACAAGAAGTCTTCAGTGCCGAACTGGCTTTGGAGGGAATGAAACTGCTTGAAGCAATGGTAGAATCGGCCAGTAGAGGGCAGTGGACAGCAGTCCAGAATAGTGAAAACACCAGGCGGTGAACCATATGCTATCCGTTAAAGATCTCTTGCAGGAGTGGAATGATACTTCTAAAAAAACACATAGCCTTGTAGAAGCATTTGTTTCAGAGAGTGCAATAGGTCGACGCTATCTGCTCGGCAGAAACGAACACGCCACAGCAGTCATGCAAACGATCGAGATAGATGGCGTGATTGATGATTATGCCGGATCAGGAGAAAACTGGAATGGGAAGCCTGTACTAAAGACCGAGTATGTGCCGGATCAGGCTATTATCGTCAATTGCTCCATGTGTACGGCTCCAGTCTCTGCGGCTCGACGACTGGCAGAGCTTGAGATGGCTTCTGTATTACCCCTGGCTGACTTGTGCCGACATCTGCCAGAGCGCTTTCGAGTTCCAGAGTTTGTACGTTTAACGCGCCAAGAAGTCACAAAGCACCAAGCTGCGTGGATTGAGATGTATGAAGCCTTTGCTGACGAGGAATCTCGACGAACACTTAATGACATACTGCATTTTCGTCTGACAGGTGACTATCGATCGATGCATTCATATTCTGTGCGGCCAGAGGAGCAGTATTTCGAAACCTTTCTCGGTCTTTCTGAAGGTATTGTTTTTGTGGATGCAGGTGGATTTGATGGTGATACAACCGAACAGTTCTGCCAGCGTTATCCACAATACAAGCATGTCTACCTATTTGAACCATCAGAAAAGAATCTTGCCAAAGCCCGGCAGCGCCTAAAGCAGTTTCGAGATATTACATTGATTGGCAAAGGCCTCTCCGACCAACAAGGTCTACTGGCGTTCAATGCTGAAGCAGGATCTGCCTGCTCAGTGGTTCAGGAAGGCTGTTATCAAATTCAAGTGACTACCCTGGATGAGCGAGTTGATGAGAGGGTTTCATTCATCAAGATGGATCTGGAAGGCTGGGAACTGCATGCGCTGGAAGGAGCACAAAGCCATATTTTAAAAGAGAAGCCAGTGTTAGCCATTGCTGTTTATCATGATGCAGCGGACTTTCGTAAAACATTCGAGTATGTTACGGCTTTAGATTCGGACTACCGAGTGTATCTACGCCACTATACCGAGGGATGGTCTGAGACTGTCATGTATTTTATTCCCGGAGTTTGAAATGACCAGGCCAGTTTTACCCCTGACTTATTACACGGGTCTCCAGCTCAGGCTGAACAAACAGCGTCGTATCATGAGGCGAAATATTCCGATCCTCAATGGAAAAATCAATTTTCAGTAGATCCAATATATTGATAACCCATTCGACTTTCTGAAACTCCTTTTCAATCGATGTCTTCAGCCCCGTATAGTAAGTCGGCACGGAAACCACCACACATTGAATACCCAAATCAGAAATAGACTCCGGTGAGCGGATAGTTTGACCTGCAACATGAACGCCAATGCGTGATTCGCTTTTATCGACATAGATATATTTTTCTGGCTCGGGACTGAGCTTTTCTGAAAACGCGTAGAAGTAAGAATTTATTCCCCAGAATGCGACCTTGCCATAGTGCCTGGCAAGTTTCTCAAGATTCGCACGAATCCGCTCAATAAACTGATCAGGGATCGGAGAGATATGTCGGCGCCCACATTTTGCACAGGCCATCGACTCTAGAAAAAAAGTCCTGACACCTTTCCATTCGTTGGGCGTATCACAATGCATGCAACGCCCAGCCACCTTCAGCGTGGCATGTTCGTAATCGATATCCATGATCTGAACATCCCGTGGCATGTCATACATGGACCTGGGCAGAGAAATAATCTGCCCGAACATCCAGGCATATTCCTCATCAGTCATCTTCGACAGGCGCACCAGAGGACACCCTTCGCGGATATACTTCACAGGATCTGTGATGATCCCTTGCCGTAAAGCATAATCGTAGATTGGTGTCCCCGGATAGGTTATTACAGCACTCAGCTGTAGATCGTAATGGATGTTTTCTTTCCACCAGTTTAGCGTATTTGTGGCGGATTCCACTGTTTCCGCCGGATCGCCAAAGATCAAAACACCTTGTATCCCCATTCCTGCCTCATAGATAAGTCTCAAGCCCTGCTCAATTTGTGCTCGAGTAATCTTCTTCTTCATGCTTTCCAATACCTGATCATCCATGCTCTCAATTCCAAGAGAAACCGTGTGGCAATTGGCATCCTGGAGCATGGCGACCATTTCAGCTGTGATCTGAGGAATCCGGAAGTTTGCAAACCACTGTATGCCATACGGCTTAATACGTCGGCAAAACTCCTTAACATGTTCCTTCTTCGTGCCAAACAGCTCATCAATGATGCAGAGATATTTTACACCATAGTGTTCCACCAGATGATCGATTTCTGCAAAAACACTATCCAGCGGGCGTCGCCTGTACTTCTGGCCATCTGGTTGATAACAAAAAGTGCATTTAAAAGGGCAGCCGCGGCTGGTGACAATAGGTACAGTATTTTCCTCAGACATGCCTAGAGTGTCGGGCATAACATGGAGCAAACGATCAAAACCAACCCCCTCATAATCCGGGAACGGTAATTTAGTGATATCCACTTCGGGTGAAACACCTTCTGTTCGTCGATAGGCATGCGGTTTTGGCTGTCCCTCTATTTCGAGACAAGAGTGGTGTTTTTCTGAAGCCGACTGGTAGATGATGCCAGGCACCTCTGCAATATCAGTTTTTTCCTCCAGAGCTCGACAAAGCTTACAAACGATGATTTCTCCCTCACCGATAACACCGTAGTCAACATGCTCAAGGGCCGCCATAGCCTCATACGGGGTGCTGGTAATCATTCCGCCGCCGACGATCGTTATGACTTCCGGCTTAATTCGCTTAGCGTTCTCAATGATATCGCGAATAGCGCCATATTGACCGGTGACACCGCCGGTCAGCACGACGTCGATGGCATATTTCGCAATGTAAGTATCAAGCGCAGCGTGGACCGAAACTTCCTCATTGTTCAGGTTTAAGCCGTATAGTTCAAAACCCGCATCCTTCAAGACTGCGGAGATATAGGCTAGCCCCAAGGGTGGCTGGTACCAGTGGCCTACACTGCTGACAATTTTCGGAACAACGAGAAGATATTTCAGTTTCATAAACAGTTAGCTAAAGCCCGCAGAGTGCGCAAACGCCCCAAGTTACTCATGGTATGATTGTTCAGCTCGACAATTTGCTGAACAATACCTTCATACTTATTCAGCAACGAAACCATCTCGTCGATAGGCGCCACATCCTGCTCAATATCAGCGATATAGAGGTGATGAGTCATAGAGTCATAGAGCATATCGAGATTCTTGGCAATTTTGCCACCATTTTCAAAATCGAGCGCACCGCGCAGGGCATCGATCACTGAAATGATCCTGTTGATCTCAATTATGTGGGCTTGATGATCTTTGCGCAAGATCGAACCCCTGGCATTCGCCATGCCATCCAAAGTACCATTCATGAGCATTTGTACGATCCGGAAAGGCGTGGCATAGATAGCTTCCATGAAGCGGCCTGTCGATGACTATTGATTGTCGAATTTTTTACCATTATTCCACCTATGAACAACTCAATATTCTGAGTTTAGCTCAAACAACAAATCATTTTTTCTGCAGTGTGGCAAGTTGATTGGTAAGAAAGTCATTCATACAGTTCAGAGCCGACGGCCCAAAACACAAACTCAGGTAACATCGGATTCAGTTGCGGTTCCGACTGATCGCCTCGGTTTTCAATCTGAAGCCGCATTTTGTCGGGCAATCAAGCGGATATTCCGCAGATCACCAGCAAGCTTTCGTCAGGCCGTTCATGTCGACACACAGTGGTCGGTATTGCCCCGGTAACCAGGGGGTAATAACTCCAGTCAGAAAAATTTAGATGGGCGGGTTCATACCGCGCGGAATAGACTCGATCAACCAGTCGACCAGCGCGCGCACGCGCGACGACAGCAGTCGGGAATGTGGGTAGACCAGACTCAACGGCATCGGTAGAGGCTCATAATCTTGCAGTATGATCACCAACTTGCCTGCACGCACCAGCGGCATCACCTGGTAACTCAGAAAGCGACCGAACCCCGTGCCTTCAACGCAGGCCGTTACCGAGGCCCCGACCTGGTTGCATTCGAGTCGGCTTGCGATAGGCACCGATAGACTTTTACCCGCGTCATCGAACACCCATTCGCCAGTTGCGCTCAAGCCACTGAAATGCACACACGGCATCTCTGAGAGCTGTGAGGGATGCTGAGGCTCACCCCAATGTTGCAGCAAGCCGGGATTGGCACAGACCACCTGGCGTATCGAAGCGATCGAACGCGCAACCAGAGTGGAATCGGCCAGATGCGCGATACGTACCGCTAAGTCGATGCCTTCCTCCAGCAGGTCCACCACGCGATCAACCAACAGGAACTCGACGCGGGTCGACGGATACTGTTCGAGGAAACTTGCGACCGCTGGCGCTACGTGCATTTCGCCAAATCGCATCGGTGCGGTCAGCCGGATGGTGCCGCTGGGTTCCGTTTGGTGCCTGCCGAGCGCCAGTTCGGTTTCCCGCAGATCGGCGAGTATTTTGCGGCACTGCGCCAGGTAAAACCGCCCCTCCTCGGTCAGCGCGATTCGCCGTGTGGTTCGATTAAACAGACGCACCTGCAGGGATTCTTCCAGCGTCGCCAGTATTCGCACAACCGAAGGTAGCGATCTGCCGGTCGCCTTAGCCGCAGCCGTCAGGCTGCCGCGTTCGGCGATCTCTATGAAAACCTGCATCGATTGAAATCTATCCATACCACAAGATTACTCAAAAAAACGGAGTAATCAAATGGTATCTTGTGCATTTATTCAGTTGTACTGATGAACCATAGTTGCTGTTAAGCGGCAAACCGCTGTGTATGACAAGCCGATATAGGAGCCAAAGTATGAAAACAGCAATACTGATCCACTCTGATCCGAAGGCCGGTGATGAAGCCCTGGGCCGACTCTTTAATTGGTTAGCCGTCGCACACGATGCGAAACCGCAAGGCGGCGAAACCCGCAGCCTGTTCCTGGGTGCTGGCACCCGCTTCGGCTGGCCAGGTTCGCAGCTCCATTTCGAGCGCTTCGGCGTCGAAGCACGGGTTGACGATAAGCCGCTCACGGTTACCCTGGCACGCAGCAACAGGAGCATCGCGGTACCGGCGCATCTCTCTATTCTGGACGTTCTGTTACTTGCCGGCATTGATCTACCGCACGACTGCAAACGCGGCGAGTGCTCACTTTGCAGGACAAGGGTGCTTGAGGGGCAGCCGGATCATCGCGACCTCTCCCTGGATGCTGACGAGCGCAAAGAATCCATGTGTGTGTGCGTATCTCGCGCACATAGTGACCACCTGACCCTTGATCGATAGCCAGAAGTCAGCAGCCCCGCTTCTCAGCAAACTGTTTCGCGAGCACAGCATTGACGGTACCAGCCAGTCAGGGGGAGATAGGGTTCTATCCACGATGAAGTACAAGGGGTGTTGGCGGGTAACACCCGCGAGGCTGTGAAGTAACAGCAATTCTCAGTGTTGAGGGCCGATCCGTGGTATTGGTTATCATCGACATCGAGGCCGATATAGATTACATTTTGGTTCATAGACTCCGCTGTTTTTATGATGGGGTGGTATAATTTACCACGTAGAGGTATCCATCAATGATGGTAGCCCTTGGTTAAGAGGAGGCGCCTATATCTTCTATACTTTTCCGGCGCGATTATCCTGCATCCTGCGCAATGCTCGTTGGTTGAGCAGTAACAGATCGCAGGGAGCTGGATAGCGTAGTTCACGACTTCTTAGTTTAGGATCTTGCCTAGGATATCCAACATCAGGTCGATCTCTTCTTCGCTGATATTCAATGCTGGCATAAAGCGCAACGTGTTAGGGCGAGGCGCGTTGATCAACAGGCCATTCTCGAAAGCCAGCTGGGTGATTGCCTTAGCATCTCTTTGTAGTGTGTCCAATGCCAGCAGTAACCCCCGGCCACGCACTCCACCCAGGCCATTATACATGGCAAGCGACGATAGCCCCTGATGAAGATACTGGCTGCGTGACTGGACTGATTCGAGAAAACCTGGTTTAAGCAATGTGTGCAACACGGCACAGCCGGCGGAACAAACCAGTGGATTGCCGTTATACGTGCCACCTTGATCTCCAGGTTCAAAGCAGCTTACCGCTTCAGTCACCAGCATTGCCGACAAAGGCACACCGCCTCCAATACCTTTGCCGAGGGTCATGATATCCGCTTCGACGCCATATTGTTGGTGAGCGAAAAGCGTGCCGGTACGCCCCATGCCTGTCTGTATCTCGTCGATAATGAGTAACAGGCGATTTTCCCTGGTCAATTTTCGTAGGTCGCGCATAAAGACTGGGTTGGCCGGAATAACGCCGGCTTCACCCTGGATCGGTTCCAGCATCACCGCGACTGTCTGGTTGTCGATTGCGTCGGTAACCGCATCCAAATTGTTATACGGGACTTTGATGAATCCCGCTGCCTTGGGGGCAAACAGTCTATCCCAGCCCGGCTTGCCGGACGCTTCCATCATGCTCAGGGTGCGACCGTGAAAGCCGTTTTCAAAGGTGATGACTTTGAAGGCGCCATCCCGATGTGTCGCCCCCCATTTGCGTGCCAGCTTAACCGCCCCCTCGTTGGCTTCAGCTCCACTGTTGGCGAAAAACACCTGATCAAAGGTACTGTTTGCTACCAACAGCTTCGCCAAGTCAACCATCGGCTGGTTATAGAAGGCCGGACTGGGGTTAAGCATACGAGTTGCCTGATAATGTAGCGCATCGACGATGACTGGATGGCATTGCCCCAGAGTATTGACCGCCCAACCTTGTATGAAGTCCAGATAGCGATGGCCCTCACTGTCACTGAGCCAGGACCCTCTCCCTTCTGTGAAAATTGTCTTCGGGCGTGGTGCGATGGGTATCAATGATTCAAATCTCTCTTTCATCTTTTCTTCTCTTTCTGTTTGGTAAGGCTCACTAGGGCAACGCCGCCAAGCACCATTGCTGACCCAGCAATTTGCAACGGCCCCTGAGTCTCACCAAGCAGAAAATAGGCTAAAACCAGGGTTGATACGGGGCCGATAGTACCAATGATCGCAGCATGTGACGCGCCGATACGCCGGATACCAGCATTCACCAGAAAAGCCGGGGCAACAGTCGATATCAGAGCCAGGGCGATTGCCAGACCAAATACCTCCTCCGATACCGCCAGCTGTTGGATGGGTCTGGTGGCGAGGAAATGGAGGATAGTCACCACACAGGCGACCGACATGGAGTAGGCGGTAAAACGCTTAGAGCCAAAGCGCGGAATCAGGTGACCGCTGCCGGTCAGATAGAAGGCAAAAGCAACAGCGCTGCCAAACACCAGCAGGGAACCCAGAACGATATCCGAGGTTACTAACTGTGGGTTGGCGCCATACACCAGGACGATTCCGGCATAACTGAGCAACAGGGCCCACCGCTGCGGTTTTCCTATCGGTCGCCGATAGAGCAGGGCACTCATAAACACCACCAGAGTCGGGTAGAGGAACAACACCAGGCGCTCCAGTCCAGCAGAGATATACTCCAGACCTTTGAAGTCGAGCAGACTGGCCAGGTAGTATCCTAAAATCCCTAGAAGCAGCAGACCCATCCAGTCTCTTTTCTGACTGGGTGGATTTTTCGATTCCCCTCTCCACAGTGCGACAGCAACAAAAAAGGGGAGCGCCAGCAACATGCGCAGGGTCATCAATGTGATGGCGTCGACTTGGGCGCTGTCGGCATAGGCGAGTTTGATCAACACCGATTTGGCTGAGAAACCAATTGCGCCGAGGATGATAAGGCTGGTTCCGATCAGGGCTTGCTGAGAACTATTGTATGATGTGTCCATAGGGTGCTCCGATTTGGGCAACCACGGATCCTACGGCGATGTTTTTGAAGAAGGCAGTCGCGGCGGGATGCGCGGCTACCGGGTGAATATCAGGTTAGAAAAGTTGCAAACGGTAGCGGCAAGCAGGCAAGCGCCAGCGAAGTCGCCATTTGCGATCAAGGGTGGTTTGGCAGGTTCTGTTCAAGAAGTTCATGACCTATTTGTAACCGCTAAGAGGGGATGCTGTCAAGCGGCCCACTAGAATTTGCCAGTTCGTGTTTGAAAGTTCAAAACAGCATGCTATATTCGGTTCTCAGATTAAAATCAATTAAAGATTACTCAGTAAATGCTCGCACTCCCCAGCCTATCGAAACAAAAATACTGCAAAAAGGTTATCCCCTTTGCGGCTAAGGCTTGTGTGTGTAATTAAATAAAACGATTTCAACTAAAAAGCCCGGTCGCAGAAATGCGACCGGGCTTTTTTTATGCCGATAGAAAATACGGAGAAAACTATGTTTTTTGGATCATACGTCGCTTTAGTCACCCCATTTAGAGAGGGTGTTGTAGATGAGAAAGCTCTTCGCGATCTGGTTAACTGGCATATTGAGCAGGGTAGTAATGGCCTGGTGCCTGTCGGTACTACGGGAGAGTCACCCACTGTTACTGAGAAGGAACATAAGCAAATCATCGAAATGGTTATTGCGGAAGCTTCTGGTCGGGTTCCTGTGATTGCTGGCGCAGGCTCTAATAATCCAGTAGAAGCGTTGGCATATGCAAAAACGGCTGAAGCATTGGGGGCAGATGGAATACTCTGTGTGGCAGGTTACTACAATCGTCCTTCACAATCAGGGTTGTACGAACATTTTAGAACTATCCATGATCAGACAAATATTCCCATTATCATTTACAACATTCCCTCTCGTACCATCGTTGATGTAGAACCGAATACAATGACTAAACTGGCTGCTTTACCGCGTATTGTTGGCGTCAAAGATGCGACTATGGATTTATCTCGCATCAGTCGCGAGCGACTATTCATTAGAAAGGAGTTCAGTTATTTATCTGGAGAAGATATGACAGCACTAGCGTATAATGCGATGGGAGGTAGTGGTTGCATTTCGGTAACAGCAAATATTGCGCCTAGACTTTGCGCGGATTTGCATGCTGCCTGTCATGCTGGAGATTATCAGCGGGGTTTAGAGTTACATCAAAAATTGATGCCATTGCATCTGGCATTATTTGAAGAACCAAGCCCATCGGGCATCAAGTATGCGCTATCGCTTACCGGGCTGTGTACTGATGAGGTACGTTTACCCATGCTACCTTTGAGTCAGCACGCCAGAGATAATATTAAATCAGCACTGGACGATTTATCACTCATTTAACCAAAAGGATAGCAAACCAACTTAAAAACTGAGTGAAAAATCGGCGATGCACACGCATTACCTGAAACCTAGCGATGGCTATCATCCAAACTAGTGTAGTGTCCTATATAAACCATACATTTAGACGAGGTCTATCATGAAATTGAGCTTAAATCCCTAGCCTCGCCCTGCGGCAAGCCACTCAAGCCACGATTGCGGCGTTGCAGCCCTTGGAAAGGGAACAGCCATTCCCGGCGGGCTGCGCCTTGCACTCGTGGCTTGAGTGGCTTTCTAAATGCACGCTTTATATAGGACACTACACTAGTGTATGATTCCAGGAGATTTGCATATAAAGCACTGCTACTCAATAGAGCTTTACGGGGGGGCACTCACCGATTGAAGTTTTTCTCAGCTTCAAGTAGTAACTCAAGTTTCAGAGTTCATATTAGAGCAAAGCTGCAAACGCCATCATTCATCTACCTCCGTCATTCGAGCGCATGCCAGAATCCAAAAACTAAAAGGTGACTATCCAGGTGTTCCCCTCAGCTGAAGTCGCAAGATGCCTTGAGCTCTGTACCGACTCGCAGCTGGCGAGGTGTTGTCTGGCTAGTTTAAAGCGCTTTCGTTGTAAAATACCATACAGTGTTACTGCTTAGCTCTCGCTCACTCTGAGAGCTGGGATGAGGTGTTTTAAAAAGCGAACACTTTGGTTATCCATTCCTCTCATTCTATGCTTCTCTCTAAGGGAGTGGTGGCGCTCGAAAATCAATTCTCATGTCTCACAGCCTAATCCTGTTAACACAAAAACCTCGGCTTTTCATGAGCTGCGAAGCTTGGCGAATAAACAGCATCTGACAATCTCTCGCCTGAAAATTAGAGAATGGCATTCCTGGAGGGATAGCGTGAAACGTTTAAGACAAACTCCAGAGAAGCTGGAGTCATTACATAAAACATTTTCTTTAGCGGTATACAAAAACTACCGAGAAGACCAGAGTAATCAGATGATTCCATCGGTTGCTTTAGGTGTTCCATTCTTGCATCGAAAATCTCTGCTTAATAATTGATTATAACTGATTAGACGAACGGCTAAATCTACATGATCGGTATTTGATCAGAGGTTCTATCAGCGATGAAGCAATAGTTAAATAACGACCAATCATCTCTCAATGCCATGCTGAGATTCTATGCGGCTGTCATAACCGTTATGGAGTTGATGGTGTGGTTATTGGTTTTGGCTTGCTTTGCATAACATAAAAGACTGCACTTTTTATATCATGGGAAAAATTAAGATGATTGATATCTGCAAAATTCATAAAGTCGTAACACTGATTCAAGTGTCCATCGTTCTTCTCTCATGCCTGTTATCAGGATTGGGAGTAGTGATTAATCATTCGCTCGTCCACTATGCTGGATATGCGGTATTGGTTGGATTGGCTTCACTTCTAGGCACCTCACTGGTAATGAGCATCATCCTTATGATGTCCCGTTTTCATATCACTGAGGCATCCAAGCAAAACAGGAAAAAAACAGAGCGTGGAATCGCCGGGTTGTCTTGGAAAATGTATCTGCTGATCTTACGCGGTGCCGCCACTGAGTCGGGTATTCAACAGGCCAGGAAGTGTCGTCATAAAAGCTGCCTATTGCATTGCGGACCGGCAGGATAGCTTGAGCACTGGGGGAGGGCGAGCAGAGTCTGGTCTCGGTATCAAGATGGTTACTCAAAGGTATTAGCTGACTGAAACTGGGGTTCATTGGCAGAGTGTTAGGATTACTTGACTGAAATGAACATTCATTTTATCTTTTTATCTACCTTATTCAAACCGCTTGGTGGCTCAATTGATCTCTATCCGAATTCGCGCCCTCTCTTGGCTTGGCGTGCTGTTGGCCGCACTCTACTCGATTCCAAACATCGTTCTGGCTGAGCAGACCATCGACGACTCAGCGGCACTGAATGGCGTGGATACAACGAAAAGTGTCTTTCTGATCGACTTTACCAATCCCCGTAAGACAGCGTTCTATCTGGATATCATTCGAGGTACCCACGAAGGATTGGTCAGGCAGGGTGTGAAACCGAATATGGTGCTGGTATTTATCGGTGAGACGGTTCGCTATCTCTCAACCAAACCGGATGATGAGTTGGAGTTGGAGTTTGGCGAGGAGCTCAAATCGATTGCAGATAGCGCTAAATTGCTTCATCAAAAGGGGGTACGGATGGAAGTCTGCGCGATTGCGAATCGTGTGTTCAAAGTCGATAACGACTCGATTCTCCCACAGATGGAGGTGGTCGGAGATGGGTTTATCTCCCTCATCGGCTGGCAGACTCAGGGTCACAAACTTGTACCAATCTTTTGAGTGACGGTTCGAGGGGCGTACTGTTGAGCGGTTGAGCTCGCCACCCCAGATAAACCTCAATTCTCAATGGAGATGGTTTAATAACCCAAGATTTTCCCCTTTTGAGGTAGCAACCCACTGCACCTCCTCAATCCGGCGGGGCTTCTCTCTGCCGGTTCCTTGGCGCTGACCTGATATTGGAGTCAATACACCGGCATGCCGATGTATTGACTCACCTTGCGCAGCGCAGGCAGTTTTTCCAACTTATTGTAAAATCGATAATATTCAAGATTCCTAATCACCACGTACCGGTTGGAATGGTTGTTGCATATGAACATTAGGAGCCGTGCGCGGGAAGCGTTAGACGGGTTACAGTCGGCTCAATTTTAGCTAACCCAGGATTAATTGCTGTGTTGATTTTTGCTAAGCAGTTTAACAGGCACTACCCGATAGCCGGGTGAATGCCGGGGATTACGGATTATGAAAATAAGACGTTTTTTTGCCTCTGACATGAGACAGGCTTTGCGTCAGGTTCGAGAAGCATGTGGCGCTGATGCAGTGATCCTGTCCAACAAGAGTGTAGAAGGGGGGGTCGAGCTGGTTGCCGCTGTGGATTATGATGAATCCGCGTTCGATAGCACCTTGCCAAGCACCATTGAAACCGATCAATCCGCCTCCCAATCCCAGTCTGCTGTGAGCGGAAAAGTTGCAACTTCCGCCTATGCGGATGTTCAGGGGGCCATTAAACCTACCTCTAATAGGCAAAAACCTAAACCTGTTGCTGATTCTGAGCCATCTCTGGAGCGACCTCGGGTTGAGTGGAGTCAGGATCCGGTATTGCGTGAGATGCGCCAGGAGATGCAGGCCTTGCGGCGCATGATGGAAAATGAGCTCTCGGAGTTGACCTGGCGTGATCTCGGTCATCGTCGTCCGCAAACCCAGGAGTTGATCAGACAGTTGATGAGACTCGATCTGGATGCAGCCCATTGCCGGGAATTGGCCTATCGGGCGGAAGATGCTGAATCGCCTGACCAGGCCTGGCGTCAGGCACTGAGTCATTTGCGGCGTGAGTTGTTGGTGGAGAGCAACGATCTATTGAATGCTGGTGGTGTGTTGGCTCTGGTGGGTCCCACTGGCGTGGGAAAAACCACCACCATTGCCAAACTGGCGGCCAAGTTCTGTCTGCGCCATGGCAATCGCCATCTTGCCCTGATCTCCGCCGACAGCTACCGCATCGGCGCCCAGGAGCAACTACAGAATTATGGTCAGATCCTCGATGTGCCTGTTCGCAGTGCCGCTACCGCTGAAGAGTTGAGCAGTGCACTGCACGCTTTTTCCGATAAACGGTTGGTGTTGATCGATACTGCAGGTATGGGACAGCGGGATCTGAAATTGACCGAACGGCTTGGCCTGATCAAACAGGGAAACCATCCAGTCAAGGCGTTGTTGACCCTCTCAGCAACCACCCAACGCAGCGCCCTGAGCCATGCGATTCGCTCATTTGGTGCAATTTCTCCGATTGGCGCGGTTCTAACCAAGATGGATGAAGCCGCCTCACTGGGTGGCGTTATCTCGGCATTACTGGAGTCCCGTCTGCCATTGGCATTTACCACAGATGGCCAGCGGGTGCCTGAGGATATTCAGGTCGCCCGGTCAGAGATTTTAATTCGGCAGGCTGTTGAAATGACGCAACAGTCAGAGCATCAACCCGATGAGGAGTATTTGGCGATGGCCTTCGGAGGAACGAGTGAACATGCAAATGTCTGAACAGATCGAAGATCAGGCCACTGGGCTGCGCAGAATGGTGAACCCAGAACCCGTCAGAGTAATCGCCATCACCGGTGGTAAAGGTGGTGTAGGTAAGACCAATATCTCAGCCAATCTCGGTATCGCCTTGCAAGAACTCGGGCGACGAGTCATGCTATTAGATGCGGATATGGGTCTCGCCAATTTGGATGTGGTTCTCGGATTACATGCTAAACTCAATCTCTCCCATGTCATGCGGGGAGAGTCATCACTGGAAGATATCATTGTCACTGGACCGAAAGGCATGAAAGTCGTGCCAGGCGCATCCGGTATGCAGCATATGGCTGAGATGTCACGTGCTGAAAATGCCGGATTAATCCATGCGTTCAGTGAGGTTGCCAATGATGTTGATGTACTGCTGATCGATACAGCAGCGGGCATCTCCGATCTTGTCATCAGTTTCAGCAGGGCCGCTCAGGAGCAGATTGTTGTGGTCTGTGACGAACCGGCGTCAATCACCGATGCCTATGCGATTATCAAGTTGTTAAATCGTGAGCATGGCATCAGCCGATTTCGTATACTTGCCAATATGGTGAAGAGCATTCAAGAGGGACATGACCTCTATAATAAAATGTGTCGGGTAACCGACCAGTACTTAGATGTTATGCTCAGTTATATGGGAAGTATCCCTTATGACGAGCAGCTTAAGAAAGCGGTGAAGAGCCAAAAACCGGTTGTAGAGGCCTTTCCCCGCTCAAGGGTAGCGCAGGCGTTCAAGAATTTAGCTAAAAAGGCCGATAACTGGCCTGTACCAACCGGAGTCAGTGGGGATCTGCAGTTTTTTGTCGAACGCCTGATCCAATTTTCAAGCCAATATGGGGAGTAAAACGGTGAACGGCTTAGCGACTTACACTGCCGTGCAGAAGCAGCAGAGCTACAATGATCTGGTTGATCAGCATGCGGGATTGGTTAAAAGGATTGCCTACCATCTGATGAATCGGCTGCCGCCCAATGTGCAGTCTGACGATCTGATCCAGGCCGGCATGTTGGGCTTGCTCGAAGCAAGTAAGAATTACGATCCCACCCAAGGCGCGAGCTTTGAAACCTATGCGGGTATCCGCATACGTGGCGCCATGCTGGATGAGATCAGACGCAGCGACTGGACACCGCGCTCAGTGCATCGTAAAGCACGTATGGTGGCCGAAGCGATGCGAGAGATAGAGAACAACGAAGGCCGGGATGCCCGGGATGTTGAAGTGGCGAAAGCCCTGGATATGAGTCTGGAAGAGTATCACCAGATTCTTCAGGATTCGACCGGCTGCCGGATATTCAGCTTGGATGAACTGACCGCTGTCAGTGATGGTTTTCCGGCAACCAGGGAAGGCCCCATGGACAGTCCGTTCGATGGCCTGCAGAAGGATGCGTTCAAAAAGGCACTGGCAGAAGCGATTGCGAGTCTGCCGGAACGGGAGCGATTGGTCATTGCGATGTATTACGATGATGAAATGAATCTACGTGAAATCGGCCATGTGCTGGGCGTCAGTGAATCCAGAGTCTGTCAGATACACAGTCAGGCAACACTGCGTCTCCGTTCACGATTGACGGACTGGCTCTCACTGATACGTGACGAAGAGTAGATATTGGTTGGCCTGTGTTTACCGAGATTGGAAACCAGCGGTGATATGCAGGAGGGAGTAAGCTTTGGATAAAAACATGAAGATCCTTATTGTGGATGATTTCTCCACCATGAGGCGAATTATCAAAAATTTGCTACGTGATCTGGGTTTCAATAACACCCAGGAGGCAGATGACGGTCTGACTGCACTGCCGATGTTGCAGAGCGGTAATTTCGATTTCCTTGTCTCAGACTGGAATATGCCTGGGATGACCGGCATCGATCTGTTGAAAGCTGTCCGGGCAGACGAAAAACTTGCCGGGCTGCCTGTTTTGATGGTGACCGCCGAATCAAAGCGTGAGCAGATCATTGAAGCGGCTCAAGCCGGAGTCAATGGTTATGTCGTCAAACCCTTTACTGCTACGACCCTGGAAGAGAAGATCAACAAGATCTTTGAACGTGTGGGTTGAACCATAATCGCCTGGAGTTTATCAATATGGGGCAAAATCAGCTTGACCAGCAGCGGTTAGAGACGGCAAAAGCATTGGTGGCCAGCCTGGAGTCAGGCGATCAAGCAGAGTCTGAACGACTGATTGCATCTTTAACCCCCCCGCCAAGTAACGATCAATTATTCATTGAAGTCGGTCGCCTGACCCGTGAACTGCATGATGCGATCAATGGTTTTCTGCTCGATGCCAAGATCAGTGACATGACCAACGTGGAGATACCAGATGCTAAGGAGCGTCTGACCTATGTCATCACCATGACAGAGCAAGCGGCGGATCGTACCCTCACGGCTGTGGAAAAGAGTATGCCGCTGATCGAGGATATCGAAAAGCAGTCCGGTGCGCTGTCAGCGCAGTGGGAGCGCTTGCGTTCCCGGATGTTGGATAAGCAAGATTTCGCAGATCTGAGTCGTGAGTTGTCTCAGTATCTGAGCAAGTCAAAGGAGGATGCTGCAGTACTGCACAGCAATCTATCGGATGTGCTGATGGCGCAGGATTTTCAGGACCTAACCGGCCAGATTATTCGTAAGGTAATCACCCTGGTACATGATGTGGAAGAGAAATTGGTCATGTTGGTTCGCATCACCGGCAACAAGCTTGAAGACGATTCTGGTAAAAAAGAGCAGGAAGAATTGGCTGGCCCGGCGATTCCTGGTCTTGATCAAGGCGATCAAGTAACCAATCAGGATGACGTGGATGACCTGCTCTCAAGCCTTGGATTTTAGTTATTCGGATTCAGACCGATATATCAGTCTATAAGAATGGCAATATTCGGTTGTGTTACCGGGAGTTTTAGATGAGCATCGATGTCAACGACGAAATCCTTCAGGATTTTCTGGTTGAAGCGGGAGAGATTCTCGAATTGCTCAGCGAGCAATTGGTCGATCTTGAACAACAACCTGATGATTTTGATCTGCTCAATGCGGTATTTCGTGGTTTTCATACCATCAAAGGTGGTGCCGGATTTCTGACCATAGAACCCCTGGTCGAAGTGTGTCATCGCGCAGAAGATGTGTTTAATGTGTTGCGCCAGGGGCAGCGAAGTGTGGGCCCCGATTTGATGGACTCGGTGCTGGAGGTACTCGACGTCGTCAATGTGATGTTCGATGAAGTTCGTCAGGGCATCATGCCGGATCATGCTGATCCCAATCTGATTCAAAGACTCAATAGATTCGCTGTACCGGAGGGTGAAGAAGAGGAGGCGGAAGCAGAGGTTCTTGAAGAGGCAGTTGAAGAAACTGAGCTGGAAACAGAAGCTTCCACAACCAAAGATGAGCTGAGTGAGAATGAATTTGAAGAGCTTCTGGATGCGATTCAGGAGCCCGAAGCCAAAGCAGCTGCCAGTGATGAGATCACTGAAGATGAATTTGAGTCGCTGCTGGATGATCTGCATGGTAAAGGTCAGTTTACCGGCAAGCCAAAACAGCAAAAGGAAACGCCCAAAGCGCCATCCGACGATATCTCTGAAGAGGAGTTTGAGGATCTGCTGGATCAGATCCATGGCAAAGGCAAATTCGATCCGGGTAAGTTACCGGAAAAGTCTGCTGAAGCAAAACCAAAGCCGACAGAAACTTCGCCAAAGCCGGCTGCCGCAGCCAGCGATGAAATTACTGAGGATGAGTTCGAGGATCTGCTCGATCAGATCCATGGTGCGGGAAAGTTTGATCCAAATAAACTGAGTCAGAAAGGCGCAGAAAAAACCAAGCCGAAGGTTGCCAAGAAAGCCGTTGCGAAAAAGAAAGCGGCAACTAAGAAGACGGCGTCTCCTGCTAAAAAGGCGCAAGCTGAGCCAGCTGCAAAACCTACAGCGAAACCGGCTACTGAGAAAACTGCAAAGCCTGCAGCGGCCAGCAAACCACCAGCGGAAACCTCGGTGCGAGTCGATACCCAACGACTCGACGATATCATGAACATGGTGGGTGAACTGGTGCTGGTGAGAAACCGCCTAGCCACCCTGAAAGCGACCTTGAATGATGAAGCGGTCTCCAATGCGGTTGGCAATCTGGATGTCGTTACCTCCGATCTGCAACTGGCGGTGATGAAGACCCGCATGCAACCGATCAAAAAAGTGTTTGGACGTTTTCCCCGCGTGGTGCGCGATCTGGCTCGAAGCCTGAAAAAAGAGATCGATCTCAAGATGGAGGGTGAGGATACGGATCTCGACAAAAATCTTGTTGAGGCGCTTGCCGATCCACTAGTCCATCTGGTTCGGAACTCTGTGGATCATGGTATTGAGCAGCCGGAAGAGCGGGTGAATAAAGGTAAGCCCAGAAGGGGCACTGTCGTTCTCTCAGCTGCCCAGGAAGGGGATCACATCCTGCTCTCGATTGCTGATGACGGCAAGGGTATGGATCCCGATGTACTGCGGCAAAAAGCGGTGGAGAAGGGCATGATGGATAGTGAAGCCGCCGCAAGATTGGATGATAAAGAGTGTTTCAATCTGATCTTTGCGCCTGGCTTTTCCACCAAAACCGAAATCTCCGATGTGTCGGGGCGTGGTGTCGGTATGGATGTGGTGAAAACCCGCATCGCGCAGATGAACGGCTCGGTGGAGATCGATTCCGAGTGGGGGCAGGGCAGCATCATCATCATCAAGCTGCCACTGACTTTGGCGATTCTGCCAACCTTGATGGTATTGCTCAATGATCAACCCTTTGCTCTACCATTGGCCAGCGTGGTTGAGATTTTCAATTTGGATCTGCAACGTACCAATGTGGTGGATGGACAGCTCACGATCATGGTGCGGGAGCGTGCTCTACCCCTGTTCTATCTGCGTAATTGGCTTAGACCGAAGAATCCACTGACGGATGAAGAGAAAGGTAACGGTCATGTGGTGATCGTGAATGTGGGTAATATTCAAGTCGGGTTGGTGGTTGATCATCTGATCGGTCAGGAAGAGGTGGTGATCAAACCTTTAGGGGCGCTACTACAGGGTCTGGAAGGAATGGCAGGCGCCACCATTACTGGTGACGGTAAGATCGCGCTGATCATGGATGTGCCTGGTCTGATGCGAAAATATGTTAAGAAATTTTAACCAATCGGTCATTGACGGCCTTGCATAACTCCATAAAGGTTTGGCTTGCAGGCCCTATGACTTAGGTCAAATTCTAAGAGGGACTATGGGCGCCAAAGTGCGAGTACTGATTGTTGATGACTCAGCTTTTTTCCGTAGACGTGTCGCGGCTGCGCTGCAGTCCGCCGAGGATATGGAGATCATTGGCTATGCTGCCAATGGTGACGAGGCCATTCGACAGACACAACGCCTTAAGCCCGATGTGATCACCATGGACGTGGAGATGCCGGTGATCGATGGGATCACTGCCGTGCGCCGGATCATGTCAGATACCCCGACCAGGATCCTGATGTTCTCAGCGTTGACCAAAGAGGGCGCCAAAGAGACCCTCGATGCACTTGATGCCGGGGCGATGGATTTTCTACCAAAAGATATGAGTCATCCGGTAGCCGGGGCTGAAGAGACTTCCAAAGCGTTGTTGGAGCGGGTTCGGGGGCTGGCGAAATCACCGCTCTCCCTGTCACGCGCCAGTATGAAAGAGTATCTGACCCCATCTTCCACACGTGTTTCCGCAGTGGGGCAGACAGCACCCACATTCTCAACCACTCCGGAGCTGGTGGCAATCGGTGCATCCACCGGTGGACCGGTCGCGCTGCGACAGGTATTGAGTGCCTTACCGAGAAACTACTCATTGCCGGTGGTCGCTGCGGTACATATGCCGGGTAGTTTTACCCGGGCTTATGCGGAGCGGCTCGATGGATCCTGCGCCATCAAGGTCAAGGAGGCAACCGATCGTGAAGTGTTGCAGTCCGGTGTGGTGTTGATTGCCCCTGGTGGAAAACAGATGAAGGTGGTTCGTGGCGCCGGAGGGTATCAGGTACGGATCAGTGAGCCACTGCCCGGTGAGATCTACCACCCCAGCGTCGATCAGATGTTCGCTTCAGTCGCGGAAAGCCATCGGGGTAAGGCGCTTGGGCTGATCTTGACCGGAATGGGCTCAGATGGCCTTGAAGGGGCTAAAAAGTTAAAGAAACAGGGCTCTTCGTTGTGGAGTCAGGATCAGAAAAGCTGTGTGGTCTATGGAATGCCTCAGGCCGTTGAGAAGGCAGGGCTTTCTGACAAGGTGCTCAATCTCGATGAGATTGGGCCGCTGATGGCGAGAGTGAAATGAGAGTCGACTTTCTGAGTTTTATCGGTATTGTCGTCGCATTTCTTGCGATTTTAGGTGGTAATTGGTTGGAGGGAGGACACATGGACTCCCTGGTCAATGGCCCGGCCATGGTGATCGTCATTGGCGGCACCATAGGCGCGATTCTGTTGCAGACGCCGGTGCCTGTGTTTTGGCACGCCCTTCGACTCTCTGGGCGGGTATTTCTACCCGCCAGACTGGATATGCCTAAGACCATCAAAAAGCTGGTTGACTGGAGCAATATTGCCAGAAAGGAGGGATTGCTTGGCCTGGAGACCATCGCCGATGAAGAGCCGGATCCATTTATCCGCAAAGGGATGCAGCTGCTGGTCGACGGTAGCGAGCCGGATGCATTGCGCTCGATTATGGAGATGGAAGTGGATGCCAGTGAGCAGTATGACATTCAGGCTGCCAAGGTATTTGAAGGGATGGGCGGATACTCACCTACAATTGGAATTATCGGGGCGGTGATGGGATTGATTCATGTGATGCAGAATCTGGCCGATCCCAGCAAACTCGGCAGTGGTATCGCAACGGCCTTTGTCGCCACCATCTATGGGGTTGGCCTGGCCAATCTGTTTCTTCTGCCGATCGCCGCCAAACTTAAGACGCAGTCGGAGAATATCTCCAAGTTTCGGGAGATGGTCATCGAGGGAGTTATCGGTATTGCGGAGGGAGACAATCCGCGCAGTATCGAAACCAAGCTGAAGGGGTTTCTGCAATGATGCCCTGCGATATTCACCTCAGAGGCCTGCATGGCTAGAAGACGCAAACGACAGGAAGAGCCTGTGAATCATGAGCGTTGGATTGTCTCCTATGCCGATTTTGTGACCCTGTTGTTTGCCTTTTTTGTGGTGATGTACTCAGTTTCATCGGTCAACGAAGGTAAATACAGGGTGTTGTCTCAGACCCTGACCCATGCCTTTCAGGAGTCTCAGCGTAGCATCGAACCTATCCAGATTGGTGAACTCGCACGTAGTCGGGGCGACACCCCTGGGCTGGGGGATGAGAGTGCGCTACTTCAGGGCGAGATGCGCCAAGGGCCTGGTATGGAAAACGAACTGGGTCGGGAGCAGGCAATTGGCAAACAGGTGATCCCAGATCTGCCGAGTAACGAGACACAGAGACTTAGCTTTCTTGCCGCCACCATCGAAGACATGCTAAGCGACTATGTGGACCAGGAGCTGGTCGATGTGACTTTCAGTGAGGATCGGGTGGTGGTCAACATGAAGGATAAGATGCTCTTCCCCAGCGCCAGCGCACATCTCTCTCGTGCGGCGGTTAAGGCGCTTGGCCAAATTGGCCGGGTGTTGAAGACCGTACCTAACCAGGTACAGGTGGAAGGCAATACAGATAACCGACCGATCAATACAGAAGAGTTTCCATCCAATTGGGAGCTGTCAGCCGCCCGCGCAGCCAGCGTGGTTCATCTGATGACCCGAACCGGTATCGAACCGGGGCGGCTGTCGGCTGTCGGCTATGCCGAGTATCGGCCAGTGGCGGATAACGAGACGGTTGAGGGGCGAGCTAAAAATCGTCGAGTGACATTGATTATTTTGGGCATGAACAGACAAGCGGATCGGGTCATCGACCTGCCAGGAAGCGGCCGATGAGAGTCTGGACCGTAGCCAACCAGAAAGGCGGGGTCGGCAAGACCACCACCACCGTGTCGCTCGGTGGCCTGCTCGCCCAATGGGGATTGCGTACCCTGCTCGTCGACATTGATCCTCACGCCTCGTTGACCAGCTATTTTCGATACGATCCAGATGGGCTTGAAGCGAGTGTCTACAGCCTGTTTAAAGGGGTGGCGGAAAACCATGCTGTGGATCCTCTGGCACTGATCTACCCTACAGGAACTGATGGGCTTGATCTGATGCCGGCTGAAATGGCCCTGGCTACCTTGGATCGACAAGCTGGCAAGCTGGAGGGTATGGGATTGGTCATCAAACAGGCGATGACAAAGCTGGAGAATCACTATGACCATGTGATCCTCGATTGTCCGCCCATACTGGGTGTGTTGATGATCAATGCATTGGCGGCCTGTGAGCATCTAATCATACCGGTGCAGACCGAGTTTCTCGCATTGAAGGGGCTGGAGCGTATGCTGCATACCCTCGATATGGTCACCAAATCGAGGCAGGTACCACTGCCATACCATATTGTGCCGACCATGTACGATCAACGTACCCGCGCCTCCGTAGACAGCCTCAGAGTGATGCGTGAGAGCTATCCTGATCATGTTTGGCACGGCCTGATACCTGTGGACACCCTGTTTCGTGAAGCCAGTAAAGCGGGTATCCCCCCCGCACTCTTTGCCCCTCAAAGTCACGGCACCCTAGCCTATGGCAAATTGGTTGAAGAGCTGATGAATGACCATGAGTCGTTATCTAAGGCCGGAGTAGGCGGATGAGTTTGGGAAGTGAAAAAAACCGCTCAAAACCAGTTACCAGTAAGGTTGAGGAGCCGGATCATGCGCTGAAAAGCTATCTCGATACCCTACTGCTGGAGATCGAGACCGTACCGAACGAAACGCTGACAATTAAAGAGCCACCCCCGGTGGCCGATATCAAGGTGGAAGAGGCTCAGATATCAGAACCTAAGCTTGAGCCGAAAACCCAAACTGAACAGCAGCAGGAATCAGCTCTGCCGGACTGGGTAGAGAGTGAATTTCAGGTACTGTTGTTCAAGGTAAACGGCATTACCATGGGGATGCCGTTGAACGCCATGAAAGGGATCATCAATTACAATGGTGAAGCCTGTCAGCTGCCTGGGCAGCCGGCCTGGTCACTGGGTGTGATTGTCAATCGGGATGAGAAGGTGGTGATCATTGACAGTGCCCGATTTTTGATGCCGGAAAGAGTAACGGCCGATACCCTAACCGAACCAAAACAACTGCTGTTGATCGGCGAAGGGGATCGTGCTTTGGCGGTGGATGCCATTTGCAATACGCGGAATGTGGTAAAGGACGACGTGCGCTGGCGCAACGGTATTCACAACAAACCCTGGTATGCAGGTATCCTCGTCGAAGAGTTGAGCGTGTTGCTAGATGTGGATGGGGTGCTGCAGATGCTGGCGGCATAGTGAAAAGGGTAGGGTCTGGGTGATGTATGATCATCCAACAAATGACGGTTGTGATGCAGTCATCTGCTGCGCGCAATAAGACCAATTGATAAAAAGTCTGCAAGCTATAGAGGGTAGATCATGAGTGTAGATGATGACGAAAGTGGCGGTGGCCCACTGATTCAATTCGTGACTTTCATCTTGATGGATGAGGTCTATGGCATCAATGTCATGCAGGTACAGGAAGTATTGAGAGTGACTGAGATCGCGCCTGTACCCGGAGCTCCTAATTATGTGCTGGGTATCGTCAATCTGCGCGGCAATGTGGTGACGGTTATCGATACCAGAAAACGCTTTGGACTGCCCTCTGTCGAGGTCAGTGATAATAGCCGTATCGTGGTGATTGAATCTGAAAAACAGGTGGTCGGCATACTGGTGGACGCGGTCGCCGAAGTCGTAGAACTGCGTGAAGATGAGATCGATGCAGCACCGAATGTGGGTACCGAGGAGAGTTCCCGTTACATCCAGGGTGTCGCCACTCAGGAAGGTCGATTACTGATCCTGGTGGATCTTAACAAACTGCTGTCAGATGAGGAGTGGCAGGAGATCAGCATGTACTAGTGTGGTGTCGCGACTACAGACGCTGATTTTAAAATTAACTAAACTCTATGGGACAGTAGTGAAGGAGCACAAGAAACCTGATCAGGATAAGGACAATGGAAAGCCGCACATCGATGAGTATGCCTAAGCAACTGCTGAACACGTCATGTGCCAGCATCTGATTGATATATTGTACAATATCTCTCGGATTAATCTTGCCAACTATGGGTTATTACGTGCAATCCCCAGTATGAATCGCTATAACTTGCTCGACAAAATCCATTGCGGCAGACGAATTCAGAGGATCTTTAATGGTCAAACCGCACCACCGTCTACCTCAGTACTCACAACACGCCAGGACAGGCTATGACAGGTAGTTTTAATATCTTCTGGTTCATTCTGCCGCCACTGGCCCTGTTGCTGGTGGTATTTTTGAGTTATCTGCTCTTCATTGATCGCGGTCGCAAGGAGCTACTGGCGCAGCAGAGCAGAGAGATACAAACCCTCAAGCAGACTGTGGCAGCGCTCTGTTCAAGTGCCGTCGGAGTGGATCGACGAGTTAACCGTCTAGAGCGGCAGGGGCGCGACCTGGAAGAGCGTCAGGAGAATATTGAACAGTCCAATCTGCAGGGGGATCCTCCCTATAGTGACGCAATCAGTATGGTACGGGCTGGGGCTGGTCCTGATCAGTTGATCGAGGAGTTGGGCATCAGTCGGGATGCAGCCGATTTAATCATTATGATTCACGGTGCAAAGCGAGAAGATGCGTAAGTTGATAACCCCTACTAATTCTAATTTTTTTATTGTGTCTGACTCACTTCGTGTCTGAGCGTTCGAACACCCCTCTACTTGGGTTCGCCGCCTACAGTGGTACCGGCAAGACAACCTTGCTGAAGCAGTTGATACCCCTGTTGCGCTCATCCGGCATCAAGCTTGGCGTGATCAAGCATGCCCATCATGAAGTGGATGTGGATCAGCCGGGCAAGGATAGCTATGAACTGCGCAAGGCTGGGGCCGGGCGGGTGCTGCTGGCGAGCTCGAAACATTGGGCGCTGATGGTGGATGAAGAAGAAGCAAAGGAGCCAGAGCTGCCTGAACTCTTGGCAAGACTCGATTGCAGCAGTCTTGATCTGGTGTTGGTGGAAGGTTTCAGGCACCTGTCGTTTGCCAAGATTGAGCTGCATCGGCCGGTACTCGGTAAAACTCTGCTGTTCCCTGAAGATCCTTCGGTGATTGCTATCGCCAGCGATGGGCCAATCGAACAATCGTGTGAGATTCCACAGCTTGATCTGAATAATCCGCAGCAGATTGTGCAATTTATCAAACAGTACATTCAGGCTTAACCAGCGAGAAGGCATTTGCTGGGGCAGGGCTCTACCCTGCACGCCGACTTCAATGGTAATCCTCAACGTTTCTCTGCGGTCAGATAGCAGATCCAACCGGCATCGGCTTCCCCCTCCTCAACCGGAAGAAAGATGCCATCGGCTTCCCCCTCGTCATCAAATCCCTGCCAATAGAAAGTGATCTTCTCAAAGCCCACCTCGGTCAACAGCTCACGAACTTCAGGCAGACTCCACAGGCGCCAGTCATAACTGAAAGCCTTCTCATAGCGTGATCCATCCTCGAAATCGAAATGGATGTGACAGATCAAAGTGCCGCTGATTGGATCGTATTTCTCCTGCTCCCAGATATAGGTGAAAGTGGTGTCCCCATCCTCGATATCTCGCTCCTCTTCGATCTCCTTATAGGAGTCATAACCACCATAGGCATCCATGAAAAGAACACCATCATCAGAGAGTTGCTCATAGACCCGTTGAAAATAGCTTTTCAGCTGACCCCGTTCTTTGAACAACCAATAGCTGAAATTCATCGCCGAGATCACCTGCATTGGCTCTGTTTCAACATTCAGAACATTCTCTTCCAGCAGGGTAACACGTTTACGTTGTGAGGATTTCAGTTGAGAAAGTTGATTTTCTTCACCCCATTGTAGAACTTCCGCATCAAGGTCAACACCGACCGCCTGATTGCTCTTGCGTCTTTTTACCCATTCGCAGCAGACATTGGCGGTGCCGCAGAAATCCTCTCGTAACCGCTTGGCGCGATGTCCCTTGAGTTTTTTATAGGTGTCATCGACAAAATCGATTTCCGCTTCGGAGCATTGCACGGAGAGCTCATAGAGGTGGTGACGATCAGCCTTGTCGGCGATGGTTTGAGATTTCTTTTTTCGTTTGCCCATTGCTGTTTTCTATCAATGTGTGAGTAGTCAATCAAGGAGTGCATGCTACCTCAACATGGCTTGTATCGCTATGTTGATTTCCACCATTCAAACAATCTCAAGTGGAGCGAGAAATTGTAAATCAACCTACTGTCATAAGATCAGATGACACTTTTTTTAGAGAACCTCTTAACACACCTTTTTCAACAACACGCCAGCATCTGCCCAGTTAGTTGTTATTTCAAAACACCTGAGGTGAAGCGATCCCATGAAAACCTTTGGTTAGGGCAAATCTCTGCAGCGGATTGGTATCAATCGTATGATGCGCAATCTGTGATTTATTCAATGCTATATTGAGACTACACTGAGAGGTCTATCCGCACAAATCTTGCCCGAATTTCAGCAACAATGGAAAGGAGGTGAAACATGCAAAGAACCATACTGCTTACCGGCGCCACCGATGGTATCGGCTTGGCTGCGACAAAAAAACTGCATGCCATGGGGCACCACCTACTGCTGCATGGGCGCAATTCCGCAAAGCTAACGGCACTTGAAAAGAGTCTATCAAGCCAGACTGAGCTTGGCCGCGTGCAATCTTATCTTGCCGATCTATCCCTACTGGACGATGTACAGAGACTGATTGATAAGGTGATAGAGCAGCATGACCATATCGATGTATTGATCAATAATGCGGGTATTTTTAAAGCCGCCGAAACAATAACCCCACAGGGTCTTGATGTGCGATTTGTCGTCAATACGATTGCCCCCTATCTGTTGAGCAAAAAGCTGTTGCCACTGATGGGGGTCTCAGGGCGGATCATTAATCTCTCCTCTGCAGCGCAGTCTCCGGTAAATCTGCAGGCCCTTACCGGCCAGCAACGTATCACCAACGACTTTGAAGCCTATGCGCAAAGTAAACTGGCGATCACCGCCTGGTCGCACAGTCTGGCCGAGCATCTAAAGAACAAGGGGCCAAAAGTCATCTCGCTCAACCCGGGTTCGATGCTTGGTAGCAAGATGGTCAGGCAGGCCTTTGGCGTAGCTGGAAAGGATATCAATATCGGTGCGGAGATTCTTATACAGGCCGCGTTGTCAGATGCGTTTGAATCGGCCAATGGTCAATATTTCGATAATGATTCAGGGGGCTTTGCCACACCTCACGCCGATGCAGTCAACCCCCAGAACTGCGAAAAGATCATTCAATCCATTGAGTCGATATTGGGTGAATATTTGCAATCATAGATTAACAAAAACAATCCATAATCGTTGGCTGAAAGATCTCATTAATGGTGTTTAAACCCCAGTTGTTTACTCCATCTCACAAGAAAATAAAAAAACTCGAACTATAATCGTAATATCAGGATGAGAGAGAAGAGGTGGTGTTATGGCAATAGCAATTACACTCCAGCAGTATTTACAAAATTACGCCATGGATTATGAGGTCATTGATCACCGGCGTACCAGTTCCACACTACACAGTGCTGAAGCGGCACACATCCCTGAAGACAGGATGGCCAAATCTGTCTTGTTGGGGGATGACGAAAGCTACATGTTAGCGGTTATTCCGGCAACCCATCACATCGATTTTGATGATTTGACCCAACTCACCGGGCGCAACCTCTTTCTGATCTCAGAAGAGGAGTTGCAACAGGCCTTTGCCGATTGTGAGACAGGTGCTGTGCCTCCAGTAGGGGATCCCTACGGTATCGAGACATTGGTTGATGTCTCCCTGTTACAGCAACCTGATCTCTATTTCGAAAGTGGCGATCACAGTAAGTTGTTACATCTCAGCACCGATTCCTTCTGCGAGTTGGAAGAGAATGCGATTATGGGGGAGTTCAGTTACCAGATCTAATTATCTGATGTGCTTGGATGGCCATTGGTGCTGGCGCGGGTCAAATCAGCTGAAAAACAGAGCCTGGAAAGCCAGATACCGTTTTGAAGCTGTGAGATCCCACTTCCTATTGAACCTAAAAAAATCAGTTGACCGCTCCATTCTACTAGCAGATTACTGATTTTAAAGAAAATAGCTTCGATGGTTATGTCACCCGCTGGGTGAATCACGCTACAACGTGAATGGCACGCTTGTGGCAGCGCATGGCGGCGTTGCAACGC
>JARRQD010000049.1:0-21899 GCA_037382205.1 Candidatus Thiodiazotropha sp.
CAGTTTGTCGGGGTTGATCTGCTGATCCATTCCGCCTTGGGATTTTGGTTATGGAAGCGTTTTCTTGATCACCAGACCCAGCTTAGGGTCTACCCCAATTTTCGTGAGATCGCCCATTTCGCACTGCTGGCGACCGATAACCATCTCAGCCAGATGGGGGTCAGACGCCGTCAGCGACGGGGGGAGGGGAGCGATTTCCATCAGCTCAGAGAGTATCGACTGGGGGATGCGCTGCGTCAGATCGACTGGAAGGCCAGTTCCCGCCATCGCAAGCTGATCTCCAAAGAGTATCAGGATGAGCGGGATCAGCAACTGGTGTTTCTGCTCGATTGTGGGCGTCATATGCGTCACCGGGATCAGCAGGGCGCTCATCTGGATCATGTGTTGAATGCCATGTTGCTACTGAGTTATGTGGCTGATCGTCAGGGTGATGGGGTCGGCTTCCTCAGTTTCGGCGGTATCGAGCGCTGGCAGCCGCCGATCAAAGGCGGCGATCTGGTACGGCGGATCCTCGATCGCAGTTATGATATAGAGCCTACCTTGGAAGCGGCAGATTACCTCTCAGCGGCCCAGCAGCTGATGTCACTGCAAAACAGGCGAGCGCTGGTGGTGATACTCACCAACAGTCGCACAGAAGAGCAGAGCGAGCTGCAGAAGGCGGTGTCGATTCTGGCCAGGCGCCACTTGGTGGTGTTGGCCGATCTACACGAGGCAAGTCTGGACCAGGTGCTTCAACAGCCGGTTACAGATCGCCAGGGAGCGTTGCGTTTTCAGGCGGTGGTTGACTACCTGGGGGCGCGCAGAGAGAGTCACGAGCGACTGAAATACCGGGGGAGCCTAGTGCTCGACAGTCGACCACAACAACTGCCGGTCAATCTGGTGAACGCCTATCTCGATGTCAAAGCATCCGGGGCCTTGTGAAGTGATTTCTGTCCCCGCAGCAAGCCGGCCTGAAGGAGCTAAAGCATTGATTATACAAAGGCAGACAGATTGGGGCTGAAAGTAATATACTTATTGGTCTGACTGATCATGGGTGCGGTAGGAGAATCCTGAATTGGCAACAAAACCACAAGGCGAAGGATGTGATGGAGACTGAAGAGGCTAAGCCTAAAAGACGCAGTAGAGGTATCTATCTACTGCCTAACCTGTTTACCACGGCCGCACTGTTTGCCGGTTTTTACGCGATTTTAGCGGCCGTGAATCTTAAGTTTGAAGTGGCCTCGGTGGCAATTTTTGTCGCCATGTTGATGGATGGTCTCGATGGCCGGGTTGCGCGCCTGACCAAAACCCAATCCGCCTTTGGCGCCGAGTATGACAGCCTCTCGGACATGGTCTCATTCGGTCTGGCGCCGGCACTGGTGGTCTATATCTGGGCGTTGAGTGATCTGGGTAAGCTTGGCTGGCTGGCCGCCTTTATCTATACCGCAAGCAGTGCCTTGCGTCTGGCCCGATTCAATACCCAGATCGGTATCGCCGATAAAAAGTATTTTCAGGGGCTGCCCAGTCCCTCGGCTGCGGCGATCATGGCTGGGGGAGTCTGGCTCGGTGTGGATTATCAAATCTCCGGCCAAAGCCTCGATTGGGTGGCCGCGGTGTTAACCACTCTGGTTGGTTTGTTGATGGTGAGTAATTTCCGCTATCACAGTTTCAAAGAGATCGACTTCAGCGGCAAGGTACCGTTCATTGTGTTGGTGGTGGTCATGGTGGTGCTGGCCATCGTTCAGACCCATCCCCCCACCGTGTTGTTTCTGCTCTTCCTGGCGTATGCCATCTCCGGGCCGGTATTAACCCTCACCCAATTGCGTAAACACCGGGAGGTTCGTGTTGGCACTGATCAAGAGGACGAAACGGAACCAGGTAAAGAGTGATTCGGCTGTGATGCTTGGTTAGACTGTTTGCCCAGGTTCTGGATAAACCAATCTGAACCAGGCATTCACAGGTGGCAATCAACTACACTGGTATGAAACACCACACTAGGCCCAGAGATTAACAATATTGTGAGCAAGCCTGAGGGCCTGAGATCTGCTCGGCCACAGATCCCCCTTTCTTGCTGGAGAGAAGTATGAGTCAAGCCGATCAACTGATCATTTTCGATACCACACTGCGGGATGGGGAGCAGAGCCCCGGCGCATCCATGACCAAGGATGAGAAGGTTCGTATCGCCAAGGCTTTGGAGAAGCTGCGAGTGGATGTCATCGAGGCCGGTTTCCCAATTGCCAGCCCGGGGGATTTCGAGGCGGTTTCTGCGGTTGCCAATGTGGTCAATGATTCCACCATCTGCGGACTGGCCCGTGCCCTGGACAAGGATATCGATCGTGCCGGCGAAGCCCTCAAGCACGCCAACTCTTCACGCATCCATACCTTCATCGCCACCTCGCCGATCCACATGCAGCATAAACTGCGGATGAATCCGGATCAGGTGGTTGAGCAGGCGGTACATGCGGTTAAGCGGGCCAGAAAATATACCGACAATGTTGAGTTCTCAGCCGAGGATGCGGGTCGTTCTGAGATCGATTTTCTGTGTCGGATTTTTGAGGCGGTGATCGATGCGGGGGCGCGCACACTGAATGTGCCTGATACAGTGGGTTACGCCATGCCCCATCAGTTTGGTGAGATGATTCGTCAAATGCGCGAGCGCATACCCAACGCCGATAAGGCGATCTTCTCCGTGCATTGCCACAATGACCTGGGTCTCGCCGTGGCGAACTCCCTTTCTGCGGTCAGCAACGGGGCGCGACAGGTTGAATGCACCATCAACGGTCTTGGCGAGCGGGCTGGAAATGCCTCTCTGGAAGAGATTGTGATGGCGGTGAAGACCCGCCAGGATGTCTTCTCCTGCGAGACCCGGCTGGATACCACCCAGATTGTCAGCTGTTCCAAGCTGGTCTCCAATATCACCGGGTTTCCAGTACAGCCAAATAAGGCCATCGTTGGCGCCAATGCCTTTGCCCATGAGTCCGGCATCCACCAGGATGGGGTGCTGAAATCCCGGGAAACCTACGAGATCATGCAAGCCGAGGATGTGGGCTGGAGCCAGAACCGTATGGTGTTGGGCAAACATTCGGGGCGCAATGCTTTTCGCACCCGTCTGGAGAGTCTGGGCATCAGTTTTGAATCGGAGGAGGAGGTCAATGCGGCCTTCTCCCGCTTCAAGGACCTGGCTGATAAGAAGCATGAGATCTTCGATGAGGATCTGCAGGCCCTGATGACCGACACCAAGACCGAGTCCTTCAATGAGCGGATCAAGCTGGTCTCACTGAAGGTCTGTTCGGAAACTGGCGAGACCCCCAGAGCGATGGTCACCCTGAGCCTGGATGGGGTGGAAGAGCCTGGTACCGCGATCGGTGGTGGGCCGGTAGATGCGACTTTCAAAGCCATCGAAAGTATCGTCAGCAGTGGCACAGAGCTACAACTCTATTCGGTAAATAACATCACCAGTGGGACCGATGCCCAGGGTGAAGTGACCGTCCGCCTGGAGATGGAAGGACGTATTGCCAATGGTCAGGGCGCTGATACCGATATTGTGATTGCCTCGGCCAAGGCCTATATCAATGCTGTGAATAAGATCATGACGCCACTCACCAAAGCCCATCCGCAGACCGGTGACGTATGACGGCAGCCACAATCTGACACTCGCAATGGATGAACTGAGACGTCAAAGTTACCTGAAGATGATGGGGGTTACCCAGTGGCGGCTGCGCCAGCCTGTTGAACAGGAACCGCTATCCGCTCCGATTGTGGAAGGTGAGACAGAACTCAACCAAGTGCAGCAACCGGTTGCTCAGAGTGAACTGGTTGAACCGACAGAGACCCTGATTGCAACCCAAGAGCAACCCGATTGGCAGACGCTGAGAGCCCAGGTGAAACAGTGTCGGCAGTGCGGTTTACGCCAAGGCTGTAGCCAAACCGTGTTTGGTGTGGGTAACGAACAGGCCGATCTGTTGGTGATTGGTGAAGCACCCGGTGCCGATGAGGATCGTCAGGGAGAGCCCTTCGTCGGCCGTGCCGGTCAGCTGCTGAACGCCATGTTGTTGGCCATGGGATTCAAGCGGGAAGCGGTATTCATCGCCAATATCGTCAAATGTCGGCCTCCCAACAACCGGGACCCCAGCGCTGAAGAGGCGCTGGCCTGTCAGAACTACCTGCTGCAACAGGTGGCGCTGATCAAACCAAAACTGATTCTCTCGGTGGGTAGAATTTCGGCCCAAAACCTGCTCAAGACCGATATCGCAGTGGGCAAGCTGAGGGGGCGTGTGCACAATTTTGGTGAAGCTGCCATCCCGCTGGTGGTCACCTATCATCCCGCCTATCTATTGCGCTCTCCTGAACAGAAGGGCAAGGCTTGGCAAGATCTGCAACTGGTCCTCTCGGTGTTGGGGCAATCAGCATGATGCTAGTGTGGTGTCCTATACTGGATTCCGCAGTTGATCGCTAAAATCTGACGTAAGGTAATGATTTGCAATATTTATTGATGGATTTTATCTTTCCCCATAGGCTCAATTCACTCACGTTACATAGATTTGTGAAAAATCTTAGTGCATCCTGCTGTGTTGTGGTTTTTGTTAAGGGTATCGCGATGAACGGCAAACAACGCCTTGCCAGGCAGGCTGAGGTTTTCCATAAAATCATGTTCAACGATGGGTTCTAGGATTATGAGCGCTCAGGTCACCGATCCTCTGCTGGGTATTCGTCCGATGCGGGAGTCGGATCTGCCTCAGGTATTCGCACTGGAAATTGACATCTATCCTTTTCCCTGGACCAAGGGGATTTTTCGCGACTGTCTCAGAGTGGGGTACTCCTGCTGGGTCCTCACCTTGGATGATCGGGTGATCGGTTATGGGGTGATGTCGGTGGTGATTGACGAGGCCCACATCCTCAATATCTGTGTCTCACCTGAGTGGCAGCGGCAAGGGTTGGGGGAGAAGCTGATGCGAAGGCTGCTCAAATTGGCCGCTCAGCATGGAGCAGAGACGGCGTTTTTGGAGGTGCGGGTGAGTAATCAGGCCGCGTTGCGGCTCTATGAAAAAATCGGCTTTGTCGAAGTTGGCATGCGTAAGGCCTACTACCCTGACCACAACGAGCGCCGGGAGGATGCTCTGTTGCTCAGCCTGGAAGGATTAACCCACTACTAGATGATCTCATCGATCGTGGAGGGCGTAGTCTGCAGTGTAGCACTGGCTGAAACACCACTGAATGAGGCAATCGCGTAGCTGTTGTGGCTGTTGCTATTCACTTCCGTTGGATCGCCTGACGGATTCTGCTGAGCCATCTCTTCACGCCGGGCAGCACTGATTTCAGCCCGCGCCTGTGATGCCATGGCTGCAGCCTGGGCGGCTACCATACGGTCTTGGGGCGAGGGGTCTGCCGGTGCTAAGGCAGCACGATGCAGTGTTTCTGCCTGGCGGAGTCGCTCTTGCGGACTACCCGAGTAGGAGGCGCTGATTGAGACCTCGCCACCAACCGCGTAGCGTCTGCCATCCGGCCCGGTCTGATAAGTGTAGCTGCCACCGGAAGCCATACCCGCGGCCGCGGCCCGGTGTGCCGCTTCATGGGCTCTGACTTGGCGATCCCGCTGCTGCAGCTCTTTTACCTGGGCCTGCTCCTCTGAGGTGAGTTCACTGGTTTGGCTCGACGACCGCACCGGCCTTTGGCTTTCACTCTGTTTCGTTTCTTCAGGGGCAGCAGACTCTCCAGAGCCCATCCTATGAGGTGACTCCTGGCCATGGTTCGACACCCTTGCCTTCATTTGGGGCTGGCTGCCGAGCATCGATAGTGTCCCGATTGAGAGGTCCATAACACCTTCTAAATCTACTAACCCAATACTATTATATGAAAATATTCATCGATGATATGCCATTGACTGACCATTTTAATCATTTATTCGCGATTTAGACGTTTTATTCCTTGAATGATTCCAAGCGCAGCTCACCGCCCGTTGAGTTTTTCAGACACTGACAACAGACGCAGATGGCGGCTACTCTGATGAGTCTCCTGAGTAGCTAAGGGACGAATGGTCAAGCCTACGTACCTTGCGCGGTATCAAGTTGACCTGTCATACAGCATTGAATAGGGTATGGGCGGCGGATCACCCGTTAGCCAGAAGAAAAAACCACGAAAAAACACCACGCCAACTATCAGCCCTGGGAAAAGGCCTTCGACCGTATCGTTACACCCTTCGAAGAGTTCATCCACAAGGAGACTGGTTCTGGCTTGATACTGATGGCCTGCACCCTGATTGCCCTGCTCCTGGCCAACAGTTTTCTGGCGCAACACTATGCCCATCTGCTGCACACGGAGCTTGCTATTAGCCTGGGTGGCTGGGAGCTCAGACATACCCTCCACCACTGGATCAACGATGGTGTAATGGCGCTGTTCTTCATGGTGGTGGGATTGGAGATCAAGCGTGAAGTCATCGTCGGTGAGTTGTCCAACTTCAAGGCGGCTTTGATGCCTATTATTGCGGCAATCGGCGGTATGGCATTCCCAGCGCTGTTTTACTACCTGATCAATGCTGACGGCTCGGGCGCCTCTGGCTGGGGGATTCCGATGGCCACAGACATTGCCTTTGCGGTGGGCGTCCTGGTGCTGCTCGGTTCTCGTGTACCCAAGAGCGTGATGGCCTTTCTGGTTGGTCTTGCCATTGTGGATGACCTGGGCGCGGTGGCTGTGATCGCGCTCTTTTATACCGATCAGATCTATGTCAGCTGGTTGGCTATGGCCATGCTGTCGTTGACCGTGATGGTGTTGTTCAACCGCTTTGGCATACGCAAGCCCTTACCCTATTTCATGGTTGGTATAGTGATGTGGTTTGCGATGTTGCAGTCTGGGGTTCATGCGACCCTCGCCGGGGTACTGACTGCACTCACCATCCCGGTCAAACCCAAGTTTGATCACAAGCTGTTTACTCAGCATATGGGCGAGCTGGTTGACTCATTACGCAATGCGCAGAGCAGCAAGCAGGGTGCGAACGACTGCATCATTCATGATAGCGAAACCAGAGGTCTGCTGCAGACGATTGAAAATGGCGTCCACTCAGTGGAGTCGCCACTTCAACGCCTGGAGCACGCCTTGCATCTACCCGTGGCCTTTTTGGTGATTCCTCTGTTTGCCCTGGCCAATGCGGGTATTCCGGTTGAGTTGGGCTCACTGGGGCAGACACTCACCAATCCAGTGGCGCTCGGGGTTATGTTTGGTTTGGTGTTTGGCAAACTGACTGGGGTTGCCGGATTGACCTGGTTGGCGGTCAAATTAGGCTTCGGTCAGTTGCCGGCCGGGATGACCTTCAAGCACCTGATCGGGATAGGTTTTGTCAGTGGTATTGGCTTCACCATGTCGATCTTCATCTCAGAGCTGGCGTTCGCTGGGCAGGCGGACAATCTATTGATGGCAAAAACCGGGGTATTGTTTGCTTCGTTGATCGCCGGCATTTGTGGATACTTATGGTTCCTGCTGGGCACCGAGAAAACGCAGCCGAACCATTAGGGCCTCAAACAGACTGAAGTTTTTTGACTGGTGTGATATGCCAGTTAATTCAACTTCAACCTAAAAAAATCATGCTGAGACAAACATCCGTCCAATTGCGTTTTAGTTTGGGTTGAGTGGACTGAAATAGATTCAGAAAAGGGCACTGTTGAGCCACAGGTGGAGCTGGATGCTGACAAAAAAGCCCAGCATGATGGCGGGTGTCCAGCGCAGATGGGTGAAAAAGGTGTATTTGCCCTTCGCCTGTCCCATCAAGGCAACGCCGGCAGCCGAACCTATTGAGAGCAGACTACCGCCAATGCCTGTGGTGAGGGTGATGAGCAGCCACTGGCCAACGGACATCTGCGGTGTCATATTCAGTACCACCGACATGGTGGGGATATTCTCCAGTACGGCTGAGGACATACCGATCATGACATTGGCGGCAGTCGCCCCCCATTGAACATAGAGTATCTCCGAGGCCAGGGTGAGGTAACCCAGATAGCCGAGACCGCTAACGCAGAGGATCACTCCGCAGAGAAACAGCAGGGTATCCCACTCTGAGCGGGCTACTCGCAGAAACACGTCAAAAGGCTGGCGGCTCTCCACCACCACGGAAAAATTGGGTGACTCTGAGGTGGCTAGCCGCTCATCATTGGGTCCATGAGTTTTTTTCAAGTAGTAACCGAAGAACTGCAGATAGGAGAGGCCGGTCATCATACCAATGGTTGCCGGTAGTCCAAGTTGACTCTGAAACAGCACTGCTGTAACGATGGTGAGCAGAAACAGAAACATGATGGGGGTCGCCCCCCGACTCATCTTGACCGGCTCCTGGGTGAGACTCAGCTTCCCCGAGGGGATGGCGAAGTGCATCATTCCGGCAGGAATCAGATAGCTGATCAACGACGGAACAAACAAATTAAAGAAGGAGAAGAAGTCGACTCGTCCCGTCGTACTGTCGATATCCTGCTGCCAGACCATTAAGGTGGTGATATCACCGAATGGGCTGTAGGCGCCCCCGGCATTGCTGGCCACTACCACGTTGACACAGGCCAGAGCGACAAAGCGATGGTGGTCACGCTCCAGGTTCAAAACCACCGCTCCCAGCAACAGGGCAGTCGAGAGATTATCCAAAAACGGTGAGAGAAAGAAGGCGGTCAGACCGGTAGTCCAGAATATACGACGGTAGCTGTATTGCTTATGCGCCACCCAGGTGCGAAAGGAGAGAAACACCCGGCGTTCCTCCATCGCGTTGATGTAGGTCATCACCACCAGAATGAAGAGCATCAATTCAGCATACTGCAGCAGGCTGTGTCTGAGCGCCTGCTCGGCGTGATGGCCACCGACAAATTGGTGTGAGTACCAGCCGATCAGGCCCCAGATAATACCGGCGGCAAACAGCATTGGTTTGGACTTTCTGAGTTCGATGAACTCTTCAAGACTCACCGCCACCAGGGCGAGAAAGAACACAGCGAGACTGGCCAGTCCAACTCAGTGGGTGCGCATGCTGTAACCGCTGGCCGACATATGTTCGGCCAGCAGTGTATCCGGAACTGTACAGAGGAGGATTAGCGCTAGACACTTAAGGGGGTTCATGATTGCAAGTGGCGCGGTCTGTCCTCTCTGTGCTTTTAGAATGAACCGGCGTTTAACCAGATGTGGACAAAAATACTCGCCACATAGCCCAGCGCGATCACAGGTGTCCACTTCAGGTGGCCGAAGAAGGTATATTTCCCTCTGGCCTGGCCCATCAGCGCCACACCGGCCGCAGAACCGATCGAAAGCATAGAGCCTCCGACACCGGCGGTCAGGGTTACCAATAGCCACTGCCCCTTGGACATATCGGGCATCATGGTCAATACCGCAAACATCACTGGAATGTTGTCAACGATTGCCGAAAGTATGCCAACCATGATGTTGGCGGGCGTCGCATTCATCTCTGCGCTTAACTGCAGGGCGGCGCCCCACTGGGTATACATCACTTCGGAGGCCATCGCCAGGTAGCCGATAAAACCCAGGCCGCCAACGCAGAGTACCACGCCATAGAAAAATAGCAGGGTATCCCACTCGGCGCGGGCAACTTTACTGAATACATCGAATGAGACTATATCACCCATCTGACCATCGTGTTCGATCTCGGTGGAATCTTCTTTGCTGAGCTGAGGATGATCCCGGTGGTAGGTCTTCTTCAGGTAGTAACCGAAGAATTGAAGATAGGCCAGGCCAGTGAGCATGCCGATAACCGGAGGCATGCCTAGAAAGTTGTGAAAACTCACCGCTGTGACAATGGTGGCAAGGAAGAAGACAATAATCCGCTTGGCGCCCCGCTTCATCTCCACACTCTCACCATCACCGGTGGGCTGTTCGTCGGGAACCGCAAAATGCATGATTGAGGCCGGTACCAACCAATTGACCAGCGAGGGTATAAACAGGGCAAAGAAGGCCCAGAAATCGATCGCTCCCTGGGCGGTGACCACACTCTTCTGCCAGACCATCAGGGTGGTGATATCGCCGAATGGGCTGAAAGCGCCGCCCGCGTTGGCCGCAACCACAATATTGATACAAGAGAGCAGAATGAACTTGGTGTTGCTGCCGCCTACGGCCAAAACAACCGCACACATCAGTAGGGCGGTGGTCAGATTGTCGGCGACCGGAGAGATGAAGAAAGCCAGCGCTCCGGTGATCCAGAACAGCTGACGGAAACCGAAGCCCTTACTGACCAGCCAGGAGCGTAGTTTCTCGAACACATTTCGCTCATCCATGGCGTTGATATAGGTCATTGCGACCAGCAGGAACAGCATCAGCTCTGCATATTCCAGTAGGTTGTGGCGCACCATCTCCTCAGCCGCATGGGGGATGTCGTGGGTCTGGTAGTACCAGGCAATCAAGCCCCAGATCAGCCCCGCTGCCAGAATCACTGGCTTGGATTTACGCAGATGGGTGAACTCTTCCGCCATTACCAAGACATAGGCGACCGTAAAGATCCCGAGAGCGGTAAATCCAACCCAGTGGCCTGTTAAATCCAGATGATCGCCACCACCTCCACTGGCAAACGCCGCTGTGGGAACAAAAAGCAACAATAACAAGCTCGTGGAAGGTCTCACGGTTTCACCCCAAATTAATTTTTTTAAATGTTTGGCACTAAAGCTATATGAATTCTCAATGATGGCCGGAAGTGGGTCAACTTTTTTTCACCTGACATTGAATCCAATCAGAGTTAAAATGCCCGGCTTTTTTAACCTAGATTCCGCAGTTGACCGCTGAGATTTCCCACAAATTCATGTTCGACTGCGGAATCTAGGTTTAAGCTTAGTGCCTGGTTAGGCGTGCATTTAACTGAGATGCGCGAGTATTCGGAGAAAAGGTTTTGTCAGAGAGCAATTTAATCAATGAAATCAGCAAGAGGCGAACCTTTGCGATCATCTCACACCCGGATGCCGGCAAGACTACCTTAACTGAAAAACTACTGCTGTTCGGCGGCGCCATTCAGATGGCCGGTACGGTGAAAGGCCGTAAGGCAGCTCGCCATGCTACCTCTGACTGGATGGAGATGGAAAAAGAGCGTGGTATCTCGGTTACCTCCTCAGTGATGCAGTTTCCGTTTGGCGATGAGATCGTCAATCTGCTCGATACCCCTGGCCACGAGGATTTCTCCGAGGATACCTATCGCACCTTGACGGCAGTGGATTCCGCGCTGATGGTGATCGATGTGGCGAAGGGTGTAGAGGCTCGCACCATCAAGCTGATGGAGGTTTGTCGTCTGCGGGACACGCCGATTCTGACCTTCGTCAACAAGCTCGATCGGGAAGGCCGGGATCCCTTGGAAATCCTCGATGAGATTGAAGAGGTGCTGAAGATTAAATGCGCCCCTGTCTCCTGGCCAATCGGTATGGGTAAGCGACTCAAAGGGGTCTATGACCTGCGCACCGATACTACCCACCTGTTCAGTGCTACCCATGGTGGCAAGATTCAGGTCGGTGAGGTGATCGAGGGGATCGACAATCCCAAGCTGGATGAATTGATTGGTGGACAGGCAGAGGAGTTACGTGAAGAGATCGAACTGGTTCGGGGTGCGAGTCATGAGCTTGACCTTGAAGCCTATGCCAAAGGTGAGCTGACGCCAGTATTTTTCGGCTCTGCGATCAACAACTTTGGTGTCAAAGAGCTGCTTGAGGCCTTTGTCGAATATGCCCCAGGCCCGTTGCCGCGCCATACCCAACAGCGCCAGGTGGAACCTGCGGAGAAAAAATTCAGCGGTTTTGTCTTTAAGATCCAGGCCAATATGGATCCTCAACACCGGGATCGTGTTGCCTTTCTTCGGGTCTGTTCCGGCAGCTACCGCAAGGGGATGAAGATGCGCCACGTGCGGCTTGGTAAATCGGTACAGATCAGCAATGCGATCACCTTTCAGGCCGATGAGCGTCGCCATGTGGAGGAGGCCTGGCCGGGGGATATCATCGGCCTGCACAACCATGGCACGATTCAGATCGGCGACACCTTCACCGAAGGTGAAGAGCTGAAATATGAGGGCATTCCCTATTTTGCACCAGAACTGTTTCGCCGGGTGGTGTTGAAGGACCCACTCAAACAGAAGGCGTTGCTGAAAGGGGTGTTGCAGCTCTGTGAAGAGGGGGCTACTCAGGTTTTTCGGCCGCTGAAAAACAATGATCTAATTCTCGGCGCGGTGGGTGTGTTGCAGTTCGATGTGGCGGTGGAGCGACTCAAGCATGAGTACAAGGTTGAAGCCATCGTCGAGCCGGTCAATGTGGCCACCACCCGATGGGTCGAGTGCGATGATGAGAAGATGCTCGATCAATTCAAACAGAAGAATCACGATAACCTGGCGCTCGACGGGGATGAGCAGCTGGTCTATCTGGCACCCACCCGGGTCAATCTGGATCTGGCGATGGAGCGCTGGCCCGATGTGAGATTTATGTCCACTCGGGAGCTTTGATTGTTTGATGTTTAAGAGTTAGATGTCCGCGAATGAACGCAAATAAGTGTTTCGATTGTTGATATTCCTGATTTAGACCTGGTTGTTGCTTGTGTCGGCATCGCCGCTTGTATCAATGGCGCCAACCCTGCCCGAAACAGCAAACCCCTTAGCATTTACTTGCGGACTGATCATTCAGAAACATCCAGAACCAAATCGAGGGTTTGTTGTATTGAAAATCGATTCGACTACACCATACTTAGAGATATAAAGTCTAATTCGGGTCTTTGAGAGAGGAGGTAGTCGATGTTTCTAATGCAAAAAAACAGTGAAAGACTGGTGGAAGTACTTAGCCTGACCGATCTGATCAACCCCAATCACAGCCAGATCGTGGGTCGTTTCCACTCTGGTGAAGAGATGCAGGATGCTGAGTCGTTCAATAAGGCACAGATGCAGTTTCCATCCGGGGAACCGCTGCCCCAGTGTTGGTTGGACTCAGGATATCGGCAGCACTAAAGAGCTTACTACTGAGCCGCTGATCTCTGTAACAGATGACCTTGCTGCGTGATCTGAGGGTGGCTGATGCCAATTTCCCGCTGCTTCAGTCTGGGAATTGGATACTACTACTGTGCATCATCCAAGTGCGATTTTTTAGCCAAGCATCTAGTTCTGATTCATCTTGGTGCGTTTAACCAGGGAACTGCTCGCGCAAATTGAAACAGAGCACATTGGAGTGGGACTGTTTTTTGCTTTAGTGTTCATCACCAGCAAAAAAACAACACGGAGCGATCTGATGCTTGATAAAACACTGACTGTTATCCTTGCAGGTGGCAATGGTTCCCGTCTTAAGCCCCTAACTCTGGAGAGAGCCAAACCGGCTGTTCCTTTTGGCGGTCAATATCGGATCATCGATTTTACCTTGGCGAATTGTCTCCATTCCGGTCTGAGGCGGGTTCTGGTTTTGACTCAATATAAATCCCATTCGCTACAGAAGCATCTCAGGGATGGTTGGTCTCTGTTCAATCCGGAGCTGAGCGAGTACATTACTGCCGTGCCGCCACAGATGAGAGGAGATCATATCTACCGCATGGACTATGCACCTTTGCTGGCGTTTCATGAAGAACATAGCTCCGGGGTGACCCTGGCGAGCATGGAAGTGCCGGTCAGCGAAGCGAGCCAGTTCGGCGTGATGGGTGCTGATGAACAGGGTCGGGTTACCTCATTTGAAGAGAAGTCAGAAAACCCGCAACCCTGTACGCCGGGTGATGAGAATGCATTAGTCTCAATGGGGATCTATGTGTTCTCTCTGGACCAGCTGATTACAATCCTTGAAGAGGATCATCAGCGAGCGGGCTCAGGTCACGATTTTGATTTTGATATTCTACCGAAATTGGTTGTCGAAGATGCGGTATACACCTACCGCTTTGGTGGTAAGGCTGGGCGTGTCAGCCGAGATCGCTATTGGCGGGATGTGGGTACCCTCGACAGCTACTACGAATCAAACATGCAGTTGCTCGATCCGCAACCTGCCCTGGATCTCTATCAACCTGAGTGGCCGATCAGAACCCACCATTTACAATATCCCCCGGCGCGTACTGTACCCGGAGTATCCGGCAGTGAAGGGATCTTCATCAATTCGATCGTTGCAAATGGGGTGTTGATTGTCGGTGGCAGTGTGCAGCGCTCGATCCTCTTTCCCAATGTGCGTATCGGAGATGAAGCGGTGATACACAACTCCATACTGTTTGAAGGGGTAGAGGTGGGTGATGGTGCAGAATTGGATAACTGTATCATTGACAAGGGAGTGGTGATTCCTCCGCGTGAACGGATTGGTTTTGACAAGGTTGCGGATGCTGAACGCTTTTCCGTCTCAGACAAAGGGATTGTTGTGGTGCCGAAGGGATATCAATTTTAGCGTAGCATTAGCCAGCCCAATAGGGTGCGGCTTGCCGCACCCTATTGGGCTAAGACTTTACACAGATCAATGCTTGGGCTGGTAAGGGAAAGATGAGTGGTGGACAGTGATCAACATTTGCCCCTGCTGATCTTTCATGAACTCCAGGGTGTACTCAGCTTCCACTTCTTGATTCGTTTTTGCATCGGTGAAGTAATAATGGCCCATTGCAGTGGCTGAATCCTCATCAGTGATAATGCCGCTATTCTCAAATCGAACCTTACTCCATGGCTGTAGTGCAAAACCATGATCTTCGGCTACTTCACCCGTCACAAAATAGGAGACAGCCTCCTCTTCGGTTGTTCGAAAAGGTTTTTCTGCTGCCTTGGTGGGTTTGAATAGTACGCTACCCTCATCATAAGCGTAGAGCTTGTCTACATAATCATTGGCCAGGTTTTTATAGTCTTTTCCATCTGCATATGCTTTTCCAATTGCAATAATGGCATCGCCCCAACGCTTTTCCGCCGCGATCACATCATCTCGACTGATCGACGAAGCGGCGTTTGTGGTTGAGCAAAAAAGCGAGCTTGCCAAAGCCATGACAACAAGATTCCGATTCATAAAGCCTCCAAACACTATTTTTTTCAATACATTTCCATAAGCTCTGTTCCTTGGTGGCGTTGTCTCAGATAAGCAAAGTATCATTTGAATCTTGAGACAGCCGAATGCCAATACCTGCGGAACAGGTCAGGGAATGTAACCAACGTAATATCTGCCTACAGGGAAAAGAGCCAATATCGATGATTGCATCTCTCTGTAGCACTGGTAGGACATTCGTAACCAGGGTAAGTTTCAATCTAAAAAAATCAGTTGACCGCTCCATTCTAATAGCAGGTGTTTGATTATTATGAAAATCGCTTCGATGGTTATGGTCACCTACTGGGTGAATCACGCTACACCGCAGGGCGAGGCAAGGGATTTAAGCTCAATTTCATGATAGGCCTCGTCTAAATGTATGATTGATATAGGACACTACACTCGCATATGGATAGGAGAATCGATTCGCATCTCCATGGATCTTGGTAATAAAAACAAGCCTTAAATCTCAACCAGCGTGCGGCCGACAATCTTACCTGAGAGCATCTGTTCAAACCTATCAGGAAGCTGATCCAGATTGATTTTCTGCTGCACGATATCATTCAGGTGTCTGGGTTTCAGGTCGGTTGCCAGGCGTTGCCAGATCTCTGTACGAATCGAATGGGGGCAGCTTGCAGAATCGATACCCAGCAAGCTTACACCTCTGAGGATGAACGGCATCACTGTGGTGTTCAGCTCATGGCCGCCAGCCAGTCCGATCGAGGCGATATTACCCCAGGGTTTGATCTTACAGGCGATACTGGAGAGCATGGCGCCACCGACATTATCTACTGCGCCACCCCAAAGGGCCCGCTCAAGGGCATGATGGGCTGGCGGGATTTTATCCCGACCGAGCACCTCCTGGGCACCTAGATGTTCGAGATAGCTCTGTTGCTCCTGTTTGCCAGTCACTGCATGAACTTCAAAACCCTCTCCATCAAAGATGTTCACCGCAATGCAGCCAACACCACCGGTTGCCCCGGTGATAAGAATCGGACCCATATCGGGTTGCTGGCCATTGATCTCCATTCGATGTAAGGCGAGTGCTGCCGTAAAACCTGCGGTACCGAGCGCCATCGATTGATCCAGGGTGAGGCCATCCGGCAATGGGATCACCCAATCAGCAGGCACCTTGAGGTATTCAGCATAGCCACCATCAGCGGTTGCTGACATTTCATAACCGGTAACAATCACCGGATCACCCGCTTTAAAACGCCGATCATGAGTTTCGGCGATTTCCCCGGCCGCATCAATCCCGCCTGTGAGGGGGAAGTGTCTGAGGATCTTGCCCCTACCTGTGCCGGCCAGTGCGTCTTTGTAGTTGATGCTGGAGTATCGGACTCTGATCAGGACTTCGCCTTTTTCCGGCGGTGCCAGTGACAGCTCTTCGATACCGGCGGTGTGCTCTGAGCTTTTGAAGTTGATACGGAAGGCTCGATATGAATTCATGGTGGACTACTCCCTCACGACAGGTATTTTGCCAATTCTGTCTCGCCACTCGGCTGGACCTGTCTGGTGGACAGAATCTCCCCGGCTGTCGACTGCCACGGTGACTGGGAAGTCCACAACCTCGAACTCCCGTATTGCCTCCATACCCAGATCCTCAAAAGCAAGGACTTTTGAGCTACGGATCGCCTTGGAGACCAGATAGGCAGCGCCGCCAACGGCCATCAGATAAACCGCTTTATGTTTTTGTATCGCCTCCAGCGCAGCGGGGCCACGCTCAGCTTTACCGACCATGCCAAGTAAACCGGCTTGGCCAAGCATGGTTTCAGTGAATTTGTCCATGCGGGTTGCGGTGGTTGGGCCGGCCGGTCCGACCACATCATCGCGCACCGGATCCACCGGTCCCACGTAGTAGATAAAGCGGTTGGTAAAATCCACATTGCTCGGCAGGGCTTCACCCTTTTCGAACAGGTCGGCAATCCGTTTATGGGCCGCATCCCGTCCCGTCAGCAGCTTGCCGTTCAGTAGAATCAGTTCACCTGGTTTCCAGCTGGCGATCTCCTCACGGCTGACCTCATCCAGATTGACCCGTCGTGCCTTGGGTGAGGCCTCCCAGGTGACCTCGGGCCAGTCTTTGGCCTGGGGTGGGGTGAGTTGGGCCGGGTCGCTGCCATCCAGGGTGAACTCCACATGGCGGGTTGCCGCGCAGTTGGGAATCATCGCCACAGGCAGTGAGGCGGCATGGGTTGGAAAATCACTGATCTTCACATCCAGTACTGTGGTCAGTCCGCCAAGCCCTTGTGCGCCGATACCCAGGGCATTGACCTTCTCGAACAGCTCAAGACGGAGTTCATCCTTACGATTCTTTGGTCCTGTGGTGATCAGTTCATGGATATCGATGGGCTCCATCAGTGACTCTTTGGCCAGTAACATGGCCTTTTCCGCGCTGCCACCGACACCGATACCCAGCATACCAGGGGGACACCATCCGGCGCCCATTTTCGGAACTTCCTCAAGCACCCAATCCACCAATGAACCAGATGGGTTCAGTACCTTGAAGCGAGACTTGTTTTCTGAGCCTCCTCCTTTAGCTGCGATCTTAATCTCGACCTTGTCGCCCCGCACTAACTCGGTGTGGACGATGGCCGGGGTGTTGTCCCCCGTGTTCTTGCGTGCCCCGAGAGGATCATTGACCATGGAAAACCTGAGTACATTGTCAGGGTGGGCGTAGCCGCGGCGAACCCCCTCATTGACCATCTCATTGACACTCAATGCGCTCTCCCAACTGACCTCCATGCCGATCTTCAGAAACACTACCACCATCCCGGTATCCTGACAGATTGGGCGACGGCCTTCGGCACACATCCGTGAGTTGACCAGGATCTGCGCCATGGCATCCTTGGCGGCCGGGCTTTGCTCTTTTTCCCAGGCTTCGCCCATCGCCTTTAGAAAATCCACTGGGTGATAGTAAGAGATGAACTGAATGGCGTCTGCAATGCTTTGGATGAAATCATCCTGGCGAATCTGTGTCATTGTCTATCCTGTCATACTTACCTGATAGAGATAAGAAATAGTGTAGTTACTAACCAGGCCATCAGTCGGTATCTTGCCGTCAGGTTTAATGATCCTGAACAATCCCTGCGGGAGCCTCATAGCCTTATCCCGACAGATACCGGGATTGGTAAGCAGCTCGACTCCTTGCTCTTACCGTTAGTATCTGATTCAAATCTCCAAGAGTAAGCGGCTCGGATCTTCGAGCAGCTGTTTTATGGTCACCAGGAATTGTACCGCATCCCGTCCGTCAATGATCCGGTGATCATAGGAGAGCGCAAGATACATCATTGGCCGGATCACAATCTCACCTTTCTCAACCACCGCTCTCTGCTGAATTGAATGCATACCGAGTATGGCGCTTTGGGGTGGGTTGAGAATCGGGGTGGAGAGCATCGAGCCGAATACCCCGCCATTGGTGATGGAGAAGGTGCCTCCAGTGAGGTCGTCGTAGCTTAGGGTGCCTTGCTTGGCTTTTTCTCCATACGCTCTGATGCGTTGTTCGATGGCGGCAAAGCTGAGCTGATCCGCGTTACGTAGAATCGGCACCACCAGGCCTCGCGGCGAGGATACGGCAATGCCAATGTCAAAATAGCCGTGATAGAGAATGTCATCACCATCCATGGTGGCGTTGATGATGGGGAACTGCTTCAGGGCTTCAACGGCAGCTTTGACAAAAAAAGACATGAAACCAAGGCGCACATCGTGTTTCTTTTCAAAACTTTCACGATAGGTCACGCGGAGATTGGAGACAGCCTGAAGGTTGACCTCATTGAAGGTGGTGAGGATCGCTGCTGTCTGTTGCGCCTCGATCAGTCGCTCGGCCACCCGTTTGCGAAGCCGAGTCATCGGTACCCGTTCTTCAATCCGCCCATCGGATGCAGCCGGAGCGGTTTGCGTCGCTGGGGCCGTTGTGGGCTGGGCTGTTGTCTGGGGCGTTTGTGCGGCAATTGCCGCTTCTACGTCGGCTTTTACGATGCGGCCATTTTTGCCGCTACCGTTGATTGTACTCGGGTCGATACCGCTCTCCTTGACCAGACGCCGCACAGCGGGCGACAACACTGGAGCCTCATCAGAACGATCCGCTTCACTCTCGGTCGGCTGTGGTGTGGAGACTTCCACAGCGGCCCCACCAGCTTCCATTAGCGCTAAAACCTCTTCAGCCTGGACAGTTTCACCCTCTTTAAAACGGATCTCTTTCAATACGCCATCCTGAGGAGCTGGCACCTCAAGTACCACCTTGTCGGTTTCCAGGTCGACCAGTGTCTCATCCTGGCTAACAGGTTCACCGGGTTGTTTGTGCCAACTGAGTATGGTGGCGTCAGAGACAGACTCGGGAAGTTGTGGAACACGTAGTTCAATGCTCATTGTTGATATGCCTGATTCCTATAGTTCATTCTGGGGTTGATGCGTCCGCTGAGCGCCTCGTCGATCAAGGTCTCTTGCTGGGCAATATGCACGGAGCGATAGCCAACAGCCGGTGCGGCTGCGGTTGCGCGCCCTACGTAGTGCAGTTGTCGGTTTTTATTGGTTAACGGGTAGAAGCGGTGCTTGATCTGATCCCAAGCCCCCTGGTTCTGAGGCTCCTCTTGACACCAGATGATCATCTTCGCATTTTTATACTGTTTGATGATCTTGTCGAACTCCTTTTGCGGGAATGGATAGAGCTGTTCGATACGGATGATCGCAACATCTTCTAAACCTCTCGAACGGCGTGTCTCAAGCAGTTCGTAGTAGACTTTGCCGGTGCACAGCACAACCCGCTTGACCTGTTTCGCATCGATCTCATCGATCTCGTCGATCACATTCTCAAACTTACCTTCGAGCAGTGACTGTTTGGACGAGGTGGCAAGACGATGACGCAGCAGACTCTTGGGGGTCAGCACCACTAACGGATGCCGGTAGGGACGAATGATCTGGCGACGCAGCAGATGAAAGATCTGTGAGGCATTGGTCGGGCAGCAGACCTGAATATTGTGATTGGCGCAGAGTCGCAGAAAACGTTCCGGTCGGGCCGAGGAGTGTTCCGCGCCCTGACCCTCATAGCCATGGGGCAGCAGCATCACCAGGCCGCACAACAGCCCCCATTTTTCACCGCCGGAGGTGATGAACTGATCGATCACCACCTGGGCGCCATTGGCAAAGTCGCCAAACTGAGCCTCCCAAATGGTCAAAGAGTTGGGATCCGCTGTTGCGTAGCCATACTCATAGCCGAGTACCGCCTCTTCTGAAAGCAGGGAATCGATCACCAGAAAGTCGGCCTGATCCTGACTCAGGTGTTGTAGTGGAATCAAAGCCTCACCATTGGACTGGTTATGCAGAACCGCGTGGCGGTGGAAAAAAGTGCCGCGACCTGAGTCCTGACCGGAGAGGCGAATCGGTATACCTTTCGCCAGCAGGGAGGCATAAGCCATGTTCTCGGCAAACCCCCAGTCGATCAGCTGATTGCCACTGGCCATACGCCGTCGTTCGGTCCAGATCTTGTCTACCCTGGGGTGGAGTTCGAATCCACCTGGCACGTGCAGCAGTTGCTCTGCCAACAGGTTGAACGTTTCAGACGAGATAGCGGTGTCGCAGGGGTGTTCCCACTCGATGCCTTTAAAACCGTTCCAGCGTACCGCATAGGGGTGGCGCAGTGCGCAAGTGACTGGGCGGGCTTCGACGATGCCGGCCTCCAGGGATTCCCGATAGTTGTTGACCAGGTCACGGGCCTCTTGCGGTGTGATCGCCGACTCCTGCACCAGCTTATCGGCATAGAGGGTTCGGATCGTTGGGTGGTTACGGATTTTACGATACATCTCGGGCTGTGTGACCGAGGGTTCATCCGCCTCATTGTGCCCCAGGCGGCGATAGCAGATCACATCGATCACCACATCTTTACGGAAACGCATACGAAAATCGAGCGCCAGTCGGGTGACGTAGATGACCGCCTCAGGATCATCTCCATTGACATGGAAGATTGGCGCCTGGACCATCTTCGCCACATCAGTACAGTAGAGGGTGGATCGGGTATCCAGGGGGTTGCTGGTGGTGAAACCGATCTGGTTGTTGGTAATGATGTGTACTGTGCCACCGGTCGAATATCCCCGGGTCTGGGAGAGGTTGAGGGTCTCCATAACCACCCCCTGGCCGGCGAAAGCCGAGTCACCATGGATCAGGATCGGCAACACCCGGGATCCGTCATGGTCACCACGTCGCCGCTGTCTGGCGCGCACCGAACCTTCGATAACAGGATTGATGATCTCCAGGTGGGAGGGATTGAATCCCAACACGGTATGAACGATACCACCCGGTGTATCGATATCGGTAGAGAAACCCATGTGGTATTTTACATCACCGGACAAGCGTTGCGGATCGACAGTCACCCGTCCTTCAAACTCATCGAAGATCTCTTGCGGCGGCTTGCCAAGAATATTGGTGAGAACATTGATTCGCCCCCGGTGGGCCATACCGATGACCACTTCATTGATATCATTCTTACCGGCATGCTGGATCAAATCGTCAAGCAGGGGTATCAGGCTTTCACCACCTTCCAGTGAAAATCGCTTCTGACCGACATAGCGGGTATGCAGATACTTTTCGATGCCTTCCGCTGCTGTCAGCAGAGTCAGCAGCCAGCGTTTCTTTTTGACGCTGAACTGTTGAAACAGATGGCGTTGTTCAATGCGTTCCTGAATCCATCGCTTCTGTTTGGTATCGGTGATATGGCCATACTCGGTACCGATACTGCCGCAATAGCTCTTCTTCACCAGTTCGATAATATCCTTCAGTGCCATACGCTCCGGGGCGAACAGCGAACCGGTGTTGTAGATGGTATCCTGGTCGATGTTTTCCAGTTTGTGATAGGCCAGATCGAGATCGTCAACTGAAACCTTGTCGCGAAGATCTAACGGATCCAAATCGGCACTCTGGTGACCACGCATCCGATAACCGTTGATGTAGCGTAACACCGAAGCCTGTTGTTCAGCGGCTGCTGGG
>JARRQD010000050.1:0-1780 GCA_037382205.1 Candidatus Thiodiazotropha sp.
TGTGGTGCTTCATACAAATTGACGATTATAGAAGCCTGCTCAGGCCAGGAGACAAGGCGCAATGCGCAGGGAATGGCTCGCCCTTTTCAACCTAAAAAGATCAGTTGGACAGCGTGAAGGGTGCGTTTGTGGGGGTGCAGGGCAAGGCGCAACGACGCGGAATAGCACGCTATTCCAAGGAGTTGCAACGCCGCCATGCGCCTAGCGGCTAACCGCTTAGCGTCACGCTATAATCGTCAATTTGTATGAAGCACCACACTAGTAACAAGCGCCACACTGGATTCAACTGTTTTTCATCCTCTCTTCGTATCGAGCATTACTGTTTTCAATCTGCTCGACCAAACCTTGGATCCGTTCCAGGGGCATGTACTGGATAAGCTCCTTGCCCTCAGGGTTGAGCCCAATGGTCATGCCTTTGTCCGGATAGATCCAGTGGGTTATCCCGGTTTCGGTTTCAACAATCTTATCCGCCGGCTGGCCAAACCTACTATTGATCAGCTCCTCATCCAGATTGGCTGCAGGAATGTAGTTAATCAACTCGATCGGTAGTTTATCCGCAATCCGCAGATCCTCAGAGCCGAGCACGATTTTGTGGGTGGTGTCTGAAGTGCGGCTGATTCGGGAACCTCGATCAACCAGTTGATTCAATAGACGCTCATCCGCTTTCAAGGTAAGAATGAAGTCTCCTCTGAGGCCGCTGAGAAAGACTCGCTCGAAATAGGCTTCAAGCGCTGGTTGTCCATCCTCGCCGACAAACAGATTGACCTTACCCGGGAGATCAAAGATTGCCCTGGCCTCGGGTAACAGACTTTTATTCAGTGTCAGGTCAAAAACTTCTATCTCATTGTTGGCGCTGACCTGGATATCCCAGGGCAGTTTAGGGTCGGTGTCAACCTTGCGTCCGCCCGGTAGCAGTATGGCGAGAGCATCTGTCACCACAGAGAGTGAGATAACCCAAAAGTTAATCTTCTTTTCCATTTCGTCTTGATCCTGCCGTCGTTACTTCTTGCGCTTTAACACGCCTTGATTTGCGGAGTATTTGCTCCGCAGTTTTCAATGCCAATCTGTAGACTTTGTAGCCAAGCCGGTTCTCTGGCATTATTGCCAGAGAACCGGTGCAGTTCTGCATCTTACCTGCTTTGTGCCAGTTTCACAGTGCCTAATCATGAAACGGGTCGTGTCGTCTGATCACTGCACTTGGGAACAGTAGACAGTTTTGTCTGGAGCCGGTTGGTTCCACTACCTCAATCATCAGGAGGATTCTACAATGGGAAGTGGTTTGTGGTTTATAACAATTCTCAAGGAGCAGCCATGGATTGGTTTGGTTCTAGGCATCATATTGTTTTTATTGCTGTTTTTGGTTAAAAAATGGCTGGTAGCCAAGCTGATGAACAGTGAAGGGGAGAGCTGATTGGCTTATTTCGCCTTCAGGTTTTAAACTTAAAGCTCCGATTTATATAGGCATTATTTGCTGTAACTCCCGATGAGGCTTTCAATTTCATCATAGGATGATGCCACTTAACAGGTAACAGACCAGGTAGTATTTTTTTCGATGAAATTTGAGATCCCAGATGATTTGGTTCACAAAGCCAAGATTCCCCATGATATTTTTCTAACCAATCTAATCGGCAACCACATTTTGTGGTTTGTGGCTGCTCTGGGGCTGGTGCGCTCCTTCTGGCAACCCCTGGCTCTGGTGCCAATCGTCTCCTTTTCCCTGCTCTTCTATACCCTCTGGAGAGCCAAAAAGTCGAAACAGCGTGATGAGTGGTATGTCTTC
>JARRQD010000050.1:1786-27353 GCA_037382205.1 Candidatus Thiodiazotropha sp.
TGGATTGGATATACCTACATGGGGATGCAGAAAGTTGCGGTGATGGCCATGATTGGCGGGGTTGGCATATTACCGATTATGGTGACAGTTCTGATTTTGATCCTGATGGAATCTGATGCCTTGCATCAGGCTGCACAGGGCAAGGTGAGCAAACGGATGGTTGAAAAGTACCCCTTTCCGGAGCACATTGTGATCTTGGAAGATGACAGACAAGAGGATTCCGGGATAGAAACCCCGGCGAGCTGAAATCGTCACGAATCGCTAGGAGTTAAGGCGTCCTGATCATCATCAGAGCGGCTGCCACCCGTCGCCCTTCTGACATAAGAATATTGTAAGTTCTACAAGCTGCATCGGTGGCCATAACTTCCAGACCGATCTGTTGATCCACCAAGGGGCGGGTCAGTTCGTGGTCAGGAAAATATTGTTTGGAGCCTGTGCCTAATACAACAATTTCTGGAGCCAAGTCGGCCAGTTGAGAGAAATCCTCCTGGTTCAGTTCTTCAAAGCTATTGGGGCGCCACTGGGGGATGAGCCGATCTGGCATGACGATCAAGTTCTCCCTGTATACATGACCGCTGATGGTGATCTCAGAGGCTCCATAATTCTGAATTGTATGGCCGCTATTGCCGTCGTCGAGTATGAATTTCATTTTCAGACCTTACCTCAAACGCGGATGACAAAAAAGTGACTGTGTTGATTTAAGTTGCCGTTTGATGGGCTATTGAAACGTCTCATTTTGGTTTGGATGTAGAGAAACGTGTGTTCGCTATTGTGAATGAACTCAAGGCAGCGGCGCGAGCGCGGGGCGAGGACATCATCGATTTTGGCATGGGTAATCCGGATCAACCCACACCACAACACATCGTGGATAAGCTTTGCGAAGTGGCCAACCGCAAGGATACCCATCGATACTCCATGTCGAAGGGCATTCCCAGGTTACGTCGGGCCATGAGCAATTGGTACAAGAGCCGCTATCAGGTCGATCTCGATCCGGAGACTCAGGTGATTGCAACCATCGGTTCGAAAGAGGGGTTGGCACATCTGGCGTTGGCTTGCATGGGCCCAGGAGACTCTGTGCTGGTACCCAATCCGGCCTATCCCATCCATCCCTACGGTTTCATCATTTCTGGTGCTGATGTACGTCATGTGCCGATGGTTCCCGGGGGTGATTTCTTTGATGAGCTGGTCAGAGCGATCAAAGACTCCTGGCCACGACCGAAAATGCTGGTGCTTAATTTTCCTGGTAATCCGACAACCCAATGTGTTGAGCTGGATTTCTTCGAGAAGGTTGTGGAGATCGCCAAAGAGTACAACATCTGGGTGGTGCACGATCTGGCCTATGCGGACATCGTCTTCGATGGTTATGTCGCACCCTCGATTCTGCAGGTGCCTGGTGCTGATGAGATCGCTGTGGAGTTTTTCTCCCTCTCGAAGAGTTACAATATGCCTGGCTGGCGGGTTGGTTTCATGTCAGGAAACAAAACCCTGGTGGCAGCTTTGGCGAGGATCAAGTCCTATCTGGATTATGGAACCTTCACGCCGATTCAGGTCGCTGCGATTGCGGCACTGGAAGGTCCTCAGGATGTGGTGCGGGAGATTCGCAGCATGTATCAAAGCCGCCGCGATGTATTGTGCGATGGCCTCAATAATATCGGCTGGCAGGTTGAAAGACCCAAGGCGACCATGTTCGTCTGGGCGCCGATTCCTGAGCCCTATCGTGCGATGGGGTCACTGGAGTTTTCCAAGAAGCTGTTGAGCGAAGCTAAGGTCGCTGTTTCACCGGGTGTTGGTTTTGGTGAACATGGTGATGATCATGTCCGCTTTGGTTTGATAGAAAATGAACACAGAACCCGCCAGGCGGTGCGGGGCATTCGCGATATGTTCCGCAAAGACGGATTGATCGAATCTTGAGCATTAGACTGTAGGAGTATTTACTGTGAATCCAGTTAAAGTTGGTTTGTTGGGGCTTGGCACTGTTGGAGGCGGTACGCTGAATGTCCTGACCCGCAATGCCGATGAAATTGCCCGTCGTGCTGGTCGCGGTATCAAGATCACCCATGCAGCCGCCAAGGCCTATGATCCGAGCAAACTGTCCGGTCTTGATCAGCTAGAGATCAGTGATGATGCCTTTGCAGTTGTGGACAATCCGGAAGTGGAGATCATTATCGAGCTGATCGGTGGCTATTCGCCCGCTCGAGAGCTGGTATTGAAAGCCATAGAGAATGGCAAGCATGTGGTCACTGCCAATAAGGCGCTGATCGCCATGCATGGCGACGAAATTTTTGCGGCGGCGCAAAAGCATGGGGTGATGGTGGCCTTTGAGGCGGCGGTAGCTGGCGGTATACCGATTATCAAGGCGGTTCGCGAAGGCTTGGCGGCGAACCGGATCGAATGGATTGCCGGTATTATCAATGGTACAGGCAACTTTATTTTGAGCGAGATGCGGGATAAGGGCCGGGAGTTCTCCGATGTGCTGAAAGAGGCGCAGGCGTTGGGCTATGCAGAAGCGGATCCCACTTTCGATGTGGAAGGTATCGATGCGGCTCATAAGCTGACTATTTTGGGCTCAATCGCTTTTGGCATTCCCCTGCAATTTGAAAAAACCTATACCGAAGGCATCACCAAGATCGAACCCCAGGATGTGGAGTATGCCAACGATTTCGGCTATCGCATCAAGCATCTTGGTATTACCCGCAAGACCGATAAGGGCATCGAGATGCGGGTTCATCCAACCATGATCCCCCAGCGGCGTTTGATCGCCAATGTGGATGGGGTAATGAATGCCGTATTGGTGAATGGGGATGCGGTCGGTCCAACCCTCTATTATGGCGCTGGAGCCGGTTCCGAACCGACAGCCTCTGCGGTGTTGGCCGATGTGGTGGATGTGGTGCGTGCGTTGACTACCGATTCCGAGAATCGGGTTCCCCATCTGGCGTTCCAACCTGGAGAGTTGGTGGATCTGCCGATTCTACCCATCGAGGAGGTCGAATCGGCCTACTATCTGAGAATGCAGGTTGAGGATAGACCGGGTGTGGTAGCCAGAATCGCAACCATTCTGGCTGATTCCGAGATCAGTATTGAAGCGATCCACCAGAAAGAGCCTGCTGAAGGTGATAGTACTGTACCATTGGTGATGATCACCCAGGCCGTGGTGGAAAAACGCCTGAATGATGCCCTGGCAGCGATCGAGCAGTTGGACAGTGTGTCGGGTCAGATGATGCGAATTAGAATTGAGCGACTTGATGGATAACTGCTGTTGGGTACAGCATAAATCCCTGCGAGCAGACAGAGTTTCTGACAAAGGGGCCTGTGAATCACTCAGGCTTCATGAGATAAAGAAAAAAGATTTTGAGGTTTAAATAACATGCCATTTCGTCCCCGTTACACTGGATTGATCGACCGCTACCGTGACCGTCTGCCTGTGCACGATGATACTCGGATCATCAGTTTGGGAGAGGGTAATACACCACTGATTCGTTTGCACAATGTACCCTCTCAGCTCGGCAAGGACGTGGACATCTACGTCAAATATGAAGGTCTGAATCCCACCGGCTCGTTCAAAGATAGAGGCATGACCATGGCGGTTACCAAAGCCGTTGAAGAGGGCAGTAAAGCGATTATCTGCGCCTCTACCGGGAATACCTCTGCCGCTGCAGCCGCTTATGCAGCAAGGGCTGGCATTACCGCCTTTGTGTTGATCCCTGAAGGTAAAATCGCAATGGGCAAACTGGCTCAGGCGATGATGTATGGTGCGGTAACAATTCAGATCAACGGCAATTTTGATGATGGCATGCAGTTGGTCAAAGACGTGGCAGAACACGCACCGGTGACCATCGTTAACTCAATCAATCCCTACCGCCTACAGGGACAGAAGACGGCAGCATTCGAGATTGTCGAGGAGCTTGGGCATGCCCCCGATTTTCATTGCCTTCCAGTGGGTAATGCGGGCAATATCACGGCTCACTGGATAGGCTACTGTGAGTACAGTTGCACCAGTGGAGAAAAAGTAACCGATGCCTGTGCCTATTGTGGTGGTCAGTGTAAATTCGCCGGTGGTGCAATTACTGGAAAGCGGCCAAAGATGGTTGGCTATCAGGCCTCTGGTTCTGCGCCATTCATGCGTGGCGGCCCGGTAAAAGATCCTGAAACCGTAGCGACGGCTATTCGCATTGGCAATCCTCAATCCTGGAACCAGGCCTGGAAGGTTCAGCAAGAGTCCGGTGGCTGGTTTGACGAATGCAGCGATGAGGAGATCCTGGCGGCGCAAAAGTTACTTGCTGAAACCGAAGGGGTATTCTGTGAACCCGCATCCGCCACATCGCTGGCTGGCGCTATGCGTGATGTCAAATCCGGCAAGATACCCGAAGGTTCCAGTATTGTCTGTACATTGACAGGGAATGGGTTGAAAGATCCCGATACAGCGATTCAGCAGTCAACCTCACCGGTGATAACCATTGATGCTGAGTTGCAAGCCGTTAAAAATTCGATCCTGGAAAATATGAGCTGAGGTCGATTAATCGTAGCTTGTTCGGTTTAACAGGTCGTAGTGTAGTATCCTATATAAATCATACATTTAGACGAGGCTCATCATAAGTTGGAGCTTAAAACCCTAAGCTCGCCCTACGGGAAGCCACTCAAGCCACGATTGCGGCGTTGCCCCCCCTTGGAAAGGGAGCCGCCATTCCCGGCGGGCTGCGCCTTGCACTCGCGGCTTGAGTGACTTTCTAAATGCAGGCTATATATAGGACACTACACTACACTAGGAAGGATGCTGCACACATGGGAAGACAGATCGATCTGTTACTACCAGGCCTGTTTTGGGATACGGCACTAAAGCAATTCAATGGGCAGGATTGTCGTCCGAAAAAACTGGAGAGGGTGCTCAGTAAGGCAAAAACAACGGTTGAGCCTAGTGTCGATTTAACGACGACTCTTTTCAAGCTGTTTGGTATTACTGCTGAGTCAGGTAGAGACCTGCCATCAGGGGCTGTTACAGCTTTTCAAGTGGATCAGCAACCCAGGGGGGGCAATTGGGCTTTGGCAACCCCAGTCCATCTTTTAGCCGATAGGGACAGGTTGATTCTGATCAGATTGGATCCAAAAACCATCAAGGATGAGTATGCCAATCGGCTTATCAGTCGATTCAATACCCATTTCGCAACAGAGGGACTCTCTTTATTGAATGTCGCTCAAGGGCAATGGTGCATGAATCTAAGCAGTCTGCCCGAGCTGACAACATCGGATATCGAGTCGGTTGCCGGACGGCATATAGAAAGCTACATGCCCTCAGGTCGTGATGGTGGATATTGGCGGAGTTTGCTCAATGAGATTCAAATGCTTTTGTTTCAGGAGGAGCTGAGCCAACCTGCAGCGTTGCGTGGTGATCCCCCGGTAAATGGGATTTGGTTGTCTGGATTTGGTCCATGTCCTGAAGTTGAAACTTCCTACAGCGCCTTATTTGGCTCACATACACTGCTGTCCGGATTTGCCAGACTGAGTAAATTACCGATCAGAGACCTACCGGATGATTTTACAGATCTATCCTCACAGCGTGGCAATATTGCAATACTCTATACAGCGCTCCATGAGGCTGAACTGAAAGCGGATATTTCTGATTGGCAAACAGCCTTGGAGCGAATTGAACAACAGTTGAGCAGGCTGCTTGATTCGGTTGATACAAAGCAGGATCAGCTCAGAATCTATACTTGCAAAGGACACCGGTTCAATCTGCAAAAGCGACACTCAATCATCGACTTTTTCAAAGCTGACAAATCGCTTGATCGGATAATGGCTGAGGTAAATAGTGCACAGATTTCTAATCTTGATTTTTGAGCTATGCTCGTTGCAGCAGTGAACTGAGACAGCAAAATGTCGGAACCTATGAGTTTTAAAGCGTTATCTGAATATCATCGATTTGCCGGGGCGATCCTGTTTGCTTGTTTGCTCATTCTGACCTTTGTGTATGGCCAGACAGCAGTCGGTTTTTATCAAGTTTGGGTTGCTGATAACAGTCTGCAATCCCACGGATTCTTGCTATTGCCCCTCTCATATTACCTGATCGCTAAAGAGTGGTATCAGCGACGTCACAAACTTCACATCAAGTTCAGGCCACTACTTCTATTAAGCTTGGTCTTTCTCTCAGTGATCTGGCTGTTGACAGATATTGCTCAGATACGTGTGGGTTCCCAGTTGATGCTGATCATCATACTCAGTGTCACGGTTTTGGCTCTATTTGGAATCAAACATACAACACGTTTGGTCGTGCCGATTCTGCTATTGATTAGTGCGACAACCATCTGGTCTGTACTGTCTCAGCCTCTACAGGTTCCAACCGCTGCGTTTGTCAATCAAATGCTGCACATCACCGGCTATGCATCCTTTCAAGAATCCTATTTCATTACAATTCCAGAAGGAATTTTTGAGGTTGGTGATACCTGCAGTGGTACGAGGTATCAGGTTGCTGCAATCACCCTTGCCATTATCTATGCATTCTTTGCCCACTACACACTTCGACAGGTATCTATTTACCTCTTATTAGCCTCTGCGGTTGCCTTTATTTCGAATAGTATTCGCATCTACATTGTTGTACTTTCAGGACATTACACCAATATGACACACAGTCTATTGGCTGATCATATCTGGCTTGGCTGGGTCGTGTTCGTGATCTGTTATGCAGCTTTTATGTATCTCACAGTGAGTGTTGAAAGGAGACTTAAGATAGGACAGTCGCCGTCTGTGGCAGAGGTCGATGAAGGTTCTGTGGAGAAAGGGGCTTATAGCAAATCAATTCTCATCGCTGCTGTTTTATTGATCTCCGCCAGTGTTGGCCCAATATATAGTGCGATCAGCAAAAGCGGGCATGGTGTCAAACAGGCCAGCGGTTTTGAGTTTAGTTTCAATCAAACTGAACTGTCGGAAGTGGCTGTAGATAAGCGCTGGAACCCCAGATGGCTAAATGCGGATTTTGAAAAACGTACTGCATACCGGGTAGCAGGCATCAATGTCGATTTTTATACCGCCTATTATGCAACCGAGACGCAAGGAAAAGAAGCAGTCAACGACCTCAATCGGGCCTATGCTAAGGGTGTCTGGTTCAGGACAGATCGTGTTATTAGGGAGATTGACCTTTCTGGAGGGCGCAAGATCTCGATACAGGAAGAGACAATTGTTGATAATAAGAAGAACGAGCGAATTGTCTGGCTATGGTATTACATCGGAGGAGAGCTCACCTCAAGCAGGCTACAAAGTAAGCTGTACGGTATCCTCGGTGCCTTCAAAGGGCAGACCGATTCAAGCGTGATTGTACTATCCTCAGAAAAAACAGCTGATGGCAGTGAGGCGCGCAAGCGGATGACAGAATTTACCGATCTCATGATCGATGAAATAGAGCGAAACTATGCCGTGCGGAAGCACTGAAAATAGACTGTTGATGGTTCGCTCGATAGTAACGAATTATTTGGAAAAACTCGTAAGTAATCATGACTTTGCAAACTAGACAAATTAATGCCATCACGGTTGACGTTGAAGATTACTACCAAGTATCGGCATTTAATAAGCAAGTGACAAAGGCTGACTGGGAAGGCTATGAGTCGCGTGTATACGACAATACACAAAGAATACTAAAGATCTTTGATGATAATAGTATAAAAGGCACTTTTTTTGTTTTGGGATGGGTGGCAGAGCGCAACAAAAAACTGATTAAAGAGATAGATGATCTTGGGCATGAAGTCGCATGCCATGGCTATAGTCATGACTTGGTTTACAATCAAACACCCGAAAAATTCCTCGATGAGACAAGGCAATCAAAAGCAATCATCGAAGATATCATCGGTAGCGCTATCAAGGGGTACCGAGCGGCGAGTTACTCGATTACCGGAAAATCCCTCTGGGCTCTTGATATTCTGACTGAGTGCGGGTTTACCTATGACTCAAGTATATTTCCCATTGTTCATGATCGATATGGCATTCCAGGCGCCAAGACTCGACCTCATCGGTTGACCACAGAGAAAGGTAATCAGATTGTCGAGTTCCCACTGTCGACGGTGGGAATCATGAAGCGTCGCTTACCCGTCAGCGGTGGAGGATACTTTCGCCTGTTTCCCTATTGGTTATCCAAAGCTGGCCTGAAAAGAGTCAATCAAAATGACCGGATGCCATTTATTTTCTATATGCATCCTTGGGAGATTGATGAAGGGCAACCAAAAATAAAATCGAGCAGGCTCTCTGAATTCAGGCACTATAACAATATCCATAAATTCGAAACCAGGCTGTTGAAGTTGGTAAGTGATTTTGAGTTTTCTACGGTCTCAGAGGTATTGCAGCGTTTGGATTTTGATGTTTGACTGAAAAAGTAGCTGCTTGGTTCAGCTTATCGCAAGCAATTTCGGACTTGTATGAGCCGCACAAAAAAGCCCCCTTTCGGGGGCTTAAAACTGCCAGTTGGCAAACTCGGGTACTATTATTTATGAACGCCGAGTTTTTCACGCCAGCCAGGGAAGATCGTATCTGCATCGTGTGGGAATGACTCGAAGGCACGTGCAAATTCTTTATGCTCTTTGGCCCACTCGATTGGATCGGCGCCAGCCTTCCAGCACTCATAGGCCTGGCGCAGTGAGGTTGCACCGGCTGCTGGGCTGTCGATGTGGCCATAGGCTCCGCCACCTGCTGTGTTGATAACATTAGCGTGACCAAGGTTCTCAAAGAATCCTGGCAGGCGCAGAGCATTCATACCACCGGAAATGATTGGGGTGGTCGGTTTCATGCCATACCATTTCTGATTGTATGCAGGACCTTGGTATTCATCTCGCTCAATGATGTAGGCAATGGCGCGATCATCTTTATCGCCTTCCATTTTGCCGTAACCCATGGTTCCAACATGGATACCGGAAGCACCCTGCAGTCGTGACATTTTGGCCAGAACGTAAGCGGTGTAGCCGCGCTTGGCGCTCGGTGAGGTCACCGCGCCATGACCGGCACGATGGTAGTGTAGGTATTGATTCGGGAAGTAACGGCGTGCCGTGGTCACCATGCCTGGGCCACCAACATAGCCGTCAACAAGGAAGGCCACTTTATCGGCATCAGCGCCGAAAGTTTGCAGGATGAACTCACCACGAGCGATCATTTCTGCATGATCATCAGCTGTAATGTTGGCAGAGAAAAGCTTGGCTTCACCAGTCTCATCCATAGCACGCTTCATAGCGTCATAGACGAGCGGAATGACTTTTTTCACAGGGCAGAAAACCTGGTTGCCTTGAGGTTCGTCATTTTTAATGAAATCACCACCCAGCCAGAACTGGTATGCGGCTTCGGCAAATGGCTCTGGGCGCAGGCCCAATTTAGGCTTGATGATGGTGCCAGCAATGTAGCCACCGTCAACCACAGGACGACCGAGTATGCGCCAGAGATCAGAAATATCCTTAGCTGGGCCATCAAACAACTGGATAGCACGAGGAGGCATGAAGAAGTCATACATCTTGGCGTACTCGACATCACCCATACCCTGGTTGTTACCAATGGTCATGGTGAGGAAGGAGACCAGCATCATGCGGCCATCAATTATATTACGGTCAAACAGATCGATGGGGTAAGCGATGCGCATCTCTTCGGTTGCTTCATCGATCATGTAGACCAATGCATCGACGCCTTTGGTGAAATCGTCGGTGGTGGATACTTCGACGTTAGTGCCGGTAGATGATTCAGCTGCAAAATGAGCGGCCACTTCAAGATAGCCGTGCCCACTTTTAGGTTTCATCTTGTAGGCGCACAGAACATGCTGTCCGCCTGCGATCAGATCCTCTTCACTCAGGCTGAGGTCTGAGTAGCGTGATGACTGGTCTAGTGCCATTGATTATACTCCAAATGGTTGAATTAACTGTAAATTATTCCTAATTAATAATTACCATAAAGCAGCTATGGAATTGAGTACAACCTTACAGAGCTTAGTTATATAAGTAAACAAAAAATAATTGATGGTAGTAATAAGTATTTGCTTATGATAGGTGAGTGGCTAGCACAATAAGGATCGTTTTTTTATTTCCTAATATACCGCTTAAGTGCTTGCTATAAGGCCGGTTTAACCTAGTCTTAATTGATGTGGCAGGCTAAACGATGTCGACCGCAGGTGATGTTTCTATGTTTAGAGATGTGGTTTGACTGGATGGGATAAGAGTGTGCCCAATCGACAGAATATATTACGAATATGGTACAGGGTTGAAAACAGGGTGGGATCACAGTTAAGTGGACATGGTGATTTTTGTTTTGCTCGCAAGTTGAAAACAAATCTCACCGATTCTGCTGCTGTGCTGATGGAGGGATGTTAGACGATGTCAGTGCATCAGAACCTATGTGCCAGCCGAAGGGGTATTCAAATTCGTTTTAAGCTGTTCACTTACCTGGCTGTCGGTCTGTGGATAGTGATTGCTCCACTCTCCGATGCCGCTGATAATTTGGTTATGGGGGTGCATCCCTATCGGCCGCATAATGAATTGAAGCAGATGTTTCAACCCTTGGCTGAGTATTTGACTACGAAGCTGGGACGCAAAGTCGAAGTTAGAATAGGAGATTCTTACCAATCTCATTATGACGCAATTCTTGCTGGAGAGGTCGATTTTGCCTATATCGGCCCATCCCTCTATGCCAAGTTAACTCGTAATAACCGTAGATTTCCGCTATTGGCTTGCTTAGAAGTGGGCGGCAAAACGACCTTTACGGGCAAAATTATCGCCAGAGATAAGAGTGGTTTGAAAAACCTAGAAGATCTCAAACAGCGGCAATTTGCCTTTGGTAACAAATCTTCAACCATGAGTCATTTGGTGCCGCGGCAACTACTGTATGAAGCTGGCATCGATCTGGATGACCTGGCTGGCTATCGTTACTACAGCAATCACAACAATGTAGCGATGGCCGTTCTTGCCGGAGACGCTGATGCGGGTGCAGTAAAAGAGGCTGTTTATGAGAAATACAAAAAATTTGGAATTGTGGCGATTGATACGACAGTTGAAATCCCTGAACATCTGTTTATCGGAACCCTTAAGACAGATCGCAAATTACTCGGTAATCTCAAAGCTGCACTATTAAGCCTGAATCATGAAAACAGCGCCGCCATGTCCGTATTGAAGCCAATCAAACAGACTGTAACAGCTTTGGTACAAGTGAGCGATCAGGACTATGAAATATTGAGAGAGATTATGAATGCCCTGAGTAAGCGGGGAGTCGAGTGGTAAGTGCAGTTGATCGCAAATCGATTATGCTGGTTGTTAGTATGGCAACGCTGCTGTTCATGGCTTTGTTGTGTTGTGCAATAGGGTTATTCATTAAGTATCAGCATGAGCATCATATTGAAATGACCGAAGCTCTGGCAAGTGGGCAAATGGAAGTTATCTCATTCATCACACAAGAAGAGTTGCAAAAAGGAAACTATGATTCGATTTCCTTGTTGATTAAGCAGTGGGCTGATCAGTATATCGAGGTTGATGAAGTAGAGCTGATTTCTAATAACGGCTTTATAATCGCCGCTTATGGGCCGTTGAATCCCGCAGGCAGGCGGTTTGTCGTAGAAAAAGAGATCACCTATTCCTATCGGGGTAGGGCCAGCCTGAAGATGGCTTACAGTCTCGAAGGCGCATATGATTTGACCAGAGATCTTGTGCTACAGATGATCTTCGCTGGTCTGGGTATATCATTTGTCTTCTTGCTGCTTTTCTATCTTTTCATGTCTCGCAGGCAAGAGGCGGAGCTGCTTTCCAATATAGTCGATGAACTGAGGGATGCTGAATCGCGTAATAAGCGACTGGCAGCCTATCCAAAAGAGAATCCAAACCCCATAGCTGCCTATCGTTTGAGTGGTGAAGAGACTTTCAGTAATCCAGCATTTGATCGTTTGATTGATCAGTTGCATGCCAAGGATAGCAGCGTTTTACTGCCGGCAGAGCATAACGATATTCTGAGCAGAATAGGCGCTGGAGAGAGACAACTCTATGCAGAAGTTAATACCGGCGACAAGCATCTGTTACTGCATTACCAATGGATTGAACTTGTAGAGGAAGTCTACGTTTATATACAGGATGTAACGGCTTTAAGGCTTGCTGAGCAGGCCTTGATTGATGAGCGAAACCAGGCCCATATTACACTCTCCTCGATTGCTGTATTTGAATGATTCAGCAGAAAAGATATTAAATCAGGATAAAACGATCATTTTAGGCAAGCATTTTGAATCGGTTTTCGTATTATTGGATGAAGAGCGGGATGCGCCTATTGAGAATCCATTGCTTAAGTGTCAATTGAGTAAGTCAGGTTCGGCGATCAGTCGGTTGGCGCGATTAGCTTTGGTGGATGGTAACAGCCTGTATGTCAATCTTACAGCGAGTCAGATCTTAAATAATAATCAAAAAATATCTGGTATTGTTGTGGTGATTCGAGATGTGACTCGAGAAAGGCGTCTTCAAGATGAGTTATATAGACAGGCCAGTCATGATAATCTCACAGAGCTTCTGAATCGCAGTGCCTTTGAGTCACATCTGGAACAATCATTGGAGTCTGCCAGAAAGCGAGCTCGCGAGCATATTTTAGGTTTTATGGACTTGGATCATTTTAAGGTAGTCAATGATACATGCGGGCATGTAGCAGGAGATGAGCTGCTCAGACAAATTGCGACTATCATGCGCCGCCATTTTAGAGGAAGTGATGTACTCGCTCGAGTAGGTGGTGATGAGTTTGCCGCAATTTTAACAGATTGTCCTCTATCGATGGCGGAAGGTCGTGTGAATAGCTTGCGCAAAGAGATTCAGGATTACACATTTAACTGGCAAGGGCATAGCTTTCGTATCAGTATCAGTATTGGCGTTGTTCAGATAGATCAATATAGTGAAAGCGTCGGAATATTAATGAGTTCAGTAGACGCGGCCTGCTATTCAGCTAAAGATTCAGGTAGAAACTGCATCAATGTCTATCAGCGTGATGGTAGTTCAAGTAAGCATTTGCTCGGCCAGATGCAATGGGTATCTCAAATCAACAAGGCGCTACAGGAAGATCTTTTTGTACTCTACGCTCAGCCAATCGCTGACTTGCAAAGGGATGAGTTGGTTGTAAAAGGCATTGAGGTACTAGTAAGAATGAAATCGCAACAGGATGAGCTCATTCCTCCTGGCGCATTTTTGCCATCCGCTGAGCGGTACGATCTGATTGAGCATATTGATTACTATGTAATTGAGCAAGTTTTACGGCTTTTATCGCAATCTGAGAATGCATACCCGGATTGCTTTATTAATATTTCTGGAATGACTCTGGGTAAAAATAAACTCGCATCAAAGCTCAAAACGCTACTTGAAAAATATGCGATAGATCCATGTAAGCTGGTTATTGAAGTGACTGAAACAGCAGCCATTCAGAATCTAACCAGTGCACTGAAAACGATCAAGGAGTTAAAACTCATTGGTTGTCGATTTGCTTTGGATGACTTTGGTTCTGGATTGTCATCTTTTGGTTACCTGAAGAATTTACCCATAGACTTTGTGAAGATTGATGGAATGTTTGTCAGAGACATCAATAAGAATCCTGTCGATAAGGGTATGGTTGAGGCAATTAAAACAGTTGCAGATACGATGGGCTTGATGACCATTGCTGAATTTGTTGAAGATAAATCAATACAGGAAGAGTTGAAGAAGATTGGTATTTGCTACGGGCAGGGCTTCAGTATTGCGCGTCCAAAGCCTATCGAGGACTATTTGATTTTAAAAAAAGAAAAAAACAATATAATCAGGCTGTCCACATAGTCTATTCAGGTATTCGGGCCGGGGAAATAAATAATCATTCAATCTTGCTTGTCTTTTGCCCCGGCTTGGTTGTTGCGCAAAGGGTTATGTAGAGCGGCTATGCTCCCCTTTGTGCGCCTAGAATCCGGGACAAAATCCAGCGCAATCTTTGGATGATTATTTATTTCCCCGACTCTTAGCCTGGTCCATCATGCAGCATACTCCTGCAGTTCGCTTCAAAAAGCAGGAGTGTGCTACACAATGGTCAACATCAGGATGTTAAGCGGGGCTTAGATTGGGTTGCTGTCGTTAGAGAGTCTCTTGTTTCTTCTGCTATAAGAGGCAAAACCTAACAGACCAGAGCCAAATAACCAGACCGCTGCGGGTACAGGCACTGCGCTTACGTCATTGCCATCGCTGACATCTAATTGCACGTCCACATCGGTAGGGAATATGGATCCACCAGCAACAAAGGCGTAGTAGTTAGTGTTTGGATCAAATGTTCTTGTGCCTAAAGAGCCGGTGATGTCATTTGTAGTGTCTGATGCAACATAGTTGTTACCCCAGCTGTACAGCTCCCAGCCTGCCACATTATCATTGAAAAACTGATTTACGTCTGCACTCGGGTTAGAGAGAGCCAGAAAAGGGCTCGGATTGTTATATAACGAGTCATTCGGGTCTGTCGTCAGGGCAAAGCCTAACGTTGTGCCAAATCCAAAGGTGCCAGTAGTGAGCTGGATATCCATCTCACCATTCCAGCCACTGCCTAGGTCGAAACGTACAATATCGGCTGCAACGTTGGCGGTCTGTCCTTCGATGACAACCTGGTGATCAAGATTGTTAAGATCGAGTTGTGTGCTATATTGAGCGGTTGCTGCATATGTATTGCAACTGCTTGCAACCATCAATGTCGCTATCCATTTTAGATAAGCTCGAAACTTCATAGAAAACTCCTTTATTCTTAGGTCATTGAGTAGACACTCACTGCACATATATGAAAATCAATATATGTGGCAGTTATCTTAAACGATATACAATATAAACAAGTACTCGGGTTAACCCTAGTTTGTGACGTTGAAAGTTACAAAATGTGAAACAATAGACTATTTAAGGTTCACAACAGTAGCAACTCTCTAAAGTGGGTTTGTTTCAACAGGCCCTAACAGCATGGATGGCTGTGATTTTCGGCAGCGAAAAAGCTCAAATTCCATAAGTAACTTCTAATCTGGTAGCCGTCGATGATTGTCTTTAACCATTGTGTTTCTATCGTAAAAAATAGTAACTGAATCACTGGTATTGTTAAGTTCCGCCAACTCTATCCAAACCCTATCCTTTCGGATAGGGGGGGCACCTGATACTTCTCGTGTTTTTTGATTTCAGGATAGACAGCACTACTGTCCCATTTGTTTTCTATTTATTTTGCTCGGTAAGCCTCGTTGCTTATGAATTGCAGGTGTTTTGTATTGACCAGGATCCATGGACATGAGAATCGAAATAGAGGGGTCTCTTCTCCCACAGGGAGAAGGAGAGGATGAGGGGATGAATAATCAAAGCGCAAGCTTTTCAACACATTCCCGGTTCCTTTAGATCCCCTCACCCCAACTCTCTCCCTGAGGGAGAGGGGGCTCAAAGTGTCTAACTATTCCAGACAACCGCGCGAGAACGGGGATGACGAAAACTGTGTAAAATGATCTTTTACAACATCCTCCTGAGGAAGAGGGTGCTCAGTGGGAGAGCGGTGGATAGAGAGTTGTCTTCAACAACAATACCCGAGATCCTCGATCTGTGGGTTCCAACCTCCTACACGATACTTTCTTGCATCAGCACTGTTTGTGTTCGAATTACCAACCGCATCAATAACGAGTGTGGTGGCTCACGAACATTAATGATGCGGTTCGCACAGCTCACCACATCCGCGAATTCTTCAGTTGTTGGGGTTTCTATGTGAGCGGTCACGGCTTGAGATCCAGCTGTCTCTCATCAATGCAGAAAATAGTGTTGTTTCTGCTATGTGAGAATGCATGAAACAGGTTTACAATAGCTAGATGTAATCATGCTTTATTTCGTGTTATTTAACTGAATTAATATCAACATAGTGTTATAGAAATGGTAGATAAAAGATACGGTGGCATTCACAAAGACCCTAAAGGGGCAATGAACCCGACTGGAAATGTCATCCGTGATGCCTGGGTCTTTGGCCTGATTCCTGAAACAGAGACTTGTGAAGGGTGGACTGTACAGGGGATTGACGCACTCTATGACAAAGTGACCAACGAGTGGGAAAAGTATGGCCATTTAGTCTCAAACCTTCCTGCCGAATTGGCTGAGCGTCACAGTCGTATCTATCAGGAGGCGGTTACAGAGGCAAAACGGAAAGGCTGGAACCCTGAATTGGGTGAGAATGATTGAGGTCTCAGGGTGAGTGATCGGCTAAGTGAAATATTTTTCCGCCCAGATGAGTTGGCCTGTGAACGTTTGACCATTCCGGCCCCACTCTACAATCAATGTCGGCTGATGCTGAGGCGCTGTCAATACGAACATCTCTTTGTGCCGGTTCGGACGATGCAGGTGCTGGCGGTGATCGATGATGAAGAGGTAATTTTTGTTGACAACCAAGCCTATGCGGTGAGAGATGGCGAGGGGGGTAAACTGATCCGACTGGCCTGGAAGTTTCGCCGGGATCAGCAGCGGGATAATCTGACCGAACCGGCGCCAATCGATCTGATCTACTACGACGACAAGGCCAGAGAGCTGCATACTCGACTGGTCAGTGAGTTTAAAAAGGCTTTGGACCTGATTGAGGAGCGGGCCAGGGAGCATGGCTGTGAAGCCAAAGTCAAGCGGGTTCTGCCATTTCAAAAAGCCGGTTCCAAATAGCTCGGCTTGCCCGGTCAGCCGGTTAGGGCGGCGAACACACTGGGTAGTCTCTCCGGCAGCCGCTCCACATTGTCAACGATTGAGTAGCCGTTCTCACCGAATATTCTGGCCACATAGCGATCCGCATTCGGATCCAGGGTCAGGCAGTAAGTATAGACCCCCTGCATGGCCAGATCTTCAACCGCCTTTTTCGCGTCGTGGCGCAGATACTGTGGATCCCTTTCGTCGATATCCGCCGGTTCACCGTCAGTAACCAGTAGAACCAATCGCTTCTGAGCGTTCTGTTGGGTGAGGTGCCAACCGGCGTGGCGCAGTGCGGCCCCCATCCGGGTTGACAGGCCGCCTTTCATTCCAGCCATGCGCGCTTTTGCCTCATCATCGTAACTTTGCTCAAAATCTTTGAATCGGTAGTACTGCACATCATGTCGGCCGTCAGAGGCGAAGCCATGGACGGCAAAGTTATCGCCGATAGAATCGATCGCCCAGGAGAGCAGTCCGGCCGATTCGCGGGTCAGGTCGAGAATGCTCTCTTGCTCTTCAAAGCCCTCTTCACCTTCGGAGATCTCTCCGATCTTCTCATTGGTCGACTCTGACAGGTCGAGCAGCAGCACAATCGACAGGTCACGGATATGTCGGGTGATACGGATATTGATCCGCGGATCCGGCATAACACCACGACGAATGTCGATCATTGCGCGGATCGCTGCGTTCAGATCCAGTTCCTCTCCCTCTTCATAACCCCGGCGGCGGACGATACCCTGGGGCTGCAAGGCATCAATCAGATGGCGGATGCGCGAGGCGATGGGTTTATGTTTGGTGAGGATCTCGTCCATGACCTCTGGATCGCCAACCCCCTGCTTACGCTCGATTAGGGTGACCCAGTCGGGGCGGGCCAGTTGTACGTGGTAGTCCCACTCGTTATAGTGGTAAGGATCCGATACCGGTTCCACACCCTCCATTTCATTGTAACTGACCCCCATGTCTTCATAGGGGAACAGCTCGGTATCCAGTACCCAGACCTCCTGAGGGTTATCATCCTTCATCTCAGAATCTATCTCGTTGACGAACTCCATCAAACTGACATATTTGCGTACGGATTTCTGAGAGGTTGGTAGATAGTCGACACCCTGGGACTCGAACATGTTTTCGGAGAATTCCCAGAAGTAGCGGTTGTCATCCCGATAGGGAATCGGCCATTCTGAGAGGATTCTAACGCTTGGAATCTTGGCGATTTCAACCATCTTGTTGTAGAAGTCGACTCCGGCCATCCAGGCCAGACGGGGATTGTAGGGATCTGACTCAAGTTTGGCGTAGAAGTCGTCCGCCACGTGGTTGATGACTTCAAGCGCATCGCGATAGTCTCGATCCATGATCGCTCTGGTGGTGCGCATCATCAGGTCCATGGTTTCATGGGGCTTGCTCTGATCGTCATGCTCCCCCGGCTCAGCCGTAAAGAACTGTAACCAGAGTTTTCTCAGGCCTGGAAATTCACTGTAGGCGAGATACTCGACCCGGGCATCCTCGAACAGCTCGATCATCCGCATCTGCGCTTGGGATAACTGTTCGGCAGAGATCGGATCGCGGGTATAGACCATATGGGCGGCCGCATGGGCCGCTGTGGCCCGGTAAACCTCCATGCCATCGATACCGCGGAAAGGGTCAAAGGCATCAGGTACATGGATCTGGAAATTTTCGATAAAGGGGCGAATGCCTTGACGGGATTCGAAATCCCCGGCGGTGGGGCGCATGAAGAAGGCTCTTGCCCAGAGCGCCCGCAGATAGAAGTTGAGCTTCCGCTGGTTGTCGATAAACAGGGTGCCGCGTCGCTCCGATTGAAGAATCGAACGGGAAGACTCGGTCTCGAGACCGAAGTAGGCCAGCTGACCATCCAGATCCCGCTGGTGGGCCTGTGCGCCCCACATCACCCAGCGCCTCAGGCCACCCAGGGTCAATTTGGCGAGCAGTTCATCCAGGTTCTCCATCATTGGACGCAGCCCCCTTGGGGTTTTGCCGGTCATCTGGTGAAGCAGCTTGAGAAAGCCGCGCATCACCTCCGCATCACCCAGCCTGGAGGCGGCCAATGGCAGGTTTGCGACGATCAGAGTGATCACACTGCCAGAGGTATGCGAGGCGAGTTTCATCATCGCTTCGACGATATCCGGGATGATGTCTTCGCCCACCTCTTTGGCAACCCCGGGCATCTCCTGCACATAGCTCAGTACAAGATCTTGACCCCGACCTAGGGTGCAGAAGGCACGCATCCCTTCGAGGTAGTTTTGCAGGCCGCGGGGAGACATCACACGCTGGGCTTCATGGTAGGAAGATTCGAGTGCTTCCGCGTGTTCATGATCCCCCTCATCACGGCAGGAAACGTATTCGGTGAAATCGACACTCATGATACAGTACTCGCTGGCTACGTATTACCGTCCTGGTCTGCAGATCGACTGGTGGGTATGAACGCTCAAGGCCTGATCCAACTCACCATCCAACTCTCAGCAACAGAGCGGTAGATCATCGCTCTACCGGCCATTGGTCATTCAGGTAGAGCGGTGTTGCATGCGAATAAACCATTGGCGTTTATTCGCGGACTAAAACTCAAAAATAGGTATTAACCGCAGCGCCCAGGGTATCGCGCATGTCAGGATCGTCAGTCAACGGTGTGACCAGCGCCATCTGGCAGGCGTCATTCGGACTGATCCCCTTGGCCACCAGTTGAGCGGCATAGACCAACAGACGGGTGGACATGCCTTCGTCCAAACCATGCCCCTTCAGATTGCGCGAGCGCTGTGCGATCTGCACCAGCTTTTCCGCAGTTGCACTGTCCACGCCACCTTCGTGGGTAACGATCTCGGTTTCGATCTCGGTCTTAGGATAGTCGAAGTCCATGCCGCCAAAGCGCTGTTTGGTGGACTGCTTCAGATCCTTCATCAGCGATTGATAACCTGGGTTGTAGGAGATCACAATCTGAAAGTCGTCGTTGGCCTTGACCAGTTCCCCCTTCTTTTCGAGCGGTAACTCTCGCCGGTGATCGGTCAATGGGTGGATCACCACAGTGGTATCCTGGCGAGCTTCCACCACCTCGTCGAGATAACAGATGGCGCCGATGCGTGCGGCAACGGTCAGCGGGCCGTCCTGCCATTTAGTGCCATTGATGTCGAGCAGAAATCGACCAACCAGATCCGAAGCGGTCATATCCTCGTTACAAGCGACGGTAATCAGCGGCTTTTGCAGCTTCCACGCCATGTGTTCAACAAACCGTGATTTACCGCAACCGGTCGGACCCTTCAGCATGACTGGCATGCGAGCGTCGTATGCGGCTTGATACATCTCAACCTCATTATGCACAGGGCGGTAATAAGGCTCCTGGGTGATCATATACTGATCGCGGTCGATTTCGCTCATCTTCTCCTCCGGGTCTGCTTGGAGTTTGTAAATTTTAAATTATCGGCTTTTGCGCTTTCAGCTTTCCTGTTTGCCGCTGCGGCGGTGGGAAAAACCGATAACTTAAAATTTAACGGTTTTTGAGTCTATGCCACCCGCTGGATCAGCGGGTGGAATAGGATCAACTCAATACCTTGCGGATGTTAAGCCGGGTTACCCCGATAGATAACCATGGAGGCGCCGGCGCACTGGGCGTAGTTATCCAGACCCAGCAGGCGTACATGGTTGTTAGGGTGAGCGTTGTGGCATGCCTCGCACTCCGCCAGGATAGTGTCCACATCGGTCTCACCAAACATCGGCAGCTTCCACATGTACCAGTAGGCTCCAGTCGCATTTTGTGGCTCGGTGTGTTCGATGGAAGGGTTCCAGCCTTTGGAGACGATGTAATCGATCTGTTTACGGATCTCATCGTTGCTCATGGACGGCAGGTAAGAGAAGGTCTCAAACTTGCGGCTATCTGTGTTAGATAGGCTGGATGCATAATCTTGCATATCACTCATTGGTCTATTCCTCTAAATAATCGAATTTGAATCTGTCGTTTGCGGATGAGCGGTTGGTCGGGCATCCGCTGTGTGCAGTCTATTTGTGAGCAACGTCCAGCTTGTCGACAGTATCGAATTCGAATTTGATCTCTTTCCAGGTCTCCATGGCAGCCTTCAGTTCTGGGCTGGATTTTGCTGCGTTGGTCAGGATGTCTTTACCCTCTTTCTCGATCTCACGACCCTGGTTGCGTGCTTCGACACAAGCCTCAACCGCGACACGGTTGGCAGCGGCGCCGGCCGCGTTGCCCCATGGGTGACCCAGGGTGCCGCCACCGAACTGCAGTACGGAGTCGTCGCCGAAGATGCTGACCAGTGCCGGCATGTGCCAGACGTGGATACCACCGGAAGCAACCGGCAGTACGCCGGGCATCGAGCCCCAATCTTGGTCGAAGAAGATACCGCGACTGCGATCCTCTTTGATGAAGCTGTCACGCATGATGTCGATCCAGCCCAGAGTTGCTTCGCGATCCCCTTCCAGCTTGCCCACAACGGTACCGGAGTGGAGGTGATCACCACCGGAAAGACGTAGAATCTTGGTCAAGACACGGAAGTGGATACCGTGGTGCGGGTTACGGTCGAGTACCGCATGCATCGCCCGGTGGATGTGCAGCAGCAGGCCGTTGTCCTGACACCAGCGAGCCAGTTGGGTGTTGGCAGACCAGCCACCGGTCAGGTAGTCGTGCATGATGATCGGTGCGCCAATCTCTTTGGCGTATTCGGCACGTTTCATCATCTCATCCGCAGTCGGTGCGGTAACGTTCAGGTAGTGACCTTTACGCTCACCGGTCTCAGCCTCTGCCTTGTGGATCGCTTCCATAACAAAGTCGAAACGGTGTTTCCAGCGCATGAACGGCTGTGAGTTGACGTTCTCATCGTCTTTGGTGAAATCGAGACCACCACGGAGACCTTCGTAGCAGGCGCGGCCATAGTTCTTTGCAGACAGACCCAGTTTTGGCTTGATGGTGCAACCGAGCAGAGGACGTCCATATTTGTTCAGCAGGTCACGCTCTACCTGGATACCCTGAGGTGGTCCATTACAGGTCAGTACATAGGCCAGTGGGAAGCGAATGTCTTCCAGACGCAGCGCACGCAGCGCCTTGAAACCAAATACGTTACCAACCAGAGAGGTCATAACGTTTACCACAGAGCCCTCTTCGAACAGATCGATCGGGTAGGCGACGAAAGCGTAAAAGCAGGTGTCGTCGCCGGGTACGTCTTCGATCGCGTAGGCGCGGCCTTTGTAATAATCCAGATCGGTTAACAGATCGGTCCAGACGGTGGTCCAGGTACCGGTGGATGACTCTGCAGCAACCGCAGCGGCAACCTCTTCACGAGGTACACCCGGCTGTGGGGTGACTTTGAAGCACGCCAGGAGGTCGGTCTCCTTCGGCGTATAATCGGGCATCCAGTATGTTTCGCGGTACTCTTTTACACCCGCATCATATTTCTTGGCCATTTGTACGTGTCCTCCAGTTTAGGATTGCGTTGCCTTGAAACAAAGCCGGTTACATGGCCCGGCTAGCAGTAAAATTTCATCAATTTCCTCATCAAGGTGCAGTTAGTATAGGTAGGTTAAAGGATAAATGAAGTCAGATCTTTTGATCGAAATCATAAATAAATACTTATGCTATAATTGCTCCGTGATCAATTAATTTGCAGCTCCAATTCATGGGTCAACTGGTATGCATGTAACACTCCGTCAACTTAAAGTTTTTGAAACCGTCGCCGTCCATCTCAACTACACTCAGGCAGCCAAGGCGCTGCATTTGAGTCAGCCTGCCGTGTCGATGCAGGTCAAACAACTTGAGGAGTCGGTGGGTATGCCCCTGTTTGAGCACACCGGTAAAAAGATCCAGCTGACCGAGGTGGGTCGGGAAGTGCATCAATACACCCGCACGATTTTCCGGACCTTTGAAGAGATGGAGGAGGTGGTAGCCGCCCTGAAAGGGCTGGATACCGGCCATTTGAATGTTGCGGTGGCCAGTACTGTCAACTATTTCGCCCCCAGGCTGCTGGCGGCCTTCAGTCGCCGCTTTCCCGGTATCAATCTTCGCCTGGATGTGACCAACCGGGAGCGCTTGATGGCCCTGTTGCAGAACAATGAGATCGATCTGGTGCTGATGGGGCATCCCCCGGAGGACATCGATCTTGAGTTCAAACCCTTCATGGATAATCCGCTGGTGGTGATTGCACCACCTGGGCATCCGCTGCAGGAGCAGCGGAATATTCCGGCCAAACGCTTAAGTGAGGAGGTTTTTATCATGCGTGAAGCGGGTTCAGGTACGAGGTTGGCGATGGAGCGCTACTTCGATGAGCAGCAGATTGAGATCAGCACCGGTATGCGGATGACCCGTAATGAAGCGATCAAACAGGCAGTTCGCGCCGGCATGGGGCTGGGGGTTGTTTCCACCCATACCATCGAGCTGGAGCTTGAGACAGGGCGACTTGTGGTGCTCGATATTGAAGGCTTTCCTCTGCAGCGCCACTGGTATCTGGTTTATCGAAAAAACAAACGGTTATCTCCGGCAGCCCGAGCTTTTTTCGATTTCGTGATGAACGAGGCTCAGCGTATCCGAGATGAGCCGGTTTGAATGCAGGTTTGGTGGCGAAAGGGTATAATCAACGTTCATAGTCTTCTGCGTTCAGCATTCCCAGTTCAAGCTGGGGCGGTTCTGTGACAAGCAGGGAGATCAGAGGGCTTTGGGACTTCTGCCGATTCTCGATTCGATCATAGGTTTCTGCAGTAGCGAGGCAGCCAGGCAGAGGGCGGCCTCATTTTCAACTGTGACACCAAGGAGCCATCCAAATCATGTTAGATCAGGGCACCACGGGTAGCACGCCTAAGCACATGGGTGACTATCCCATCCTGAACCAAGTTAACTACCCAGGCGATCTGCGCAAGCTGGATCCGGTCAAGCTGCGCCCGCTGGCGTTGGAAATACGTCGATTTTTAATCGACAGCGTCTCCCAGACCGGCGGCCATCTGGCGGCCGGATTGGGTGTGGTGGAGTTGACCATTGCACTACACTATGTGTTCAACACGCCCTATGACCGGTTGGTCTGGGATGTAGGGCACCAGGCTTATCCACACAAGATTCTCACCGGACGACGCGATCGGATGGCGAGCCTGAGAAAGAAAGGTGGAATATCCGGTTTTCCCAAGCGCAGTGAGAGTGAATATGACGCCTTTGGTACCGGTCACTCCAGCACCTCGATCGGTGCTGCTCTGGGGATGGCTGTGGCTGCCAAACAGAAGGGGGAGAATCGCAAGGTTGTAGCGATTATCGGTGATGGTGCGATGGGTGCCGGCATGGCCTTCGAGGCGCTCAATCATGCAGGCGCCCTGGATCAGGATCTGCTGGTCATCCTCAATGATAACGATATGTCGATTTCAGAACCCGTAGGGGGCTTCAGCAACCACCTGGCAAAGCTGCTCTCCGGTAAGGTCTACACCAGCATGCGCGAAGGGGGAAAATCCGCCCTCAGCCATCTACCTCATCAATTGAGCGACCTGGTGGGTAAGTGGGAAGAGCACATGAAGGGCATGGTGATGCCGGGCACACTGTTCGAAGAGATGGGATTCAACTACATCGGTCCCATCGAAGGACATGATTTCGATACCCTGATCACCACCCTGCACAACATGCGACATATGCGAGGCCCCCGTTTGCTGCATGTGGTGACCCAGAAGGGCAAGGGGTATATCCCAGCCGAGCAGGACCCCTGTGTCTACCATGGCGTCACACCCTTCGATCCAGCCACTGGGAAAATGGAGAAAAGCGCCTCTGGAAAGACCTATACCCAGGTATTTGGTGACTGGTTATGTGATACCGCCTCTCAGGATGAAAAGCTGGTGGCGATCACCCCGGCGATGAGTGAAGGCTCTGGAATGGTTGAGTACGCCAAACGCTTTCCACAGCGCTATTTCGATGTGGGGATCGCCGAGCAACACGCACTTACCTTCGCCGCCGGGCTCGCCTGCGAGGGATTGAAACCGGTGGTGGCGATCTACTCCAGCTTCTTGCAACGGGCCTACGATCAGTTGATCCACGATGTGGCTTTACAGAACCTGGATGTCACTCTGGCAGTGGACCGGGCCGGACAGGTTGGTGCGGATGGTGCAACCCATGCAGGCAGCTTCGATCTGAGTTATGCGCGGAGTCTGCCCAATATGGTGATCATGGCGCCCGGTGATGAACGAGAGTGCGATCGTCTGCTGCGGAGCGGTTACGAATACCCAGGGCCAGCGATGATTCGTTATCCCAGAGGGGTTGGTCCCGGTGTCGAGGTTGAAGCCGGAATGCCGGCTGTGGAGATTGGTCAGGGTGAGATCAGGCGCTCAGGAAAACAGGTGGCGCTGCTGGTATTTGGCAGCCTGCTTGCAACGGCTCAGCAGGTTGCTGATCACCTAGACGCCAGCCTGGTGAATATGCGTTTCATCAAACCACTGGATGAACGTCTGGTGCGGGAGATGGCGACCAGTCATGAGATTCTGGTGACGATCGAGGAAAATGTGATTCAGGGCGGTGCTGGCTCGGCCGTCAATGAGTTTCTTGCTGCCGAAGCGATACAAGTCAATCTGATCAATCTGGGGCTGCCGGATCGATATCTGGATCACGCCAGCCATCAACAGCAGTTGGCCGAGGCTGGGCTGGACTATGCGGGTATTCTGAGATCCATAGAGAGAGCCAGTCGTTTAAGTAAATTGAAGCTGGTCTGAGCTTGATGTTGCAGATAAGCCCGATCAAAGCCTTTGATGACAACTATATCTGGGTGTTGAGAAAACCCGCTGCTGCCACTGCGGTTGCTGTGGATCCTGGGGACGAGAGTCCACTGCTCGAATGGCTGCGGGAAAACCAACTGCGACTGAGCGCAGTGTTGATCACGCATCACCACTATGATCATGTTGGCGGGATCCCGGAACTGAGTGCGGCTTTTCCTGGCCTGAGGGTCTACGGA
>JARRQD010000051.1:0-7835 GCA_037382205.1 Candidatus Thiodiazotropha sp.
GCCAAGGTGGTTGAAATCGCTCATGCCGGTGGTGTATCGGTCGAGGGCGAGCTGGGTTGCCTGGGCTCCCTGGAGACCGGACAGGCCGGCGAAGAGGATGGTATCGGTGCTGAAGGCACCCTGGATCATAGTCAGCTGCTGACCGATCCGGATGAGGCGGCGGATTTCGTCAAGAAGACCGGTGTGGATGCCCTGGCCATCGCAATAGGTACCTCTCACGGCGCCTATAAGTTCACTCGCCCACCAACCGGGGATATTCTGGCAATTGATCGGGTTAAAGAGATTCACGCTCGTATCCCTGATACCCACCTGGTTATGCATGGTTCCTCATCGGTTCCACAGGACTGGTTGGCGATCATCAATGAGTATGGTGGCGATATGGGTGAGACCTATGGTGTGCCTGTTGAAGAGATCGTCGAAGGCATCAAGCATGGTGTGCGTAAGGTCAATATCGATACCGACCTGCGTATGGCCTCAACCGGTTCCATTCGTAAGCACCTCAACGACAACAAGTCCAACTTCGATCCACGCAAGTTCCTCAAAGAGGCCACCAAGGCGATGTCGGATATCTGTAAGTCCCGTTATGAAGCCTTCGGTTCTGCCGGTATGGCGGACAAGATCACCCCGATCTCTCTGGAAAATATGCAGGGTCGCTACGAAAGTGGTGAACTCGATCCAAAGATCAACTGATTTGAGAATCCGTTAGCCGTAAACTCGGTGCACGAAAAAGGGGCCATTTGGCCCCTTTTTTGTTTCCGAAAATTAACTTAGATCAACAGCAGGTTTACATCAGTCCTTCCAGTTCCAGTGCCTTCTTCAGCCGGTTGGGATTGAAACCCTCAAATTTCTCATCCCCAACCTGGATCAGCGGCACACTTTTACCCCCGATCTCAAAGAATTTTTTCTGAATCTTGCCGGGCTTGGCGACATTGAAGTCGAGAAAGGGCACATTGTTTCGCTTCAGCCAACGCTTCAAATGGAGACAATGAGGACACCTCAATGTGGTGTAGATCACTACTCTGGCGGCTTTGTTATTCTGCTTTGTCATATTCACTGAAGTCTATAAGTTCAAATGACGCTTGCCTAAAATTCGTTTGACAGTGACAGCAATACTGAAACTGCAATGGTAGAAAGTTGATCGGCCTCAATCCAATGCACAGTGCGTATTTCTGAACTGATCTGTGATAGAGCGATCAATCGGCGTGGCTCGATACAATGATCTGGCGTGTCAAAATTGAGTCTGGTCATCTAGAACTGCAGCAATCCGCTCTGAAACTATCAGAGTATTCATAATATGAAGCTCATATGTTAGCTTAAATTATAGATCTAAAAAGCGAATTGGATTCTTGAAGCACGGAGTTTGTTTGATGAATCTCAATGAGTTGGGTGTATTGCCACACAAGTCCATCAAATGAACGATTTTTAGTTTGATCTATGGGAATGGTATTCATGACTAACCCAGCAGACTCTTGGTCGTTGGGTGGACAGAGACCGATAGAATTTGTTGTGTAGCCGAGTGAGTTGTAGGGGCGCTTACCCTGGCAACTCTCGCTTGGCGGACAGATCTATCTACCCGTTAGACGTTTTTCGGCCTCTCTGTACTTTGCGGCTGTTTTATCGATCACCTGTTGAGGCAATTCTGGGCCTGGTGGGCTTTTATCCCAATCCAGGGTCTCCAGGTAATCTCTGACAAACTGTTTATCGAAACTGTCCGGGCTCGTACCAGGACGATAGCTGTCTGCTGGCCAGAATCTTGAGGAATCCGGTGTCAGAGCCTCGTCGATCAAGTGTAATTTACCCTCCTTATCCAGTCCGAACTCGAATTTGGTATCGGCAATGATGATCCCTTTGCTCAAGGCGTACTCAGCGGCCTGGGTATAGATGTTCAGACTGATTGTTTTAACCTGTGCAGCCAGCTCACTGCCAAGCAGGTTTTCTGTCTGCCTGAAATCAATGTTGACATCATGATCGCCCACTTCGGCTTTTGTGGATGGGGTGAAGATCGGGGTGGGTAAGCGAGCCGCTTGCTGTAGACCGGCAGGTAATGGAATACCGCATACCGATTGGTTGGCCTGGTAGTCCTTCCAGCCTGAACCGATCAGGTAACCTCTGACGATCGCTTCGATCGGCAGAGGTTTGAGCTTGCGCACGATCATATATCGATCACCCAGACTGTTGCGCTGCTCGCTGTTTGGCAGGATCTCAGCCAGCTGCAGTTTGGCCAGATGGTTAGGGATCAGCGATTCAGTTCGCTCGAACCAGAAATTAGCCACACGGGTCAATACCTCACCTTTGCCGGGGATTGGCTGGGGCAGTACCACATCGAATGCGGAAAGTCGGTCACTGGTGACAATCAGCAAGTGCTGCTCGTCCACTTCATAGATATCGCGCACTTTACCGCGATGGAGCAACTTCAGATCCAGATTTGATTCGAAAAGTGTATGGCTATCAGTCATGATGGGTTGTAACCGGCTGAGATAAAAGGTCATTATACCCATGATCGGCTAGCGCCTGTTAATCCTATTGGCAGCGTCCGGAAAACTCAGAGTTCCGGCTCTTTTTTGGTGTGGTGATGAACGAACAAGATGTTTATTTACAAGCCTTCAAAGGCAGTTTTACTTCAGCCTTACGTTGGCATCAGTTGGACGCCTTGTGGCAGGTCGTGAAAAACGATGCGGCAGGGGGGTGGTATATCTATGCCGTTGGCGAGCCTCCTCCTGAGACGATTGCCGATGAAGCAAGAGTGCTGACTTTTGTCGAGCGCATCGATGAGCTGTTGCGCAAGGAGCATGATGAGGACTACTGCGGCATAGTCTATGCGGATGATCTGAAAAAACCTGGCTTCATCAAGATCTATGATCCGAACAATCTTGGTGTCTCATGTGGTTATAGCGACAATCCACCACTGCCTGGTTGGGTGCTGAGTAAAATCAGGCCGGTCGATCTGCCGCTGGTTACAATGCCCAACAACCGTAAGCGTTGGTGGCACGCTCTATGGAAATGAGCCGACTCAGGGGCGCAGAAATACCATGCTTTCCCTTGGGTTTTAGTTTGGATGTTCGTGTTAAACTGATTAAAACCAAGTTAAATAGTAGGTATTGACTGACATGAGTGGAAACACCCAACAGCCTAATGCTGTTTCATTGGATGACCGTCTGGCAATCACCCAGGGGGTTATGAATCTTTTCGATAGCTGGGGGCTGCATAGTGAAGAGATGATGTCGCTCCTCGATATCAATGGTAAGGCGCGCCATATGGCCCAATACCGACACAATACGGCCTTTCCTGACACTCCAGAGATGATGAAGCGCATCGACTATCTGGTCAGGATCAATGATGCGTTGCGAACCACCTATCCGACCAATCCGAGCATGGGTAAGCGCTGGCTGCGTCAACGCAATCATCTATTCAACAAGCAGACACCTCTGTCGATGATGATGGGGGGTGGTGAGCAGGGGATGGTCTATGTGCTCTCCAGGTTAGATTGTACTTTTGCCTGGGAACAGAGTGGTTCTACCCCCAGTTGATTGACCTCTCTCCACTATTGGATTGAGAAGAATTGGTCCGCAAATGAACGCTAATGGTTTGCTTCGGTTTTTGCCTGTGCTTCTGGCTCGTGCCGGGATGGTGATTAAGAGGCCCTAAAATCCTAAATCACCCCGCAGCAACCTCTTCCCGTCGTGCCAGCCAGACTTCCAAACCCTGGGCATCCAGATCCAGATCCATGGCCATGAGCTCAAGACTCTGTTCTGCGGACAGGGTGTTGCCGTTTTGTTGCAATTTCTGCTGCAGCCATGAGGCTAATGCCGACTCGATCTCTGCTTTGCGTGTCTGACCAGGCTCGGCTTTCGTGGCCAGTGCAAGGGCGGTGAAATCTTCAAGATGTTGGCGTAGTTGGTTGACCAGTCTCTCTGGTTCACTGAGCTCACCGAAGTGAGTGAGATAGATTTTTTCAGGCTTTAGTGCCATCAGTCGGTCGAGGGTCTCATACCAGGCATCCGGGTTGAGCTGGACCGGGGTGGTTGTAGGGATGATGAATGGGCCCTCTGTACCATTGAGCTCGGGGTAGGAGAGGCCGAAGGTGTCACCGGTGAATAGGCCGCGGCTCTGTTCATCAAAAATGCAGATGTGGTGACGGGCGTGCCCTGGGGTGTCGAGACAGAGCAGCTCCCGATGGCCGAAACGGCAGCGGAAGCCGTCCGGCGCCTGGATCACCCGCTCTTCCGGGATCGGAATCAATTGACCGAATTGCCTTTCGAACGCCGCTTCGCCATAGACAGCGGTAGCGCCGGCGATCAACTTTGAGGGGTCGATCAGATGCTTGGCGCCGTAAGGGTGGATGACCAGTGAGGCATTTGGCAGCTGACTCATCAGACGGCCCGCACCTCCGGCATGGTCCAGGTGAACATGGGTGGGGATTACATAGCGGACCTGATCTGGGGATAGGCCCTTTTGCGCCAGCACCGCCATCAGATAAGGCACGCTGTTACTGGTGCCGGTATCGATGAAGGCCGCCTCACCGTCCGATTCCAGTAGATAGCAGGCCGCCAGCCCCTGGCGTTGATAGATAGTATCAATGCAGGTGATCTGCTGGGCATATTCCAGGGTGCGTGGTTCAGTCATGAGTTGTCACTCTTGCTGATCTTACCTTCGTCGCCGGAGATAAGATTGGTTATATTGGATCGATGGCGCCAAAACAGGATGGCGCTGATGAATACTTGCATCAGGATCAGCTCTGGGGCCGGCCAGATCAACCAGATGAAAATGGGCGCCAAGGCCATGGAGATCAGCGCAGACAGGGAGGAGATGTTGACTACCCTGGCAGTAAACAGCCAGACCAGCGCAACCGCCAGACCCACGCCCCAATGCAGGCCAAACTGCACACCGAGTGCGGTGGCGACCCCTTTACCCCCTTTAAAGTTGAAGAACAGGGGATAGAGGTGTCCAAGGAAAGCGGCGATTCCGGTCAGTGCCAGGAACAGAGGTGGGGCCTCGAACAGATGGGCGACGAGCATCGGGATCACTCCTTTGACCATGTCGCCGAACAGGGTGATGGCTGCGGCCTTTTTGCCACCAATGCGTAGCACATTGGTGGCCCCAGGATTATTTGACCCCTGACTGCGCGGGTCAGGTAGTCCCATCAGTCGGCAGACGATGATGGCGCTGGAGATCGAACCAAGCAGATAGGCAAGAACAACGATAGACGAATGGATAATCATGGGTGCAATTGGAACCTCTGGCGGCAGGTCAGGTCAAGCCGGGGGTTTGTTCTTGATCAATACTCATCTACTATGAACCTTTTGTAAAACAGTGGTTGTACAACTATGGATATCGTCTTCATACGCGATCTACGCATCGAAACCGTCATCGGTATCTACGACTGGGAGCGGGAGATCACCCAGACTGTGGTATTCGATCTGGAGATGGGAACCGATATCAAAAAGGCCGCAGATTCGGATGCCATCGAGGATACTCTGGACTACAAGGCGGTCAGCAAACGTCTGGTATCTTTCGTGCGGGAGAGTAAGTTTCAGCTGGTCGAAACCCTGGCCGAACGGTGTGCCGAGATCGTACTTAACGAGTTCAACGTTCCTTGGGTGAGGCTCACCCTTAACAAGATCGGTGCGGTGAGTATGGCGCGGGATGTGGGAGTGATCATCGAGAGAAGTCGCAGTGACTGAGTCTGCTCGGGTCAGGGCCTGGCTAAGTCTTGGCAGTAATCAGTCGCCACAACAATACCTTCCCCGCGCGATTGAAGATTTAAGGGTCAGCTACGGCGATCTTACGATTTCATCGGTCTACGAGAGTGAGGCGGTGGGGTTTACAGGAGAGAACTTTCTCAATCTGGTGGTTGGCATCTTTACCAACCGATCAGCGCAGGCGGTAAATCAACATCTGAAAGCGATTGAAATGCGCCATGGCCGTCTGCGCAGTGATCATAAATTCGCCGCCAGAACCCTGGATATCGACCTATTGACCTATGGTGATCAGATTATCGAAAGTGATGGGATGCGGCTGCCAAGAGATGAGATACTGCATTATGCCTTTGTCTTACTACCTCTCTCTGAGGTGGCAGGGGAGGAGATTCACCCTGAGCGGGGTATCAGCTACCGGCAACTTTGGCAAGCCTTTGATTCGGCTGGGCAGGCGTTGTGGCCAGTCTCCCTAGCGCTGGAAGAGGTGAAGGATTAAGGGGGATAGTCAATTTTTCTAGGCCCCAATAAAAAACCCCGGCACCCGTTCCCTGGGCACCAGGATCTTGTGTCGCACTGATTGGTTGGCAAATGGTATCAGTCCTATACTTCCGTGTTCATGTGTGTCATTCCATGACATCCTTCTCTGCGACAGTTAAATTCTATTTGAATAACCTCAGTCAAGATGCAGGTTTGTTCTCATTTTTAGGTAGGATTTTTCTGACATCGAAGGGAACCTTCTCTTGATTCCCCCACATCTCTTTTGAAACAATCCCCCCTCGCATACCACTTGGGCCGGTTTTGTGCCCTTCAGACCATGAGGAAAAACCCATGCCGTTGATCAGAGCTTTTCCCGGACTTCGTCCTGCCGAGGGGCGTGCTGCCGAAGTTGCTGCACCCCCATATGATGTTATGAACGAGGCGGAAGCTCGGCAGATGGCAGAAGGTCGGGCCTGGAGTTTTCTGCACATCTCCAGACCAGAGATCGATCTGCCCGAGGGAACAGATCCTTATGCCCCTGAAGTCTATCAAAAAGCTGCTGAGAATCTCGCACGGATGCAGCAGGATGGGGTGCTGATCAGAGATACCAAACCTTGCTATTACGTCTATCGTCTGACCATGGGAGAGCATGTGCAGACCGGTCTTGCTGCGGCTGCCTCGGTCGCTGCCTATGATGCGAACCGAATCAAAAAGCATGAATTTACCCGTCCGGCGAAAGAGGATGACCGGGTGCGTCAGGTCGATGCACTGAACGCCCAAACAGGGCCGGTGTTCCTGGTCTACCCGAGCGCTCCTGAGGTCGATCAGATTTTGAGTCAGGTCTCCCAGGCTCAGCCGGATATGGATGTCACCGCAGCGGATCAGGTGCGCCATGAGATCTGGGTGCTGGATGATCGCGCCACTGTGGCCCGTCTGACCGAACTGTTCGATGCCATGGAGGCCCTCTATGTAGCGGATGGTCATCACCGCTCGGCGGCTGGCTCCCGGGTTGGTGCCTCCCGTAAAGCAGCCAATCCGGCGCATAACGGAGAAGAGTCCTACAACTACTTTCTGAGTGTCATCTTTCCCCACAATCAGATGCAGATTCTGGACTACAACCGGGTGGTCAAGGATCTCAACGGGCTGGATAAGGCGACATTTCTGGAAAGCATTGAAAAAGATTTCCAAGTGGCGTTGAGCGAGCAGCCGGTCAAGCCGGTACAGCCGGCAGAATTCGGTATGTATCTGGACAAACAGTGGTATCGACTAACCCTCAATCCGCAGAAGATACCGGCTGACGATCCGGTAGCCCGGCTCGATGTCAGTCTGCTGGCCGACCACCTGATCGAACCGATTCTCGGCATCAGTGATCCCCGGCGCGATGCGCGGATCGATTTTGTTGGCGGCATCCGCGGACTGGACGGGCTGGAGAAGCGGGTCGATTCCGGTGAGATGGCCGTTGCATTCTCACTCTATCCAACTCGCATGGAAGATTTGATGGCCGTGGCCGATGCGGACGAAGTGATGCCACCCAAGTCAACCTGGTTTGAACCCAAGCTGGCGGATGGCCTGGTCAGTCACGTACTTGACTAAAATCCAACTTAGGGCCTGTTAGCGCGGACCCAATTGGCCCTGTTGCCCCAGAAAAAGCGCCAATCAAGG
>JARRQD010000051.1:7852-24085 GCA_037382205.1 Candidatus Thiodiazotropha sp.
AAAAAAGAGCTAACAGGCCCTAGCAAGATGGTCACGACCAACAGCAGTCTGCCTGAAGGCGAGTTAATCGATACCCCGGCCATTGAGCGCTGGCTAGAGAAGTTACCGGATGAATTCAATGCCGATGACCGGGAATACTTACGGGTGGCCGCCACAATAGCGCTCAGCGCACAACCGGATCGGCAGGTTGTCAGCGGTGAAGGTCAGCTGCGTCATGCCCTGAGTGTGGCGGAGATTCTCGCGCAACTGCAGATGGATCGGGAAACGGTTGCTGCAGCGATATTGCTCGGGGTGTTGAAAGACCCACAACTTAGTCTGGAGCAACTCTCTCGCAAAGTTGGCGCCAATACCGCCAGAATGGTGGATGATCTTGGCAGAATCGACTCTCTGACCAACTACTCCACGGAGATTGACGAGGAAGAGGCGCAGCAGCATGCGGAAAATCTGCGTCGCTTGTTACTTGGAATCGCCGAGGATGTCAGGGTAGTTCTGGTGGTGGTCGCCGAGCAGTTGCAGCTGATGCGTACCGCCAGAAGTCTGGCTCCTGAGCAGCGACGCCGAGTGGCCAAGGAGACCCTGGATATCTATGCGCCTCTGGCCAACCGGTTGGGGATCTGGCAGGTCAAATGGGAGCTGGAGGATCTGGCGCTACGCTTTCTCCACCCCGATGAATACAAGCGAATCGCCAGTCAACTGGATGGGCGACGTAGTGACCGGGAGCAGTTCATTCAAGAGGTCATCGAGTTGCTCAAGGAGAAATTTCTTGCTGCCGGCGTCCATGCAGAGATCAGTGGTCGTCCCAAACATATCTACAGTATCTGGAAAAAGATGCAGCGCAAGGCGGTCGATATCGAACAGATTTTCGATCTGCGGGCGGTCAGGGTATTGGTGGATGACATCGCACAGTGCTATGCGGCGTTGGGTGTGGTGCATGGCTTATGGAGGCATATTCCTGGTGAGTTCGACGACTATATCGCCACACCCAAGGCCAATCTCTACCGCTCGATCCACACGGCAGTCATCGGCCCGGAAGAGAAGACCCTCGAAGTTCAGATCAGAACCCGGGATATGCACCACCATGCGGAGCTTGGTGTGGCCGCCCATTGGCGTTATAAGGAGGATGCCAAGTCGGATACGGATTTTGAGCGGCGTATCGTCTGGATGCGCCAGTGGCTGGAGAAGAAAGACTTTGGCGAGGAGACCGACGAACTGCAGGATGTCTTCGATCAAGAGATGGAGGCCACCCGCATCTATGTATTGACGCCGAGGGGTAAGGTGGTCGAACTCCCGAAGGACTCGACCCCCCTCGATTTTGCTTACGCGATCCATACCGACATTGGCCATACCTGTCGAGGTGCCCGGGTCGACGGCCATATCGTCCAGTTGAATCGACCGCTGCGCAGTGGCGAGACGATTGAGATACTGACCGCCAAGAACGGAACCCCGAGTCGTGACTGGATCAACCCACACCTGGGTTATCTGCACAGCTCGAAGGCCAGGAATCGGGTCAAGCAGTGGTTCAAACAGCTCGACTATGAGCACCATGTGGAACTGGGGCGATCCGCCCTGGAGCGGGAGATGACCCGCTTGTCGATCAGCGAAAAACCGGATCTGGAGAAGGTCGCCGCGAAATATAACCTGCAGCATGGAGAGGATGTCTATGCGGCCATCGGTCGCGGCGATCTGTCGCCGATACAGGTGGCCGGTTTTGGGGGGCGAGAGAAGCCGGCGCCCCGTTCCCGGCCGATTCCTCAATCGAGCCCATCCCAGGGGGACGTCAAAGGTGAAGTGGTGGTTGCCGGGGTTGACGACCTGATGACCAGCATTGCCCGCTGCTGTAAACCCGTACCCTATGATTCAATCATCGGCTATGTCACCCGTGGGCGCGGGGTTACCGTTCACCGTCGCGATTGCCCTAATGTGCGGGCGATGCCTGAGGATGAGCGGAATCGGTTGGTGGCAGTGCACTGGAGCGATGAGCACCAGGAGACCCAGTATGCGGTGGACTTCATGGTCATCGCGAGTGACCGAAAGGGGTTGCTGAGGGATATCTCAGGGATTCTCACCAATCAGAATATCGATGTGATTGGGGTTAATACCAGCAGTGATCGCAAAACCGATACGGCAACCATGCGATTTACCATCGAGGTCAAGGATATGAATCAGTTAAGCCGGGTATTGTCAAAGATTGAGCAACTGCAGGATATCAACCTTGTGAAACGCCTGCTGTGACGTTCGCTGGTCTGAGTAATCCTTTTCACTAACTGGTCAAGCGTAATTGCCAGCCTGCTCCTGCAGGTCTAAACTAACGCACTGTAATTTTATCTGTTTTCCTCTATGCCGGTAATCCGAGCAGAATTGCGAACCACCCGAATTGACGAACCAAGTGACAAAAACCAATCTTCTGAATCTCGATCTGCAAGAGATGGAGCGCTTTTTTGTGGCGTTGGGCTCCAAAGCTTTTCATGGTCGCAATGTTTTCAAATGGATACACAAGCACGGGGTGGTGGATTTCGATGCCATGACCGATATCTCCAAACGTCTGCGGGAGCAGTTGCATGCGGTGGCCGAGGTCACCATCCCTCGACTGGCGCTGGAGCAGCCGGCGCAGGACGGCACCCGTAAATGGTTGCTTGAATTGGAGGATGGTCAGCGTATTGAGACAGTCTGTATTCCGGATAATGGACGCAACACCATCTGCGTCTCATCCCAGGTCGGTTGCGCCCTCGACTGCAGCTTCTGCTCCACCGCCAGACAGGGTTTCAACCGCAACCTCAGCGTGGCCGAAATCATTGGTCAGGTCTGGGTGGCGGCCCGAGAGCTGGGAGAGCCACCGAGTAATATCGTGATGATGGGGATGGGTGAACCACTGGCCAACCTTGAAGCGGTGATCACCGCCATGAACATCATGCAGGATGACCTGGCCTACATGGTCTCCAAATATCGGGTGACCGTCAGTACCTCAGGCATCGTACCCGGCCTGCAAAGGCTCAAGCAGGTTTGCGACATCAGTCTGGCGGTCTCCCTGCATGCGCCGGACAATGCGCTGCGCGATCAGCTGGTGCCGATCAATCGCAAATACCCCTTGGAAGAGTTAATCCCCGCCTGCCGGGAATTTGTGCGTGGGGACAAGCGGCGAAAGGTTACCTGGGAGTATGTGATGCTGGATGGGGTAAACGACTCACTGGCCCATGCAAAGGCCTTGATACGGTTGCTCGAAGGTACTCCCTCAAAGGTTAACCTGATTCCCTTCAATCCCTTTCCCGGCACGGATTACAAAGCCTCCCCTGCGGATCGGGTTGAAGCCTTTCGGATGCGCCTGAAGCGGTCGGGCATTATCGCTACAACCCGTAAAACCCGTGGCGATGATATCGATGCGGCTTGTGGTCAGCTGGTGGGGAAGGTCAGGGACCGTAGTAGCCGACAGTTACGATTTGAGCGGTTGGATAGTCTCAAACAGGGTGTTTCATGAAAGCAATTTCTGTTTTCCAGGTGATCTTCACTGCGCTGCTGGTAGTGATGCTATCGGGTTGCGCCACTCAACAGAAGAGTACGGATACTACCGGTAGTCTAGGGCGGGAGAAGCGGGACAGTCCGGCAAAAATCTATGTTGATATGGGCATCGAATACATGCGTGATGGCCAATCGGCAGTGGCGTTGAAGAAGCTCAAGAAAGCCATCGATGTGGATGATGACTATCCCCAGGCTCACAATGTTATCGCTATCCTCTATGAACGACTGGGTAATTCGCAGCTGGCGGGTGTTCACTATGAAAAGGCGATTAAATTGGATGGCCAGGATCCCTACATTCGTAACGCCCGGGGCAGTTTCTACTGCAAACAGGACAGACTGGAAGATGCGGAGTCCGATTTTCAGCAAGCCCTGGCCAACCCTCTCTATCCCACACCTTGGGTCGCATTAACCAATGCAGGGCTGTGTCGTGAGCGTGCAGGTGAGCCGTCGAAGGCTGAAAATTACTATCGTCGTGCGCTAACGGCGAATCCTAAATATGCCTCAGCCCTCTACCAGATGGCAAAACTCTCATTGGCGCAGAACAAGGATCTTTCCGCCCGCGCCTATTTAGAGCGATATCACGGTGTATCAAAGCCATCCGCCGCATCATTATGGCTTGGTATTCAGATTGAGAAGAGACTCAAGGATTTGGCCAAAGCCGATGAGTACAAGGGGATATTATTCTCCCAGTTTCCTGATGCACCAGAAGTACAGATGCTCTATCAAGCTGAAGAAGTAAAATGACCCCAGCGAATAATGATGAACAGGATAAAGAGCAACCCACTGCCCAGCAGGGGCCTGGTTCACTGCTGAAAAAGGCCCGTGAGCGGCATGGGTTCAGTGCGGCATCGGTGGCAGCTCAACTGCATCTGCAGATCGACATCGTTAACGCCCTCGAGCGAGACGATTATGACAGCCTGCCCGGACCGGTATTTGTGCAAGGCTATCTGCGAAACTATGCCCGATTGCTTGGTTTGAGAGAGGATGTGGTTGTTGCGGCCTATCAACGACAGTGCCCAGAGGACGATGAGCCGAGCCTATTGAACACTCCGCAACGCAGTGACGATCAACCCATGCACAGCGGTCATAGTATGGTGCGTCTGGTAACCTGGGGTATCGTTCTCGGGCTGGGAGCATTACTCTTTTTCTGGTGGCAGACCCGGATTGAACTGGAACCGCCAGAACCCTTTCCGATCAGTCAGGAGAGTCTGCCTGAGGCGGCCCTTCCAATTGATGCCAATATCGATGAAGCACCATTGGGTGGGCGGCAACCCGAACGGCTTCTTCCGGATGAATCTGTGCCAGTGTCTGATGAGGTCACCTCAGCAGCCCCTCAAAGCGGCACCGCCGAAGCATCGATTGGCGAAGATCCAGTGCCAGCAGAAATCGACAGTGATGCGACGCTTGAGCCCGTTGCGTTGCCTGCCGAGCCACAGGGATCGGAAACAGCGCCACAGCAGCTTGAGCCGGAAATTGTCACCGAGCAGACTGCCGCACCAGTCGAGAGCCGCTCTAAGTCACTGCTGTTCAGTTTCGCGGGGCCCTGTTGGACGGAGGTCAGAAGTCTGGATGGTAAAGTGAGGATCATCGGTGAGATACGCGGAGGTGCCAAGCGGCGTCTGAGCAGTGAATATGGCCCGTTCAATGTGGTGTTGGGCGATGCCTCAGTGGTTACCCTGACCATCGACGGTCAACCATTCGATATTAATCCATTTGTGCGTGGTAAAGTGGCTCGCTTCACCCTGGATCCAAATAAGCTGTAGCCGTTTGTCCCGATGTGGATCTGTGTCGATCAGCCCTAAAATGCGAGCCCCCCCTGGATGATGAGCGCCGATCCAGAATCAATGCGCCGCTCGACAATTTGACCCATTCGTACGAGACAGTACACCAGGCCAAGATAACATGTTAATCTTGCCTGCTTTTATCCATATTTTTGAGTCCAAATGGCAAAGCAGATCCAAGCCATCCGCGGGATGAAGGACATCCTGCCCCAGCAGACCCCTGTCTGGCAATTTCTCGAAGACCGGGTGCGGTCGGTATTGAGCCGCTATGGGTATGCGGAAATCCGCATGCCGATTGTTGAGATGACCGATCTTTTCAAGCGCTCCATCGGCGAGGTGACCGATATTGTTGAGAAGGAGATGTACACCTTCGAAGACCGTAACGGAGACAGTCTTACGTTGCGTCCGGAGGGTACCGCCGGTTGTGTCCGTGCGGGTCTGGAACATGGCCTGCTCTTCAATCAGACTCAGCGGCTCTGGTATCAGGGGCCGATGTTTCGCCACGAGCGTCCACAAAAGGGGCGTTATCGTCAGTTCCACCAGATCGGCGTCGAGAGCTTTGGCATGAGCGGGCCAGATATCGATCTTGAACTGATTCTGATCACCGCGAGGATCTGGCGTGAGCTGGGCTTGCAGGATTTGCAACTGCAGATCAATACCTTAGGCACGCCTGAGGAGCGTTCAAAATATCGGGATCAACTGGTCGACTACCTCAAGCAGCACATCAACGAGCTGGATGAAGACAGCAGACGCCGCTTGGAGAGCAATCCTTTAAGGATTCTCGACAGTAAAAATCCCGACATGGCGGAGCTGATTGGCAATGCACCTAGCCTGATGCAACATCTCGGAGATGCGTCGCTTGCCCACTACCAGGCGATCTGTCAGGGATTGGAGGATGCTGGGGTGGCGTATGTGGAGAATCCCCGCCTGGTACGGGGTTTGGATTACTACAGTCGCAGCGTGTTCGAATGGGTAACCGAAGCCTTAGGTGCGCAGGGTACCGTATGTGCCGGTGGACGCTATGATGGACTGGTCAAGCAGTTGGGCGGCCGAGAGACCCCAGCCGTGGGCTTTGCCATGGGACTGGAACGGTTGATCGCGCTACTGGAAGAGAGTGATGTAATGGAACGACTGCCGGTTCCTGACGTCTATCTGGTGACCCTGGGGCAGGCGGCTGTTCGACAAGGCACTAAACTAGCGGAACAGTTGCGGGATCGGTTACCTGATTTAACACTGATCAGCCACTGTGGTGGTGGTGGATTCAAAAGCCAGTTAAAAAAGGCGGATAAGAGTCAGGCCCGTTTTGCCCTGATTCTAGGGGATGATGAGTTGCAGAAACAAGCGATTATCCTCAAGCCGCTACGCGGTGGTGAGCAGCGCCAGATCGGATTTGCCGCGCTTGAGCCGACCCTGACCGAGCTACTTGCCAGGCAGACGTAAGTGAGAATTTAAGGCGGCTATTCAGATCAGCCCTGAAAAGAGTGATTTTTAGGACTGACCAAAGGGGAGAGTGAGACTACCCCTCTTGAGAAACCCCAAAATATGGGATCATCTGAATGGTTACAATTTAATCAACAATCAAATGACTTTAATGGGTTAGAGCATTATGAGTACATATCAGACCGAAGAGGAACAGGTCGAAGCCATAAAACGCTGGTGGAAAGAGAACGGTACCTCGGTCATCGCAGGTTTAGTGATCGGATTGGGTGGCGTTTTCGGCTGGCAGGCCTGGGGCGGTTACCAGGATCGCATTGGTGCCGAGGCCTCCAGTGCGTTCAGCCAACTGGTTGGCGCCGTGCAGCGTGGTGACAAACCGTCAGCCGTCAAACAGGCTGAACTGATGGAACAGAATTTTGAAGGGAGCAGCTACGCCACGTTTGCAACCCTTTCTGAGGTTCGTCTTCATGTGGACGCTGGAGAGAGTGAGTTGGCCAAACAGAAGCTCACTGAAGTCATTCAACAGAACAGAGTGCCTGCACTGACCCAGATGGCCCAACTTAATCTGGCCAGAATCCTGCTGGATGAGGGGGATCTGGACGGTGCAGCGCAGCAGGCTACTGTTAGCAGCGGCAGTTTTGCCGGTGAATTTGCCGTGGTACGCGGCGATATCGCCCATGCGAATGGGGATCTTGAAGGGGCCGCGGCAGCCTACACCGAGGCGATGACCCATCAGGTCAATGATCGCTCACTGCTGCAGATGAAACTTGATGACCTAGCCGTAGCCACACCCTGAAATGGCAATGCATCGTGTTCTGACCTTGCTGCCCCTGCTGCTGCTGACTGGCTGCAGCATTTTTAGCGGCGCCGACAATGCGGATCCACCCTCCGAGCTGGTAGAGCTGGAGCAGGAGCTGCGTATCGAAACCCTTTGGGATGAAGATTTTGAAGGGGGGGATGGGGCGCAACTCAAACTCCCACCGGCTTATCGATATGGGGTGATCTACCTTGCCGAACCTTCCGGTGAAGTCTACGCCCTGGACGCCAAAACCGGTGACGAGCTCTGGTCGGTGGATATCGAGACTCCGTTGAGCGGTGGCCCGGGTGTGTCAGAGGGATTGTTAGCCCTGGGCACCATGGAGGCGGAATTGATGCTGCTCGATAGCGAATCAGGGGAGTTGCGCTGGCGAAAGCGGGTCGGTAGTGAGGTGTTGTCGATTCCGGCCATTGGTGGCGGCTTTGTGGTCTGCCGAACCGGTGACGGCGGCGTGGCCGCTTTTGCTACAGACAGTGGTGAGCGGCGCTGGCTCTATGATCGGAGTGTTCCGGTGCTCTCCCTGCGGGGCGATAGCTCACCGGTGATCAGTGATTCACTGGTGGTTTCCGGTTTTGCTGGTGGCAAGCTGATCGGTCTGACCCTGGATGCGGGGCTGGTAGCCTGGGAGGCCTCGATCTCAACCCCCAAAGGGCGAACCGAACTGGAACGAGTGGTCGATATCGATTCGGATCCTAAACTGGTAGAAGGCACTGCCTATGTGGCCGCTTTTCAGGGCGAGGTTGCAGCCGTCTCCGAATCGAGTGGTGTGGTGTTGTGGCGGCGGGGGATCTCCTCCTATGCGGGGCTGGATGCCTCCTGGCGACAACTGTTTGTCACGGATGATGAAGACCATGTCTGGTCACTGGATGCCACCAATGGAGCTACTCTGTGGCAACAAAAGGCGCTGCATGCCCGACGCCTGACTGCTCCGGCGATGGTCAGCGACTATCTGGTAGTCGGTGATCTGGATGGCTATGTTCACTGGCTCTCCCAAGAGGACGGGCATCAGATGGCGAGGATCAAAGTGGGCGGTGATGCGATACGCTACCAACCCCTGGTGATTGATGACCTGGTCTACGTGCTGGATGAAGGGGGAACCCTGACCGCACTGAAAGCCCACCCCTTGGAAGAAGAGACGCGCTGATGCTACCAGTGATTGCACTGGTTGGTCGCCCCAATGTGGGCAAATCCACCCTATTCAACCGCTTGACCCGCAGTCGTGATGCCTTGGTAGCCGACCAGCCCGGCCTGACTCGTGACCGCAAATACGGCACAGGTAAACTGGGCAAGCACCCCTATGTTGTCGTGGATACCGGGGGGATCAGCGGTGACCAAATGGGCATAGACCAATTGATGGAGCAGCAGGTACATCAGGCGATCGGTGAAGCTGATCATATTCTGTTTCTGCTGGATGGTCGTGAAGGATGTACCGGTGGGGATGAGATTATCGCTCAGCAGCTGCGTAAGACCGGCAAACCGGTCACTGTCGCGGTGAATAAGAGTGAAGGAGTGGATGAGACGATTGCTGCCAGCGATTTCTACCGTCTGGGGTTGGGCGAACCGATTGCCATTGCCGCTGCTCATGGACGTGGGGTACGCAACCTGATTGATGGCATACTGAGTCTGTTTCCACCTCCGGAAGAGGCGGGTGCCGATGAAGAGAAGGGGATCCAGATCGCTGTGGTGGGCCGTCCCAATGTCGGCAAGTCGACCCTGGTCAATCGCCTGCTGGGTGAAGAGCGGGTGGTCGCCTATGATCAACCTGGCACCACCAGGGACAGCATCTATATCCCAATCACTCGCAACGACAAGCACTACACCCTGATCGACACCGCGGGTGTGAGACGTCGGGCCCGAATCAAAGAGGCGATCGAAAAATTCAGCATCATCAAGACCCTACAATCGATGCAGGAGGCCAATGTGGTGCTGCTGGTGCTCGATGCTCAGCAGGAGATCGGCGAGCAGGATGCCACTCTGGCTGGTCATGTACTGGAGAGCGGTCGGGCACTGATTCTGGTGATCAACAAGTGGGATGGTCTGTCACAGGATCAGCGGGAGTGGATCAAAACCGAGATCGAACGCAAGCTGCCGTTTCTCAATTTCGCTCGGCACCACTATATCTCTGCCCTGCACGGTTCCGGTGTCGGTGATCTTTTCGGCCTGGTGGATCAGGTCTATCAAAGTGCGATGCGGGATCTGGCTACCCCGGAACTGACCCGGATTCTGGAAGCCCTGGTGGAGGAGCATCAACCACCGCTGGTGCATGGACGTCGGATCAAACTCCGCTATGCCCATCAGGGGGGGAAAAACCCACCACTGATCGTGATTCACGGCAATCAGACAGAGCGGGTTCCAGATGGGTACAAGCGCTATCTGATCTCACGTTTTCGTTCCGTGCTCAAACTCCGAGGTACACCGATACGAATTGAGTTTCGCTCTGGAGACAACCCCTTTCAGGGTAAGCAGAACAAACTCACCAAGCGTCAGATACAGAAGCGCCAGCGCCTGAAGAAGTTTGTTTCACGTAAACGCTGAGGCGTCTCTGAATGGCCAACTCCTCAGCCGAACAGCACAGAGTCACCACACTGCTAAAGCAGGCGGGTATTGACCGTCTTGATCCCACTCAGCAGCAGTTTCTCGAACATCAGGCAAGCGAATATCGTTTTACCCAGCAGGAGTTGCGGCAGTTGTGTGATATCGCCGCCGATCTGTCGATGTGGGGTGAGGGCGAACTGGCCCAATATTGGCCTGCCAATGTGCCCCCCGATCAGGCGCCCAAGCAGCGACGCAAGTTACTTCTGGATCATCTGCGAAAAGCCTGGCAAAGGTTGCGTGAAAAGCCCAACCACTATCCGGCCATTCCGCTCACCCCGCCACGGCTGGAGCAGCGGATTCGTCGGCTCGAGGTAGAGAAGCCGAAATTGGGACTCGGCCTCTGCCCAGTGGCGTCACCGCGCACCCGCTGCTGCAATCTACTGACCCTCGATGCGGTGGAAAACTGCGGTTTCGATTGCAGCTACTGCAGTATCCAATCCTTCTATCACGGCGACGAAGTGCGTTTCGACAGTCGTTTCCCGCAGAAGCTGGCAGCGCTGGAGATCGATCCGGATCGCTTCTATCACATCGGTACCGGGCAGTCCTCAGATTCGCTGATGTGGGGCAACCAGGGGGGCATTCTCGATGCACTGCTGGAGTTCGCCTGGGGACATCCGAATGTGATTTTGGAGTTGAAGAGTAAATCGAAAAACATCCAGCATTTGCTGAAACGGGAGCTACCAAGCAATCTGCTCTGTACCTGGTCGCTCAATACCCCCACCTTGATTCGCCACGAAGAGCATCTGACCGCCTCCCTCGATGAGCGTCTGAATAGCGCAAGGCGGATCGCAGACCATGGGGCGCTGATTGGTTTTCATCTCCACCCAATGATTCACTATGACTGCTGGCGCGAGGATTATGGGGCACTCTTTCAGCATCTGCTGGATCGTTTTACTGCCGATGAGGTGGTGCTCCTCTCGCTGGGTACTCTGACCTACATCAAACCGGTCATCAAAAAGCTCCGCGCTCGAAAAGGATTTCAGAGCAAGATCCTGCAGATGCCCTGGGTGGAGTGCGACGGTAAGCTCTCCTATCCAAAATCGATTAAGCAGGAGATGTTCAGTTTTGCCTATCAGTCATTGAAGCCCTGGCATGACCAGGTATTTTTCTATCTCTGTATGGAGAACCACGATCTGTGGCAACCGGTGTTTGGTTATGAGTATCCCACCAATCAGGCCTTCGAAGAGGCGATGAAGGCCGCCTATCTTGCCAAGATTCTAAAAAGAGGGCGCCAGCCATGAACCAGCAATTGATGATCGGTTTGAGTTTTGCTCTCTACCTTCTGGTGGTGCTTGGTATTGGTGTGGTTGCCTGGCAACGCACTCGCAACCTGAGCGATTTTGTGCTCGGTGGTCGACGCCTTGGCAGTTGGGTGGCCGCGTTGAGCGCCAGTGCCTCGGACATGAGCGGCTGGTTACTGTTGGGGCTTCCCGGCTATGCTTACCTGGCAGGTCTCGAGGCGATCTGGATCGCCTTGGGCTTGCTGATCGGTACCTGGCTCAACTGGCGGCTGGTGGCGGCCAGACTGCGCGTTGCCTCAGAAGAGGCTGGCAATGCGCTTACACTGCCGGAGTATCTCTCCAACCGGTTTGATGATAACAGCGGTTTGATTCGGGTGGTCTCCTCGATCTTTGTGCTGCTGTTCTTTCTCTTCTATACCAGTTCCGGACTGGTGGCCGGTGGTAAACTGTTCGAAGCGGTCTTTGGCCTCCCCTATATTTGGGCCGTGGCGAGTGGGGCGCTGGTGATTATTCTCTATACCGCCTTCGGTGGCTTTCTTGCAGTCTCCTGGACCGATCTGTTTCAAGGTCTGTTGATGTTGCTGGCGCTGGTTGCCATTCCCCTATTTGCCTTACAAGGGTTAGGTGGGGTGGATCAGGTCAGTGACTTGATTGCCCAGCAGAATCCGGCACTGCTCAATCCAATGACCAACAGCGAGGGTGAGCCTTTGGGAGTGATTGCCATCATCTCCCTGATGGCTTGGGGACTGGGCTATTTCGGCCAGCCTCACATCCTGGCAAGATTCAAGGCGATCCAACAGGTCAGCTTCGTTCCCAGGGCCAGACTGATTGCTGTCAGTTGGGTGTTTATCACCCTGGTTGCAGCCTGCCTGGTCGGTATTATGGGTATTCCGATTTTCGAAACGCCGCTGGAGGATGCGGAAAAGGTCTTTATTCGTCTTGTCGATATGATGTTTCACCCGCTGGTGGCTGGGATCTGTCTTGCCGCCATACTCGCAGCCATCATGAGTACCGCGGATTCCCAGTTGCTGGTCTCATCCAGTACTTTTACCGGTGATCTCTATCGGTTGTTGCGCCAGCAGGCTACACAGAGAGAATTGGTCATCGTCGGGCGCCTTGCTGTGGTCAGCATCGCAGTTATCGCATTTTTACTGGCGCTGGATAGGCAGAGCAAGGTACTCGATCTGGTGGCCTACGCCTGGGCTGGCTTTGGTGCTGCATTCGGGCCTGCCGTGCTGCTCTCACTCTATTGGCGCGGTATGAATCGTTGGGGGGCTTTAGCTGGAATAATAACGGGCGGATTGACGGTGGTGATCTGGAAGCCAATGAGCGGTGGTCTTTTCGATCTGTATGAGATCGTTCCCGGTTTTATTCTGTCGCTACTCATGATTTTGATCGTAAGTCGAACCACAGCTTCCCCTGGTAGGACTTCTAATTAGCGGTTGTTGTATCAAGGTCAGGCAGCTTTGATCCCTGAGAATCTTCTCGATTGTGTTCGCTTGAGTATTGATTTCAAAAATTGCTGTCGGCTGGCGATTCATTAAAGCCTATGCGCTATCTGGCGTATCCCGGCATAATGTAGTGCACCGATGAGGAGACTGATGATTGAACTGATAATTAGAAAGTTATCCACCAACTCTGGTGAAATTACCATCAACGGAAGCAGACCGACACCTCGGATCAGATAGATCAGGGTGATGATGATTAAAATCCCTTTCAACCAGGGCAGGCGGCGCAACAATCCAGCCGCAGAAAAGGCATATAAGGCCCAGCTGAAAAACACCAGAGCGATCACCAGGGTGATCACGGCCGGATAGATTGATCCTTGAGCAGAGAGTTGCACAATCGTCTCACCGGCGCCGAAAAATCGATACCATTCTGTTCCTCCGATTATGATGATCAAGTGGAGCAGCGCGGTAAACAGACTGCAGAGACCTGCTGCAATCAGGGTTTTGTTCAAATTAACCATTGATGCTCCATATCCACTTCAGCCTCCATGCGTTCGAAAATCTGATAGAGACCAAACCTCTTTCAAATAGGTGGAGTTCGCTTTAGAAAAATTGAATCTTCCCGCTTTGAACGGCCTGGTTAACCAATCGCCAAATGGCTTTAGTAACTCATCATAAAAGCTTTGTAGCTGACTGGTGCTGAGACCATCAACAACCATGCCCAATGCTCGGTAGTGGTGAAGCACCGCACTGGCGTCCTGTTTTAGGTAGGCATGTAGAAGTTGTGGCATCTGGTAGACAAAATCTCTGGAAAAGTGTCTGACGCAACCAAAATCGATCAATCCCAGAGTACCGTCATCTGCAAACAGATAGTTACCAGGGTTAGGATCTGCATGGAGTGCATTCAAACCATAGAATGAGTGGACAAACAGATCGTAGAGGCGTTGAGCAAAATGGTTGCGCTCCGCCTGACTGGGATCACGGCTGAGCCACTGATCCAAATGCTCACCCGGTAAACGGCTGGTGGTTAGGATGCGTTTACTGGAGTAGTGGCGGTGGACCTCAGGTATCTTGATCTGCTCAAGTTGCAGTGCACTGCTGAACCACTCTGTATGGTCCGCCTCCTGATGGTAGTCAACCTCTTCCTGGAGGCGCTGCTCTATCTCATCCAGCGAGGAGAGCAGCAACGCTGCGTGAGCTGTCTGTTTCACCATCATCCTCATGATCTGCAGATCGCTGTTGATGGTGATATCGATACCAGGGTACTGCAGTTTCACCGCCAACGGTTCACCTTCATCACTCATCGCCCGGTGCACTTGACCGAGACTTGCGGCGGCAAAGGCCTGAGGCTCGAAGTTGGCAAATATATCCTCAGCTGGCCTTGCGAACTCCTGCAGAAACAGCTTGCGTATCAGAGGTCGCCCTAAGGGCGGCGCCTGGTGACAGGATCTGGCCAGCTTTTTACGGATCAGCTCAGGCAGTAAGTGGCTATCCATACTTAACATCTGCGCCAGTTTGAGGGCGGTGCCTCTGAGCTGGGAGAGGGCATCAAAGATGATCTCGGCTGTCTGCTCATCTAGCCGGGCTCTATCTTCATTGAAACGTTCACTGTTCATGAACGGGCGACGGGCGATGTGGGAGAGATGTCTACCACCAGCTTTGATTATTGCGCCCCCAGCGAGGCGGGAGCGGGCCAACTTCCCTGTTGGTACCGATTTAGTCATCGTAATTCCCCATAAACTGTCGCTTGGCTTTTTTCCAGGGGCGAGTGTATTCATCAAAGGCGTTCAAGGTTCGACTGATATGGGTGCGAAACAGAAAAGAGACAAGCTCCATGGTTTTGCCGATTACTCCGGTCTGCAGAACAAGCGCAAACAGCTCGACACTTTGATCGACCAGCCGTGTGGTGTTGGCAAAACCTTCTGAGTCATCCCGTAACCAATAGGCGAGTACCGCTGTCGTATAATCCCAATAAAGTGGAGCCAACAGCGACTTATGGGGCTGTTCCGGCATCTCTCCCGCATCCACCGCATTATCGATTATTTCATCAACCATCCGATTGAACAGCCGCCGGGTCTCCGCCAGGTTGATGAGGCTGGCGGTGGGTGAATAGAAGGTTGTATCAAATACTTCGGCAAGAAACTCACGATCCGGAAGCCATAGGGTTAACTCCATTTCGACCAGCTGATGTAGCTGCTCCTGTAGGGTGTACTGATCAAAGCCTTCGAGCTCGCGCAGTGCCTGGGCCACTTCCTTCTGTCGGTTTTCACAATAACCGTATAAGAGCTTTTCCTTACTTGGAAAATAGTTGTAGATGGTGGCGTCTCCCACCTCGGCCCGGCGGGCGATTTCACGCATTGATGCCGCTTTGAAACCTCGCTCGGTAATCACATCCGAAGCGGCAACCAGGATTTTTTGACGGGTGGCTGCCATCGCCTCTTTGCTGATTTTCATATTCGCCTCATAAAGAGAAAATACAATTAAATATAATGCTAAGATAAATAATTATAGTGTAGTAATTATATTTATCAAATGATGAAAAGTTTTTCTTACCTGCTATCCTTTAGAGGTGTTGAAATATCACCCATCTTTATTCCACTGTGTGCGATAGATCACTGTGTGAAGATAGAAATGGTGTGATATTGCACGAACCCTTAGTTTGATAGGGAAGGTCGGAGTTTTTATAACTTTTTAGGCACAATGATCGTGTTGATATGGGAGACAACATGGGAAGACCAATAATTCTGGGTGGTTCAAGAGATCCTGATTGATACCCTTGCCAATGATAGCGTAGTTGTGGTTCCTGAGGAACAAAAATCTGGATGAATTGGTGCAGAGAGTAAATGGGAGAACTCTGGATCAGCTTTACATGGTACTTAGTGAGAAGTTGACCGAATGTCGGCATCCGCAGGATTGCCTCTATACGTTAGGTTCAGCCTATCTCGATTTTGCTTCGAAGCATGCCCATCGCTGGCGTATGGTGTTTGAACATCAGCCTCAGACAGAAGGGTTGCTGATGGAGATCCATGAAGACAAATTGGATCGTCTTTACGAACTGGTTGAGCGTCAAATTGCTGCACTGACCATGAACACCATGCCGCAGAGTGAGATTGCACTCTCTGCCAGAGCAATCTGGAATGGCATTCATGGCATTGCCATCATGCGTTCAACCAACCAGCTCCAAGCTTCAGGGCAAGATTCTGTAGCACCGCTGATTGAGCACCTGATAGAGCGCTATCTGGCTGGTCTTAATGCGCTGCAGACATCGGATACAGCTATTCAGCACAAAGAAGTCATCTAATCCGGCCTTCTGCGGATAGGGTGATTTTTTGCGGCTAGGTTGGTGAGAATCTCACGCCTGCGGTTCTCCGGAGGCGTGAGATTCACTGCGCCTGAATAAA
>JARRQD010000051.1:24114-26613 GCA_037382205.1 Candidatus Thiodiazotropha sp.
GGAAAATGCTTGGTATATTGGTCTGGTTTTCGTGTAGAATCCTCCGCCATGAATATTTCAGTAATTTTGACGGGCCAACAGTCTGTCCGCGTGCAGGAGTAACTGACGATGTCTGAATTGACACAAGATGCCGTAAAAGAGGCAATTAAAGGCTATATCGAACCGAATCTGGAGAAGGATTTGGTCACAGCCAAGGCGGTAAAAGCGGTCGAACTTGATGGTGGCAGTGTAAAAGTCGCGATCGAGTTGGGTTTTCCGGCCAAAGGTTGCCACAGTGATATCGAATCGGCGGTTACCGAGCAGGTAAAAGCCGTTGCCGGCGTCGAATCGGTTGAGGTCTCCATTACCACCAAGATTGTTGCACATTCCGTGCAAAAGGCACTAAAGCCGATCGACAACATCAAGAACATCATCGCGGTCGCATCGGGTAAAGGTGGTGTGGGTAAGTCCACAACCGCGGTCAATATTGCCCTCGCACTGGCGGAAGAGGGGGCCAAAGTCGGTGTTCTCGATGCCGATATCTACGGACCTTCTCAACCCCGGATGCTGGGTATTGATGGCAAGCCGGACTCAAAGGACGGTAAAAGCCTAGAGCCGATGGAGGGTTATGGACTGCAAGCCATGTCGATCGGTTTTCTGATTGACGAAGAGACCCCGATGATCTGGCGTGGCCCAATGGTCACCCAGGCCTTAGAGCAGCTACTCAATGATACCAACTGGGCCGATTTGGACTACCTGGTTGTGGATCTGCCGCCGGGTACCGGTGATACCCAGCTAACCCTGGCACAAAAGGTACCGGTCTCCGGTGCGGTCATCGTCACCACGCCGCAGGACATCGCCCTGCTAGATGCCCGCAAAGGGTTGAAGATGTTTGAAAAGGTCGAGGTGCCGGTGCTGGGTATCGTGGAGAACATGAGCACCCATATCTGTTCCAAGTGCGGCCATGAAGAGCATATCTTCGGTCAGGGCGGCGGCTCCTCCATGGCCGATCAATACCATGTTGATCTTCTGGGTGCGTTGCCGCTGGACATTCGGATTCGAGAAGAGACCGATGGCGGTAAACCGACCGTGGTTGCAGAGCCGGAAGCACGCATCTCTCAAATCTATCGGGAGATTGCCCGTAAGACAGCAGCAAAGCTCTCCTTGCAGGCCAAGGACTATGCGGCGAAATTCCCCAACATCGTGATTCAGAACAACTGATCAGGATAAATCCAAAACCTCACCCAGTGCCTTTCGGTGTTGGGTGAGGTATCGCATAAAACCATTTGCGTTTATTCCGCGTTGATTTGCGGACTTCTTACCATTTTTTCATTATCCAAGTTTGAACGAAGCTTCGGAATTCAACCAATCAGCGTTACTCAAGTGGTGCAGGAGCACCGCATGCCTGCTGCCATTGGTTGATGATGGTACAGAAGAGTCGGGCGGTCTGTTCAGTATCGTAGATGGCTGAGTGGGCCTGGGTGCTGTCCCACTCCAGCCCTGCCGCCTTGGCGGCTTTGGCCAGCACGGTCTGGCCATAGACCATACCGGCCAGGGAGACGGTATCGAAGGTACTGAATGGATGGAAGGGGTTTCGCTTGATGCCGCAGCGTGCCACGGCCGCATTGAGAAACCCGAGATCGAAAAAGGCGTTGTGTCCCACCAGGATGGCTCTTTTACAGTCACTCGCCTTCATCGCTTTGCGAATCGGGCTGAACAGTTGCCTCAGGCCCTCGGCTTCCGGCAGGGCCTCGCGGAACGGATGGTCGGGATCGATACCATTGAACTCCAGGGCTTTAGGATCGATATTCGCTCCCTCGAATGGGGCAATATGGTAGGCGAAGGTCTCTACAGGGTGGAGCAGACCCTCTGAATCCATGGCCAGGGTAGTGGCGGCAATCTCCAGAAGGGCGTCTTTACTGGCATCGAAGCCACCGGTCTCCACGTCGACCACAACGGGTAGATAGCCCCTGAAGCGATGTGTAATTGCACTGTTGTTTACAATCCCCCGGGCAATTGGTGCAGGATGGGTTATATCCTAGCGCCTGATCTTTCTATCTACTGGGGCCTGTTTGTCGTGTTTAAAAGGATTCCTACGATTTTTCTCATTCTGTTGCTGGTCTCGGGATGTTCCAGCTTTCAAAGCCAGCATCCGGCCGATCCACTCGAGTCATTTAACAGAAATTCTGATCAGTTCAATCAGGATTTCGATCGGGCTGTGGCCAAACCGATCGCCGAGGGCTATCGCTTTATTACCCCATCGGTGATCGATCTTGGGATTACCAACTTTTTCCGGAATCTAGCGGATGTTCCTTCTGCGGCCAATAATCTGCTGCAGCTGAAGCCAGGGCGCGCACTCTCCGATATTGGGCGTGTCTGTATCAACTCCACACTGGGTATTTTTGGTCTGTTCGATGTGGCCAGTGATATGGGTATACCCAGCTATAAAGAGGATATGGGGCAAACGCTCGGTTACTGGGGAGTGGGTGATACCCCGTATATCGTGGTACCTTTCCTCGG
>JARRQD010000052.1:0-16222 GCA_037382205.1 Candidatus Thiodiazotropha sp.
AAGTAAACGCGAGAGAATTCAACAGGCGATAAGAGTTGCCCCTGGAGACGGGCTTAGACTCTCTGATATTGATCAGGTCTGGGTTTACAGTCGCATCGATTTGATCTGGGGTGGGATTGATTTGGATACCTACCTGCTTTTGAAGGATGGCACGGCGTATAAAAACTGTGTCATTCCGCCTGATGAACTTAATATCGAAATTTCAAAACAGCTTGAACCTAAAAAATGGAGTCGATGGCGGAAACATTTTGGCACCTATCAGATTAGAGATGAAAAGAAGAGCGAGTGGATTGATCTGAAAGGTGGCCCAGGTGGTATGGTAACTGATGCCTCGCAATTGGTGGGTAAATATATCAATGCAGGGGGGAGTGAATTCAGAGGTTCCTGGAAAAAAACCATAACTTTCCTGGAAAATCAGAGGTTTGAGTTGAGTTCGTTTTTCATGAACGACAACAGTGTTTTGGGTGGTGGAGATCGTGCTCCGGGTGGAGAGGCTCTGATACCTCTGGTTGGTGTAGTCGGCAGTAGTGATAAATATGGATCGTCAGGCGCTAGTAGTGTGATTGGAGATAACATAGCTGGTGGCGGCTCTAGCTCAAAAAAGGATGGTTCGAAAAACACGGGAAAATTTCAGGTGAGCAACTACACCATTACCATGGAACATGACAATGGATTGAAGCTCAACAAGTTGTTTTTATATGAAAATCTGGGTGATAAAAAGAGTATTGTCTTGGGGAATCGTCTCTACTACCTGGATTGATGGATATCGATGAGCTGTGTGAAACAAGCATAACGATGAATAAGATCGCAGCCTCAATTTATATGGTGCTACCACTATCGTGAATAGAATTAGTGGGAGAGCTGTCAGTTTACAACGAGCTGATTGGTTTTTTTCCAGTAGATAGCTCGCTGATCAATTTCAATAATTTCGTCTGTAATGTTGTGTTTCTGTCGGTACTCGTTGATTGCGCGTTGGCAGTCTTTTAAGTTTTGATAGTCATCAAAAATTGCATATCCGCCTACAGATAACTTAGGGTATAAAGGTTCAAGAACTGAGAGTGTTGACTCATACAGGTCAGCATCTACTCTCAATATTGACAATTTATCGATGGGTGCTTGTGGAAGTGTTTCGCTGAAAAATCCCTTCAAATATTTTACGTTTTCATCATCTAAATTGTAGCGTTGAAAATTTTTCTTAACGTCATCAAGTGAAACCGACATATCCTCCTCTACCCAGCCAAAGGAGTCATGGTTCTTATCAGGAGCAGGTAGTCCCTCAAAAGAATCGACAACCCATACATTCCGGCTGTTATCGTTTAAAACGCGAAGTACGCCTCGCATGAAAATAGTCATCCCACCACGCCATACACCAGCTTCAAGAGCGTCGCCTGGTATATTATTGTTTACGACATCGGTAATTGCGGCTTGCATCTGATCAAGTTGTTTGATTCCCAGCATGGTTTCGGCTTCTTCATTTCGAGTATTTGCGCTATGAGTCGATTCTATGTAGTCGTGTTCACTGGATTCTATATTTTTAACCAGTTCGAGTTTCAAGGGGGTCAGAATGTTTTTGATAACTTTGTTGGTAACCGCAAATATTGGCCGTTTTGGGTTTAGACTATGGCGCTCAATGTTTTTTGCGACCAGTGTTCTAGTTAACGCCCGTTTTAACAAATCTAGATAGAGTTGATCTGGACCAGAAGGTGTTGGTATTGATTGGATATCGAGTAAATAGTTGAATGATTTATTCATGTCCACACCTTTAGTTGTAATCAATTGGGCTATTGTTTATTCGTAGATTAATTCATGGCCAGAGAAACCATTATCGACTCTCAAAAGGTATATATGTAGTTTCGATGTAACATTAAAACTGTGGGCATGATACACCTGATTGTGATGCCATGAGATCGAAAACCTCTTCCTAGTTTAGTTACCTAACTATCATATAAATGCTCAGTAGATATCTTGGTAAAGTGTCAGCAATAAATCTCATTAACTTGCACCTGTAACTGATGATGCTAACTAAAAGAATCAGTATCTAAATACTTCAGACTGAGTGAATGATAAGACTCATTACTGTGAGTATCAAGGGTAGTAGGCACCACGTGAGACAGCTACTAAGTATTGTTCAATATAATATTTGATCCCTGAGCAAAGTTTCAAAGACTGCACGGTGAATAAGCTTGTTAGTGAGTGTAATACTATAGCAATTAAAAATCTGTGTAAAAAACACATATCTGTACAAATTCTGCTCGCCGGATAGTATAACGGTCTTTTTTGTGTTGGTTTGAATTATGTTTACTTGTTTGAAATAAATTATATCGAAAACGAGATGATGAATTAGTTTTGTACGATTTGGTCTTAATAAATTAACTATGGAGATTGTAATGTTAAGGTGTTATCTCTTTTCAGGAGTGTAAAAAGAGAGAGCGTTTAACGGTGGGTCTCAGATACTTTAACTGAACAGTATTGTGAGATGAGGCCAGTTCTATGTTGAGATTAGTTGCTGACTGAAAATTTCATCGGTCAGGATGCCAAACAATTAAATCCTAGTATTTCCAGGATCTTGTGTCTAGTGAGTGATTACACGGAATGATAAGTGCTTTCGTATGTGGGTTGGCACGAGTTAGGTCATTCTCTCGGTGAACTGCGCTATTCCAAGACTTCATCATACACACCACAGATACCCTGAACGTTGATTTCTATCGTGAAATTAGTATGAAATCTTGTGTAGCCAGCCTCTCCAAGTTGTTGTCTTTTTTCGTCATCACTAAGTAGGCTTTCTAATTTTTCTGCTAAATCGGTTGCGGACTCAATATTGAACAGTAGTCCAGATTTTCCATCTTCAATGATTTCTTGGGGGGCGCCGATATTTGAAACGATGACAGGCTTTTTTAAGGCGAGCGCTTCAATTATAACGATACCAAAGGGTTCAGGTTCAACAGAGGTATGAACAAACACATCGAATCTTGTAGTTGGTGCTCTTTGATGCGCTTTTCGATTTCAGCTAGATAGGCAGTATCGGCGATATCGCCGACTAGAAAACAACGAAACTTATCATATCTCTGTTTCACTATTGAGGCGGCTTGAATGAGTCGGATTTGACCTTTCCAAGGCTTGATATTTCCGACTACCCCAAAGTATTTGTAATCGCTATTAAGGTTATATTGCTCATTGATGTAGTTTTTTTCGACACCGTTAGTAATTCTGTTTTCATCGATTCCATCATAGACCAAGGTTATATTGCTTTTGTCTACACCCTGATTTATAAGATTTTGCTGAACTGCTTTAGAAATTGCGATAATTCTATCTAGAAATTTGCCGAAAAAAAGCGCTAGCTTATGTATATTAGGCTGTATCCCACGAACATGAGAAACAACAGGTATTTTGAGTGATTTCGCTGCAATTAGGGCGTCTTGATCTGTTGAAAAAGAGTTGTTGAGATGCAGAATATCTGCATTTTCCTGTTTTAGTATTTTTCGCCATATAAACACTCTGGTAACGAGCATATTAAAATAGTTTTGCGATAATCTGACGATTCTGCGCAATAGAGGAGGTAGGTTTTTCCCTGAGGTTGATACTTTGAAAGGTTGTTCGATTCTTACGGTGAAGCCTGTATTTCTGAATTCATCTGTGAGATCGTTTTCCTCATAAAAGATCACTGTGGCATCATAGCGCTGTTTATCAAGAGCGCGACATATTTCCAATAGGCAGTAGTGTGAACCGCCAATTGTATGGTCGATACAATGCTCTAAATAGACGATTTTTGTTTTTTTCAATGGTGAGCCCTCTTCACGATCAAACTGCTACATTGTATATTTTCTATCGCTCGCTGACAGTAAAAAGTAACAATAGGTCAGATCACTGATATCCTACTAAGCACCCTCTCCCTCAGGGAGAGGGTTGGGGTGAGGGGGGTGAACAAGTAAACACTTTGATTCTGCTCGCCTCATCCTGACCTTCTCCCTGTGGGAGAATGGACTCCTGTATTTCGATTCTCATGTCCATGATCCCGGTCAATAGAAAAAGCCCGACAATTTATGAACAAGAGGCTCACCGAGCAAAATAGACGGCACAGCAGTGAACTTAGATAGTAAACTTCAATGGTCGTATGGCGTCTGAAAGAAAGATCAGGCTTTCGAATGTAACATAATGTTCTGCAACAGAATATTCAGCATGGATCAGCAGTTTAAGATCTCAGTAGGCTAAGCCACTGTTCATCGTTAACAACAAAATCCAGAGATGCTCATGCCAACAACGATTCAGGTTTCCAGTAAAATGTAGGAACGGTGTGGTTGACCGTAATGGTCGCGCTGTACGGGAAGGTTACTATCTGACTGGTCAGTAATTAAGTTGTCGTGCCAAATTGTCCCCTTCAATGAATATCTAACCATATCAGGCTCTGCTTGGCGTTTATGGGCAGCCTGGGTGCAATCAGGCACATAGGTATGAAGCTGACTCGTGCGACGACATTTTGATTAAGTTGGTCAAATTATCCAATTCTATGTTGTAATGGGTCGCTTGTCCAGCATTAGATGAGTAAAAATGTTTGTCACATCACCTGCTGGGTTTCTTTTGGTGGTTTTTCAAGGCATTGGGCTCTGTGCGCTCAGGTGTCGTGATAATTGGGTCTTACTAGATCAACCCACAGTTCAATTTAGTGGTAATCCATCACTCAGAGCGGTGCTGTAATTGTGGCCCTATTTTGCATTCAGAGGTTGTTATGTCGTTCAAAAGCGTTACGGATAGCCAGTAGTGCTATCGGCACACCAAATAGTGAGTCTGGAAAACAACAAAAATTCGCATCTTACTGAGTTAATAAAAGGGCTTGCCAACCTACTTCACCTTGAAGTGAGAATTATTGTGATAACTGCCTTGCGTTGCAGCTAAATGGCGTTTATTCTTCAAGTTTCTTCTAACTTGCGTTTACCACCAGTGGTCTGATCGAAGTGTCACAATGATATCTACTCCAGTTAAATTCACTAACAGAAATGGACTAAAGCTGTTAGGCATAATCGAGCAGCCTGAGTCAAACTCCAAAAACATTGCCGTATTGCTGCTTTCCCCGGGGATAAAGATGCGGGTGGGTCCCCATCGAATGTACAACAAGCTAGCCAGAGAGCTGGTTGACCAAGGGTTCACTGTTTTTAGGTTTGACTTTTACGGTCTCGGAGATTCTGAGGGTGAGTTAGAGCAAGATATCCTGGTCGATGTATATAACAGTATCCAAAGAGGTCGTTATATTGATGACACGATCGATGCCATGGACTGGATGAGTGAAACCTATGATATAGACAAGTTCATCCTGGGGGGGCTTTGTGGTGGAGCAATTACCGGGATGTTGGCTGGCAGCGTTGATAATAGAGTGAAAGGTCTGCTTGCTCTTGGGTTGATTAACGTATTTGAAGGTGGTGAAGAAAATTTCTCTAAATTCGTCACTGAAGGTCAACTGGATGATTTGAAAAAGGGCTATATTAACAAACTGACTGATGTCGCCTCTTGGAAGCGTATCATTACACTGAAGAGTGACTTTAGATCAATTTTCAAAATTGTTTTCAAACCTTTAAGAGTGGCTGCTAAAAAACTTGCAGAGAAGTTTACTCAGCATAATAAAAAGCAAATTGAGTTTATTCATGACGAGTCATCGAATGTGAATCCAAAATTTGCACCAACCTTTTTCAGCATGTTGGAGCAGTCAAAGAAGATGCTTTTAATCTATAGCGGGGGCGATAGACTGCTTTGGGAATTTAAAGAAAAGTTTGAAAACATCTACAAGCCCCACCTTGTTGAGTATGATCATTTATATGAATTACATACAATTGCAGATGCGAATCATATTCTCTCATCTGTTGAGTGGGAAGATGAGATGCATACGATTACCAGAGAATGGTTGGTTAAAAACTTCCCATAATTGAAATATAAGAGTTATAGCACAAAATCAATGTGAATAATTACCTCGGTCAGGCATGAGACAGCGTGGTGAAATATGCAGTCAGTGGTTGCCTGATTAAGAGGGATTTAACGTCAGGTTAGGTTTATGACATGAAAGTAGACCATATATGTATAGCAGTCCGTTCCATCGATCGGGCTATAGCAAAATTCCAGGAAGTTTTCGGCTATCGCCAGAAAACTCAGAAAATAACCAATACTCGGCAAAAAGTTAACGTTGTTTTTCTTGAGTCAGAAGGATCGCTGGATATCAAACTTATAGAACCCGCAGGAAAAGATTCCCCATTGATTGAAAGTTTGAAAAAAGGCGAGGGTCTTCATCACATCTGTTTTAAAACCGATGCGACAGTTGAGAGTGAAGTGGATGTGTTAAAGCAAAAAGGATTGAGGGTTTTGGCTGATGCTGAAAAAGGCGAAGCATTTGATGACGAACTGATTGCCTTTTTGTATGCAGGATTTGGTCTAAATATTGAAGTAATCGATACCGACAAAAGGCGAGGCCTGATTGATTACCAAGAAGTTGAATAGAGTATGCTATGGCGCTAAACAGTCGTGCTTGAGTATATTCAGTCTCTATCAGTGTAATCGAGTGCTAAAGATCTTTAAGCGGTTGTATTAGTGAGCAGCAGATATTGTTCAGGTAACCATAAAACAAAGGTTTCAACAGCAGGGTAATGGTAGATGAATAAAAAACATGATATCGCTATTCTATTTGCAATAGCGCTGACTCTGTTTCTGCTGGAGATCACGATTCGTATTATAGAGAATGATATATCCGGCAATCGAAATCACATCAATGATATACCTAATATAGTCGATCAAATCAGCAAGGATCAACGTCCTAGTGTCTTATTTCTAGGGAATTCACTGATCAATGAAGCGGTTGATGTTGGTCAGCTGAGTGCCAGTTTGAATGACACATATCGTCTCAACAAAATAACACCTGACGGAACCTCGATTTGGGATTGGAGTATGATTGCAAAAAATCAACTTTTTGATTCCAACGTGAAGCTTGATTATTTAGTTATTGGTTTTGCATGGGGATTACTTAATGATGAGACCCAGCCGAACCCTAGTAGACTAGGGGGTTACTTTGCTAAATTGAGTGATCTATCTCTGCTTATAAAATATGGGATGGATGAGTTTGCCCAAGTTTCCGAGTTCTTCATAGGTATGACTTCAAAGCTTTTTGTCAATAGAGAAGCAGTACGAAATAAGCTGCTTGACAGTCTGGTGCCACACTATAAGCAGTTTGTTAGGGCGCAAAATCAGGCGGGAGCCCCAGACGATACTACGCAGGTAAAACAACTCAGAGCACCTCCAGAAGATTATAAAATGCTCAATAAACTCATTGATCAGCTAGATAGAGAGGGAGGCAAGTTGATTGCCATTGCAATGCCAATTGAGGCGGGCTATGAGATTAGCGAAGAATTATCAAAACTATTAGAGAAACGTGCCTATCTCTATATGGACTATAGGAGTCTATTCGAAGCTGAAACAGAAATGTATAAAGATGGGTTACACTTGAATGATAAAGGCAGACACCTATTTACTAGCAAGCTTGCAAAAATCTTTAATCCAGAAATGAGTGGGAAGTAGTAATGTTATTTAATAGCTACATTTTCTGGGCATTCTTTGTTGTCGTTATCATGCTCTATTTCCGACTGCAACATAAGTATCAGAATCGGATGTTGCTCATTGCAAGTTATATATTCTATGGTTACTGGGACTATCGATTTCTGTCATTGATTTTTATCTCTACGGTCGTTGATTATTTCGTAGCATTAAAAATTGCTGATAGCGATGATTCAAAAATACGAAAAAGACTGTTACTTCTCTCTATTGCGACAAATCTTGGGTTTTTAGGTTTTTTTAAATATTACAATTTCTTTTCTAATGAGTTTGCTTCAATACTCAGTTCATTTGGTGTAGATACAAGTCTGCCTGTTCTCAATATAATATTACCAGTAGGTATCTCTTTTTACACATTTCAGACATTAAGTTATACCATTGATACCTATCGTAAAAAGATCGATCCCACAGATAAATTCCTCGACTTTGCTCTGTATGTTTCATTCTTTCCTCAGCTTGTGGCTGGGCCTATCGAAAGAGCCAGCCACCTGTTACCCCAGATACTGCAAGTTCGTAAGCTGCAGGGGGCAGCGTTTTCTGAAGGCCTGTTTTTAGTTGTTTCAGGCTTGTTCAAGAAAATAGTGATTGCCGATAACATGGCGCCTATTGTTAATACAATATTTTCAAAGCCAGTGAGTGAGTTAAGCGGATTTGAGGTGCTGATAGGTCTGTACGCATTTGCATTTCAAATATACGGTGATTTCTCTGGCTATTCATCGATCGCAAAGGGTATAGCAAGGTGGATGGGGTTTGAATTGATGTGGAATTTCAGGAATCCCTATTTCGCTACTTCTCCAAGCGATTTCTGGTCACGCTGGCATATCAGTCTTTCTACCTGGATTAGGGACTATATCTATATTCCTTTAGGCGGTGGGCGATTGGGTAATTTTTTAACTTTTCGAAACTTGGTTCTTACCATGTTTCTTGGAGGGCTTTGGCACGGAGCCGGCTGGACCTTTATCGTTTGGGGCTTGTTTCATGGCGCCATTCTCGTTGTATATCATGCGATAGATGCGGTAAAGGGCAAAGATTACTTTACGAATCCCTCCAGCTTGGGTAAGCATATCCTATTTGTCGTGGTGCTGTTTCACTTGACTTGTATTAGTTGGTTGCTTTTCCGTGCAGAGTCAATGCGGCAAGTGGCAGATATGCTCTATTTGCTTTCTACAGACTATCGTATTACAGATTATTCCACTTATGCTCTAGCGAACATCTTGTTTTTTGTTGCGCCACTTATGTTCTTTGAGTACATAACTGAGCGAAAGAGTGATCTACTCTATCTAGTCAAGGCTAGCTCATTCACGCAATACGTTAGCTACCTTTATATGGTGCTAATGCTGTTGTTTTTTGTGCCCTTGCAAAAACAGGTGTTTATCTACTTTCAGTTTTAAACATAACGGCCAGTTAATAGACAAGATAATGAATGAAACTCTAGAAATACTTGAAGTGGATGGTGAACGTATCTTTACGATTCAACACTTTCCGCAAAATGATCAGCCTACAAAAGCTTATGTGTTTGTCCATCCTTTTGCAGAGGAGAAGCTTTGGAGTCATCGAGTTTATGTGACTACAGCAAGAGCTTTCTGTGAGCAAGGAATGCTTGTTGGGCGGTTTGATATGCGTGGCCATGGTGATAGTGATGGCAACTATCAGGACGCATCGCTTGAGAAGCATTTAGCCGATGTTAATACGGTTATTGATCATCTTAAGCAGAAAAACCCTAGTATTTCAGAAATAGGACTGTTTGGCTTAAGGCTTGGTGGCACTCTTGCGACTTTAACAGCACTCGCAAGGGAAGATGTAAGTGAATTGATTCTATGGGATCCTGTGCTCGATGGCGAACGTTATATGCAAGAGATTTTACGTAGCAATCTTGCGGCACAAATGGCAGTAAAAGGGAAGGTTGAGATTACTAGAGAGGATCTTATCGGACAGATGAAATCTGGGCAAGCAGTTAACATAGAAGGATACTATATTAACTACTCCTACTTTCAGGAGCTTTCTTCAATAGACTTGTTCGCACATGATTATCCGCAGCGCCTTAAGTGCTGTCTGTTTCAGGTGGTCAGAAATCCCAAGCAACCACTAAACAAGCAATACCAAAAATTCATTGAGAATTTCGCCGGTGATGCTGTAATCGATAAAGCGCAAGAAGATCAGTTTTGGAAGGAAATAAAGAGTTTCTATGATAAGGCTGACAATCTGTTAAAAGTCTCACTCCAGTGGTTACAGAATGGCTAGGTATCAATTTACATTGGAAAATTGCTGCCACACATGCCTGCATTTTCCGTCATTAACAGGTTAAAACTTTATCCAAAGCATGGCAGAACACTGGCGAGCGATGTGAATTGAACCTAAAAAAATCAGTTGACCGCTTCATTCTAATAACAGGTTTCTGATTTTAAAGAAAATAGCTTCGATGGTTATATCACCTGCTGGGTGAATCACGCTACAACGTGAATGGCACGCTTGTGGCGGCACATGGCGGCGTTGCAACTCCTTGGAATAGTGCGCTATTCCGCGTCGTTGCGCCTTGCCCTGCACCACCACAAACGCACCCTTCACGTTGTCCAACTGATCTTTTTAGGTTGAAGTTAACTGACTATCAATAGTTAGTGAATTTTAGGTCTTCTGTCTCACTCAACATTCATGGTTTCTGGCTGTTTTCTTGAAGAGATATCTTTGAACTTTTTTAAGTCAAAAGCCGGTATGTACTCGTTGACAAAATAGAGTGGGCGGCCTTTCGTTTCATTAAAAACTCTACCTAAATATTCCCCAACGATACCTATGGCAAAGAGCTGTACACCCCCAAGAAATAGTACGGTTACCATGAGTGATGGATAACCAGGCACCGGGTTGCCGAAAATTACTGTTCTTATTATCATATAAAACCCATATAACATGGAGAAGAGTGCTGTAATAAAGCCTGTATAAGTAGCGTAACTTAGTGGTACGGTTGTGAAGGAGGTGATGCCCTCTAGAGCAAGATTCCATAAGCGCCAATAGTTCCACTTTGTTTCACCTGCATAGCGCGGATCTCTTTCGTACGGTATGGCCTTCTGTGAAAATCCGATCCATGTAAAGAGTCCTTTCATAAACCGGTGTTGTTCTCTGAGTTCCTTGAGTGCATCGACTGCTCTACGACTCAATATTCTGAAGTCTCCAGTATCTTCAGGGATTTGTACTCTGCCGATGGATTGCATGAGCCTGTAAAAAAGAAAGGATGTCGTTTTCTTTACAACCGATTCGCCATCACGTTTGATTCTTTTGGCGTAAACAGTGTCATAACCCTCTTTCCACTGTTTAAACATTTCAGTGATCAATTCAGGCGGATCCTGTAAATCGGCATCAATTACTACTACGGCATCGCCCTGCGTGTGATCAATGCCCGCTGTTAGTGCAATCTCTTTGCCGAAGTTGCGACTTAAATCGAGTATTGCTACTCGTTCATCCTGTTTTTTTAGAGAGTGCATTATATCGAGGGTAGTATCCTTACTGCCATCGTTTATATAGATAACCTCTGATTGCGCATCGATATTATCGAGAACCGCTGATAAACGGCGGTGAAATTCTACAAGAACATCCTCTTCGTTGTAGGCAGGAACAACAACGGAAAGTAAAAAAGTCTCTGCTGTAGTGTTGGGGTTCATAGTTAAGTTAAATTTAGTGAGCTGTATTTATAGTGATACCTGTCATGCGCTTCTGTTCGCATCGGCTTGTTGACAATAGCCCTGGAAGATTGACCTTTATCAAAATACAAACTGTATAAAATCCATGGGAAGTGAAAATCTCATAGGATACCACCCAGATCAATCTAAAATGCCTATTAAATCAATAGGATATAATGTTTTGTCTCCTATATCAGCTTATTATAGCCAAATATTGTGAAAATACACATGCTTGGAAGCAAGCAAAAGTTAATCAGCATCACCGATATTTTTATCGCATAGATAGATCTCATGGAATACAACATCATCAATTCGGCTAATTTCACGATTACAATAGTTCTCAAGCATTTTTTTGATTTTAGCTCGAGGCCAACCCATTCTAGAGAGGTTATACCAAGGGTTGGGGTCAGAATCCTTGTTATACAATCTTGCGGCGATCACTCGTTTTCCAGCTGCAAGATGGTTTTCTACTATCTGTGGTAAATTACTTATATGCTTTGGATCGCTCTTTTGTTTTGTTGCCATATTCATCAATAACAACTTGTCAAAGTTTGCCTCAATCGCATCTTCTTTCATCCATTGATATTTGTCCCAACCAGTCGTTATCTCTAAATCGCCATCATGTACGATTTCATTGTGTTCCGCTACTCCTCGTTTCATATCAAAAAAAGCTGAAGGGGCAGCACCTTGGATGGTATTTAGAGTTATGATAATCAATGGGCTTATTAGTAAGCCATTTTTAATAAAAGGTTTTACAAATACTCTGTGATTAAAAATATATTGTGTGTAATAGGCATATATAACGACTATCACAGGTAGCGTTTGAAACCAGAAAATATTACCACCGTTATCCCATAGAAAGGCAAAGATTAGATAAGAGATAATCCAACCAAGGAAAAAGATGAAGATCCTTTGTGAATGATATTGTCGATAAAAATCTATAAATATCAGTAGTTGTATAACGGCTATAATTGGCATGGCAAGTAGGGCTAGTCCAATACCAAAATAATCTGGATTAAATTCAAGTGGATGACTTGAAGCAAGCGATTTCAAACCAATTCCCAAACCGGATGTTTCTACGAAATTGCTGAATATAAAATTGAAGCCTAATTTGGCGAAACTCAGTACAACGCCCGATAGGCTGGCTTGCAATCCATACAGTTGTTTGTACTCCTCACTGTTGCTCCCAGCGTAGGTGAGTCCCCAGGAGAGGAATGACACATCGGAGCCGGATAGTGTGTAGCCTAAGAAAAATAACGGGAAACCTACCAAAGCCGATGTTGAGTAGAATATAAGTGCGTCACTTATCTTTGAATGTTCGTTCTTATATTTTACGCTTAACACAAGCCCGGTTATTACAATGAGTAAAATATTATTGGCTTCAATGGCCGTAGCAATGGATAAGCAGGCACTTGATATGATTAGATAACTTGAATTCTTTAGTTTGTTTTCATTATTAAAGTACTTCAGTAAACAATACAAAGCACCGAGAAGAAATGGCATTTGAACCATAAAGTAGTATTGGCTTACTGATAAAGTGAGAAAATTTTTCGCACCGAAAAGCAAAATGACCGCTAAAATTCTTGTCTTAAAATCATCGATTTTCTGATTGACTAGTATTAAGTGGAAAAGATAGACCGATATCAAAGTCGAGATGGCGCTAATTAACTCAAAACTTCCTAGAGGTGTGATTGAGTTATTCACAATTTGTAGAGATAAATACCAATAATAACCGATTGGGTCGAGTAATAGGTGATTTGGATTCCAATCTAGGCTCCGACTGTTGATCTGTTCAACAATTCTCAAAGCATCCCCATGAGGGAGTTCAGGGTTAAAAACAACCAGGTATATGCAAGTCAGGACCAGTAAAGCAATACGCTCTTGGTTCAAGTTTTGAGATGTGTTCATGTTTAAACCTAGTAAAAAATTATTTTTGTTGGCTAAAACTGGGAGTAGTCAGAATAAACAAGCGATAAGAACCAGTAAAATGGGGCGAGAACAGTCACGGCATATCATTAGTGCCTATCTTACTTATAGGTAACTCATTGAATTATAATAATTATCCATATTTGGAATGGAACAACGATCGTAACAAGACCATACCACAACCTACCCAACGCAGGTACTGTGATTAATACCTGTCATCATCCAAAGGTCGATGATTAATGGATTCACAGTGGAAAGCCGTAGCTGCAGAAAAAACTCCATTAAAACAGTAGTATATAATTCTCAGATGTGCTTTAGGGGGCGGGCTGCAGTCTATTCAAGCGGTCTAGCGTATGGATATCAGATGTCAGTTAAATGCCCAGTACTTACTGAGAATAAAGGTAACAATAGGCACAATGATCAGCACAATTAGTAGTGATGTCCGATAATCGAGTTGAGTAAAATCAAGCAATAAATAGTACCCACCCTCGTTTAGAGCGAAACTGAACAGAGCAACGCCAAGAAAGCGGGCGACTGTTTTGTTATGCTCATGCTTCTTGTGGCTGAACGTCCAGAGGCTATGCCCAGCGTAACTCACCCCAAAGGCGATCAGAAATGCAAAAATATTAGCAAGGATAGGGCGGATACCTAACCCGGATACGATCAGGTAAACCGAAATGAAATGGGTAAGTGAGGCGGCAATACCTACGATTCCAAAGCGCACTATCTCAATATCAAATCTTCTTAGTAATGCCGCTAATTCTTTCATTTATATATAATTTATTTTAGAGCGTCGTTATAAACATGAGTCAGGTCAACAACCAAACAGCCAAGATATCTTACCAATCAGCGAATACCAATGCTCAATATCTGATAAAAGTATCGATATATTAGTAGCTTAATGTCTTTTGTGTCGTCTTTGGTAGCTATCATACCAGATAACTACAGTGAGACTATGTTGGTGGCGATTTGTTACGATTAGCGCTAATGATGCTGGTGCCAGGCAATAGGCTTAGTCGAACGATTAACTCAGTTCTGTCATGGACAAAAGTCTGTCTCTCATCTGATTCCAGCTTTGTTCCTGCTCTCGCCGGTATTGTTGGCTAGCCTTAATCGCTTCGGGTAGTTGGCTCACTAGGGAATGAGTTGTCTCTATGAGTGAAGTGGCGGTGTTTTGGGTGTAAAAGGCAGACGATTTGAAATAGTCGCGTAGTGCCGTTGTATCAGAGAGAATGAGTGGCTTCTCAGCGGAAACGGCTTCATAGGCACCACATACAAGACAGTCTTCTCGGGTAGTCAGATCAATTACACAATCACAGGCGTGTAGTAAATTGTCAAAATACTCATTAGAGATAAACCCGGTAAGAATAACATTCTCTGGTATATCGATTGATAGTTGTTTCTCTCGACCTTTGCTATTGCCTGTAACATAGAGTACCCAGTCGTTATCAAGATCGGCGAATGCCTTAATGGCTTCTTCATAAGGCTCATCTTCAGCCCAGGTGCAGATCAATACAAAATTATATTTACCTTTCAGTTGTATCTCCTCGCTAAAAGCAATCTCAGGAAATGGATCAGGAAGCACGAAAGCGCGACCATTGCAGGATTCAACATACTCTTTGAGGGAATCATTCGTCACGATCGTGAAATGACAATTTCTAAACAGAAATTTTGTCAGCGTGGTCGCTAAATTAGAGCGTCCCTCGAATGGGTAAACCCCTGCATTATGTGCGTCGATAATGATCTTTTTGTTAAAAACTAGACCATAAAGCACAGTGAAAGTCGCAAGTATTATTGATGGGTTTTGGGCGAAAATATAGCGGGGTTTCTTGGTCGCATAGAGCCAGAAGGTTTTGAACAACAGTACAGGGTACCTGAAGATTCGATGGGCATTTATCTCAAGTTGATACAACTCGAGGCCAAGAGCCTTGCTTAGAGTCTTATTTCTTCGCTGGCTCTCCCAGGTGATCCACAAAGCTTGATTCATGTTCTAAATACCAGATCTTTAGCTGATTTGTGTTAATAGAAGGGTTGAGAAGATACAAACCAGGGTTTATTAAAATCTGATTATATATGATTTGTGGGTGGTAGAATAAGTAATTCTAGACAAATAATCTCCAAGCTAGGGTTGTTCAGTGCCTCCAAAAGAGGGCTATTTATTAATCTGGCACCTAAATATGCCATGTTTAGGGGCCGGGTTAATAGCCTGCTTCGGCTAAGTTTTGATCGTCATGGCCAGCCACTGAACTCATCACTTTCCTCTACCATACAAATCAGGCTAGACTTGATTCAGCCAATAACCATCGAATATTCCAGAGTAAAATGATTAAAGTACTACATTTAAGGGATACTGAAAAACTATGCGGACCAGGCAAAACCATTCTTGAAACCGCCAGTCGTATTGACCAGTCCAGATTCAAGCTGTCTGTAGGGCTTTTTCTCAGAAGTCATGAGGATAGTAATTATTACCGTGAGATTCTTGAAAGTCGTGGAATCGAGGTCATTCCAATCGTTGCCAAATCACAATTCAGTATAGAGATGATGAAGACACTGGTTAGAATTATTCGAGATAACAATTTTGATATAGTTCATGCTCATGATTATAAAACAGACATTTTAACTACCCTTATCTCCCGAAGTATTAAGATCCCTACCATGACGACTGCGCACGGCTGGATAACTAATACTACAAAGAGCAAAATATATACCTTTGCAGGGAAGAACTGTTTTAGGTTCTTTGACAAGGTTATTGCCGTTTCACCCAAGATCCATAAAACCATCTCCAACTTTGGTGTGCGCACTGATCGACTTGAGTTGATCTATAATGCAATCGTTGCTGAGAATTATGTCCGCGATGATTATACGCCTGGATATCTCAGAAAACGCTTTGATATTCCCGCTCATTATAAAATCATAGGAAATGTCGGGCGTATTAGTCCGGAAAAAGGCCAGAAAGACTTTGTACGTGCTGCTGCGAAGCTTTTACAGAGAAGGGAGGATCTTGCATTCATTCTTATTGGAAATGGCCCTGATACTGAGGAAGTAAA
>JARRQD010000052.1:16269-21620 GCA_037382205.1 Candidatus Thiodiazotropha sp.
CCGGCCAGTCTATAGGGACCTGGATCTGTTCGCTCTTACCTCTTATACAGAAGGATTCCCTAATGTTGTTCTGGAGGCGCTCTGTATGGGGATACCCGTACTGGCGACAGATGTGGGTGGCACTGCAGATATCGTCTCAAACCTGCAAACGGGTATGCTTGTTGAGGCGGGTAAAGTAGAGCAAATCGTAGAAGGCCTAAATTATCTGCTTGATAATCCAGAACATGCCATGAAAATGGTTGAAAATGGTAAACAGAAGATCATGGCGAACTTTGAGTTCGCCATTCGTGTGCAGAAAATCGAGGCGTTATATGAGTCGATGGTCAGGAGATAGAGCCTCAATAGAGGCTGATTACTGTTCGAGCAGCCTCGGTGGGGACGGTGGTGCTTGGGTGGCGGTATCAGGCGCCGTCTCACCGATATAGAAATTGTCCCACCATTGAGAACCCGTAATGTCTGTCCAAGTTCCGGTGTAGTTGGAAAGTATCAGCTTGTTTGGAGTGAAATCGGTGTTTTCTCTCTGATAAGCATCCGTGACTTCGATGGTTAAAACATCATTCACCCACAAACGTAAGATGCCATTGCGCTGTCCTGGAGTATTGAGTTTTGAGTAGAGTTTGATGTTATCCCATTGTCCTCTTCGCATGCTCACGGTTGAGCTGCCAACATTTTGTAGGTAATAGTTGACCAATTTGTCGAAACTGCGATCTTCATTCCATGATAGATTCTCAATGAAATAGGTCTCATCAGCGATGGATAGGTTGATAATCAGCTGATATCGACGTCTCCAAGATGTATTTTCAAAGTTGATTATGGCGATTTTTTGTAGATTCTGATCATTTCCAAACCTGAAATTTGTGTCAAACTTTGAATCAAAACTGAGCCAAAGCTCATCATCAGCAGGTTCGCCGCTAATACCTGGATGATTACCAAAGTAGTGTTCTTTCCAGTTATCGTTAGGGGATCCCGCCTGGTGTAGTGCACGCGCCGAGTAATTGCCGTCTGAGGCATCTTGATTAGTGACTGTGAGGGTATTTTGATCGCCACCGTCCCATTCTGAAAAGTCACCAGTCTCAAATGAGCTGCTAAATGGGAGCCCACCCGCCGCATTGGCGTTGAGGGTAATGCTGAAGATGAATAAGATGCTAAGGAGTGCTCTGACCATGTGATTAACTCGGTAAATCGTTAGTTGGGTAAAATATAGCTAAAAGCAGAGAATAATCTGTGCGATAGTTCATAAATCCCTATTACTGATCAAGTTGTGAATTTATATTGCGAAAATCAATCAATCAAAAACCGCCGAACCACCTCCCTGTAACTTCCCCTAGAGCTGGCGCCGAAAAGAGCAAGGACGCTGCTGATTTATAGTATACAAAAGCTGGCACCCTTTTCGAAAATAGCAGATGCGTAGCCTCGGAAGTTTTAGGCCGCTCATGCACAGGCTAATTATAGCAGATGTCATGGAGACTTTTTTCTGGGCGCTTGTAAGTGGTTGAATTGTATAATTAATTATTGGTATAGTTCTATGGGTATGCGGCTGTTTGAATAGATTTTGCATCACGATAGGAGGAATAGCCAGTAGTTACTGAGGTGCTGTCGGTACTGCGCACAAATTCCAAGGCTCTCTCCGCGCCATGTAAAGAGTACTCGGTTTGATCTTTCTTTAGGGGCTTATACTCCTTTGCCGTTTTCATCTCCGTTATTTCATATTTTTTAAATAATTCAAGAATAATCTGCGTTTACTGACAGGTTGTATTTCCAACAAGTAGCTAGCGAGATATACTGGGTTCAAAAAGTAGTTCCAAATGGCCTCCAATTTACCCATGGTTCGATATAGGGTTTGAAATAAACTTAGGTAAATTGTTGTTATGTATGGATATTACTGCAGTGAAGACAGTAAATTTGGCTAGAACAATCTAGGCATAATGATAGCGAGCTGAAAGTGAATATTAAGAATGAAGAAGAAGTGAGGTACGAGGCAGATGGATCTACAAATGTTGTGCAATCAATCCAATGGAATACACTCGAAGATCTCCTGAGTCTTCATGGTGGAAATGTCGATCAGGTATCCGCGACTAACCTCTACGCAATGTACAGAGCGCCAGAGTGGTTAGAGTGTTTAGATGGCTCATTGCGCAAGGAGCTAAATTTTGCCTGTTACCAGGAAGGTAAGATCGCTTCGATCAGTGCATTTTTACCTCGTAATGTTCCTCTCAAATTTCAGATTTCAAGAGGTAAAGGTCTGGAGTTTAATATAAAAACTTTAGAACTGCTTGGTGGTGAGCCAATCGGACAGGTTACTCCGGAAATAATTGATCTGATTGTGCATGCTGCCTGGGAACAATATCCAGGATACGATGCAATCTATATTAAGTCACTGACTACTGATTCAGCATTCTGGGGTACCTTGCAAGCAAACGACTGGAAGGTAGGCGATGCTTTTGTGTATATGCCAGATGGAACGAGGCCTTTTCATTATGTTGCTCTTCCTAATACTTATGATGAGTTTATGAAGAGCTTTAAATCAAAGCAAAGATTTACACTCAGAAAGAAGCTGCGGAAGATTAATGAGGCATTTCCTGGAAAGGTTGGGATTCAACGAATCATTGAGAACGATGATTTCGAATTCCTCAAAAAAAGTCTGCATCAAGTGCTTGCAAAGTCATGGACAGCCGATCTACTCTCAAAGGGAAAGTTAAAGCATCTCGAAAATGATGACTTTTTTAAGAAAGTGATCTCCCGTGGGATGATGCGCTCTCATGTTCTGACGGTAGATCAAGAGCCCTGTGCCTTTGTTGTGGGCTATTTTTATAATGGTATCTATCACTATTCCGATCTTGCCTATGATGAGGCTTTCTCAAAATATGCACCTGGTATCGTACTGCTGCTTTTGGTAATCGAAGATCTGATCGAGAATGACCAGGCAAAATATATCAATTTTGGGATTACAGATGCTCAGTATAAACGTGTATTTGGTAATCGCCATGTTGAAGATGCCAGTTTGCTGATACTACGCCCGACACTATTAAACACCATACGCGTCGGCCTGCATCGTGTTTTTATAGGCAGCAAGCGCTATTTAAGTCGAGTGCTCAAATACAAGAGCGGAAGTCGATAGCGAAATAAACTATTTCAATTTAATCCGTATGCGCTTCAGTGTTATTTTTGCGGGAATAAATTAGTGGGGTAAATCCTAATTATTTGTAGCGTTTTATCATTCTTGTCTGGCAAGTTGCTGAGGATTTATTAATTAAGTCGGCCTTAAATTTTTCTTGTTTAAATGCCGGTCAGCGCTGTGAATCGCAGATGGTGAGTCTGTTAGCGCGCACTGGCAATTGTCGAAATCAAATTGTAAGCTTAAGTCAGTTGTCTATGATGTTGGTGTGATATTGTTGTCTAACTTAATTTCCATAGAGTGAAGCGGCTATGTGCGGGGGTGTCTTGTAAGCGATTGAAAGGATCATTTGCGACAATTCGTGCCAGTATTTCTTGGGCCACGATTGCCGTGAACTCGTCTACCAAACTGATTGCTTAAATAGCAGCAACCCGATGGCCAGGTGACCGACTAACGGTCTAACTACTTACTAGCGATTCTGTCAGGTAGAGCTCGTAGGTTGTCATGCATAGAGTGTGCCATTGTCCAATCATTGAGGTGGATTATCGATCTGTTTACCTATAAACACTTCTCGATCTTCTTAAGATCCGCTAAAAGTACTTGAATGTTGGTGGGTTATTACATCAAAGTGCTGGTGGTGTTGGATAAACCGGTTGGCGATTGACAATTGACTTGTTCAGGATATAAAGTCATGCTTGTCAGCACGTGTTTGATGTATGTCGCATTCTTGTTCCAATGTGCCTTGACAGGCCACCCCTGCGTGTTATGTTTACGCTTAACAATATTCAACTGGTCAAGTAGGGCACAAAGACATGCTGTGTAAAGCTCACAAACATATGATTTCCAGGTTGGCAACAAGGCTAGGCGCTTTCGCTCTTTGCTGGGCGTTCGGTACAGCAGCTCAGGCGGAAACAGTTAGCTCATTTCCCTACATACAAAATTTTGAGAATTCGGACTACGCGGCTGGCAGTCATGAAGAAAGCCTGACGTGGACGACTCAGGGGGCAACGCACACCTGGATGCAGACAGGGGGGTGGAGAGGTAGTGGCGCCGCCAAGTTTACCCCGCCGACCCAAACCGAAGGATATTCTGGGCTGGGTCAAATTCATTTTGCTACCCCGCAAAACCAGATCAATGTTCGATTTCTGATCTATCATGGCAGTACTTGGCGCGAATATGGGCCTGGTAACAAGTTGATCATTCTTAATCGCGAGGATAACCTTGATCGGCCGATGGTTATCTCCCGTGAGTATTCCAATCAGGACGGCACCTGGGTAACCTACGGTGCATGCGACGGCACTGTATGTAACTACGAAGGCAATGATTATTGGCCCGACGGGACTGACTCCTTCAGAATTGGCAATCCGCCGACCAATAGGGAGGAGGAGTGGATCAGCGTAGAGATTGAGGTCAATGCGAGTCGTGGAACAATCAACCTCTATATCTACACGGCTGATGGCGAATTGAGTGGTCTGTACACCTCGCAAACTATGGCCCGCCCTGGTGGTTCATTCCGTTATATGGATATATTGGGGGGCTATATGGCAAGAGCTATTCAAGCTGACCCGAACAATTATTTCATGATCGATAATCTTGTCGTTGATACCTCCTACATTGGCCCGCCTTCGGGTTTTGTTGGGGCGGCGCCATCACCACCAACTATTTTTGAGTAGAGTGGGTATGGTAAGGAGTTAGATTCCAACCTGCTTCATGAGATTGAGATAAGGCCCTGTCGGTTACTATCGGAATTGAAATAATCATTCGATATTTCCGGCAGGGGCTTAATCATCTTCGCTATCAGTGTCTGCTGTACAAATTTCTCTTCCCTTTCTAACTTACATTCTGTAATTACCGCTGAGTTCTCCAGGCTTTAGGATTCTGGCTATTTTATTCGCTGCTTTCTGATGGAGGGGATTCGGGGGGGTTACTTGTGCGTTTTTTCAGCAAGCGAGTCACGATCACTTCTGTTAAACCTAAAAAAATCAGTTTACCGCTCCATTCTACTAGCAGATTGCTGATTTTAAAGAAAATAGCTTTGATGGTTATGCCACCTGCTGGGTGAATCACGCTACAACGTGAATGGCACGCTTGTGGCGGCGCATGGCGGCGTTGCAACTCCTTGGAATAGCGTGCTATTCCGCGTCGTTGCGCGCCGTGCAGGGATGCACAAGTGTCGCGGGCACATGGATGTGCGGGAGCGACCCTTGCCCTGCACCCCCACAAACGCACCCTTCAC
>JARRQD010000053.1:0-13213 GCA_037382205.1 Candidatus Thiodiazotropha sp.
TGGAGATGCTGGGCCGTATCCATACCCGCTTGAAGGTGGATCAGCGCCATTTTGAGATGTGGAAGCGAGCGCTACTGGCTACCATAGAACACTACGATGATGAGTACGATGCTGATGTTCAGGCGGTCTGGGAAGAGGCGATAGAGACAGTGATCAGCCTGATGTACCCGGAAATACCTCAGATCGATCTGGCTGTCGCCCATTAATTTTTCTGGCCCTTAAGCTGGGGCCTCGGCTCACCAGACGATGTTGAAGCAAACACTACTCCCTCAGTATTTCGCTTAGACACCTGGCCTGAATCGTCAATTATCAGACCATGAATCCGCTCACGCCGTGGATCACTTTCAACCGAGAGTCTTTCTGTCGGCTGCCTGCTGCGGTATGCTTCCGCGATTGCTCTAAATATCAGGCCTGACTATGCAGAATCAATACGATCCAGCCCAACTTGAGGCTGAGGTCCAGTCATACTGGGATACACAGAAGACCTTTGAAGTCACAGAAGATCCGGAGAAGGAGAAATTCTACTGTCTCTCCATGTTCCCCTATCCGAGTGGCAAGCTCCATATGGGGCATGTGCGCAATTACACGATCGGCGATGTGATTGCACGATATCAGCGGATGCTGGGTAAGAATGTTTTGCAACCCATGGGTTGGGATGCATTCGGCCTGCCGGCTGAGAATGCGGCGCTGAAAAATCGGGTCGCGCCAGCGGCCTGGACCTACCAGAATATCGATTACATGAAGGCCCAGCTGAAACGGCTTGGATTCGGTTACGACTGGCAACGGGAGCTGGCAACCTGTCAGCCCGAATACTACAAATGGGAACAGTGGTTATTCACTGAGCTCTACAAAAAGGGGCTGGTCTACCGTAAAAATGCCCAGGTCAATTGGGATCCGGTGGATCAAACCGTGTTGGCCAATGAGCAGGTGATCGATGGTCGCGGCTGGCGCTCCGGGGCGTTGGTGGAGCGCCGCGAGATTCCCCAGTGGTTCATCAAGATCACCGACTATGCCGATGAGCTGCTGGATGAGATCGATGCTCTGGAGGCCTGGCCTGAGCAGGTGCGAACCATGCAGCGTAACTGGATTGGTCGCTCCTATGGGGTAGAGATGGAATTTGGCCTCGAAGGCTCAGAGCCGGGCCTGACCATCTACACCACCCGTCCGGATACCCTGATGGGGGTCACCTATGTGGCTGTTGCAGCTGAGCATCCACTAGCCTTGCAGGCATCGGCTGACAATCCCGAATTGGCTGGATTCATTGAAGCCTGTCGCCAGGGCGGCACCTCAGAGGCGGAGCTGGAAACGATCGAGAAGCGTGGTATGCCGCTTGGCGTCAATGCCGTCCATCCTGTCAGTGGTGAACCGGTGCCGATCTATGCCGCCAATTTTGTCTTGATGACCTATGGTACCGGCGCCGTGATGGCTGTCCCGGGTCACGATGAGCGGGACCATGCCTTCGCCAAGAAGTATGGCATCCCGATCAAGCAGGTGATTCAGCCGGAAGACGGTGCAGCGCTGGATATTCAGGCGGCGGCGTATACCGAGAAGGGTGTGCTGGTTGATTCCGGGCCTTTTACCGGTCAAACCTCAGCCGAGGCCTTCGAGGCGATTGCCGAGTGGCTGCAGGCCAGGGAGAAGGGCGGCAAAACCAAAAACTACCGGCTCAGAGACTGGGGTGTCTCCCGACAACGCTACTGGGGTACGCCGATTCCGATGATCCATTGTGATCACTGCGGTATCGTACCGGTGCCGCTGGAAGATCTACCGGTGCGTCTGCCGGAGGATATCGTTTACGACGAAAATACCATCAATCCGATCAAAAACAATCCACAGTTTTCCACGGTGACCTGTCCCGAGTGTGGTGGAGAGGCTCAGCGTGAGACCGATACCTTCGATACCTTCATGGAGTCGAGTTGGTACTATGCCCGCTATGCCACCCCCGGTGCACAAAGCATGCTCGATCAGCGGGCCGATTACTGGCTGCCTGTAGATCAGTATGTGGGTGGCATCGAACATGCGGTGCTTCACCTGCTGTATGCCCGTTTCTACCATAAGCTGATGCGGGATGCGGGGCTGGTCACCAGTAATGAACCCTTCACGCGTCTACTCACCCAGGGCATGGTGGTCGCTGAGACCTACTATCGTGAAGCGCAGGATGGCAGTAAGCATTGGTACAACCCGACTGAGGTGGAGGTCAGTAGCGACGATAAGGGGCGGCCCCTCTCGGCGCTGCTCAAAGCGGATAACCGTGCGGTGGAGATCGGTGGCATCGAGAAGATGTCGAAGTCGAAAAACAATGGGGTCGATCCGCAGACGCTGATCGATCGCTATGGCGCCGATACGGTTAGGCTCTATACCATGTTTACCTCGCCGCCCGATCAGTCCCTGGAGTGGAGTGATGACGGGGTGGAGGGGGCTTTCCGTTTTATCAAACGTCTCTGGGCCTTGGCTGAAACCCATCAACAGTCACTCAGTCAAGTCGCCGATGAAGTGACGGAGTTTGATGACGATCAGAAGCAGGCGCGGCGAGAACTGCATGAATTACTGAAAAAAGCCCTCTATGACTATCAGCGGCAGCGCTTCAATAACGTTGTCTCCGCCAGCATGGCAATGACCAATATCCTGTATAAGCTGGGCAGCACCAACCAGGATCTGGCGATCTTGAAAGAGGGGCTCTCTCTGGTGCTCAGACTGTTGGCGCCAATCGCTCCCCATGTCGCCCATCACCTCTGGCAAGCATTGGACTTTGGCAATGAGATACTGGAGAGTGACTGGCCGGAGGCGGATGAGGCAGCGCTGGTGCAGGAGAGTCTGCCCTATGTGGTGCAGGTCAACGGTAAGGTGCGCGCCACCATACAAGTTCCGGCGGATGCAGATAAAGCCGCCGTCGAAGCGATTGCCCTGGCAAACGACAATGTAAAGCGCTTTATCGGTGAGGCCAGCGTGAGGAAAGTCATTGTCGTACCAAATAAACTGGTCAATGTTGTTGCCAAATAGATGCGGCCGGTGGTGTTCGATCTATCCCTGGATGACAGGGGTTCTACTGTTGTTGTTGGTTGGCTGCGGGTTTCATCTGAAAGGCTATGCACACCCCTCGGCGGCACTGAATGGTCTCTACATCGTTGCGGCTGATGATATCGACACACTTGCCGGTGTTCTTCAGCAAACACTGGTTGGCGGTGGGGTGAACCTCTCCCCTGAGCGGGGTGCGGCGAAATATGTGTTTCAAGTGCTAAAAGAGAAGTTTTCAAGCCGAGTGCTCTCTGTGGATGCCAATGGCAAGGCTCTGGATAACGAGTTGCGCCTTCAGGCGAGTGTGCGGCTCACAGCCCGATCCGGGACCGCACCCCATGAAGAGCAGTTGGAGATGGTGCGGCAGCTCAGTTTCAGTGGCAGTGACGAGCTGGGGCAGCGAAATGAAACCGCTTTGATGATGGAGGATATGCGACGTGATCTCGCCGCACAGATCATTCGTAAAATGGAAGCCGGGCTGAGATAGGTATGGCTCTCTCCTTCTGGGCCATCAATCGTCCAGTAAACTCAAGACATGGCTTAACTGCATGAGACTACGTAACGACCAACTCAGTGCCCAATTGAAGCGAGAGATGGCGCCACTCTACCTGCTCAGTGGTGATGAGCCACTGCAGATGATGGAGGCGGCTGATCAGATCCGACAGGCTGCCCGGCAGCAGGGATACAGTGAAAGGGAGGTGTTGGATCAACTGAGTGGCTTTGATTGGTCTTCCCTCAACCAGGCGGCAGAAAATCTCTCTCTGTTTGGTGATAGACGGTTGCTCGAGTTGCGCTTGAACAGCGCTAAACTGGGCAACGAAGGGGCGAAAGCATTGATGGCCTATTGCGAGCGTCCAGCCGAAGATACCGTGCTGCTGATTACCCTGCCCAAGCTGGAAAAATCCCAGATGAAAAGCAAGTGGCTGCAGGCGGTCGATCGTCTCGGGGCGGTGATCCAGGTCTGGCCGGTGGAGGGCAATCGATTGATACCTTGGATAGAGCAGCGTCTGCGTCAGGCTGGACTGATCCCGGAGGCCGGGGTGGTTCAGATGCTGGTGGATCGGGTAGAGGGCAACCTTCTGGCGGCCAACCAGGAGATTGAAAAGCTCTTGCTGCTGCAGGGTGAAGGGGTGGTGACACAGGATCAGTTGATGCAAGCGGTTGCCGATAGCGCCCGCTTCGATGTGTTTGGTCTGCTGGATACGCTGATGAGCGGACAGACGGCCAAAGGTTTGCGAATGCTCTCTTCACTGAAAGCCGAGGGCGTGGCCGCACCGGTGGTATTGTGGGCCCTGAGTCGTGAAATCCGTGCACTGGCGGAGATGGCTGCTGAAATGGAGCAGGGGCGTGACAGCAATCAGGTGATGGCGGCCTATAGGGTTTGGGATAAACGTAAACCGGTGGTTGGTAAGGCGCTCTCCAGAGGCTCGGCCAAACATTGGAGAAAATTACTCATGCAATGTTCAGATGTTGATCGAATGATCAAAGGTCTGAATTCGGCAGACCCCTGGCTGGCAATGAAAAATCTTGCCCAGGGGGTATCTGGAATCGTTAACCTGGCAACTTAAAAGGCCGCTTCAGGATTGATAGCTGCTTGTGATCCGCAGCACAACATCTGGTCGCAACGTTCAGACTGGGAAAGCTGTTCATTTTTATTTGTGACTTCTGTCACCCTCTTTTTTTCCTCACCGTTGTCATACCGCGTACAGAGGCCTCGATTAGAGGGCTTTGCATTAAAACAAATCATTAAAAAAGGAGAATGATTATGAAAACCATGATGATCAAAAAAGGTGTTGTAGCTTTGGCAGCGGTCGGTTTTTTTGCAATGGCCAATGCGGCGGATGAGGGTGCTTTCACCAAGCTGGATGCGAATGCTGATGGCTATATCTCTGCTGAAGAGTCTACCGCTGATGAAGCCCTGTACAAGGATTGGGCGAAGGTTGATGCGAATGCAGATGGTCAGGTTGATGCCGCAGAGTTCAGTGCTTTTGAAGCGGTGCCAGCAGCAGACGCGAAATAACTGAGTAACTCTCAGCGAGTTAGGGTAGATACCGGTGGCCAGTTATTGCTGGTCGCTGGGAGTCACCGCGAATTGACTACTAAAAATTAGCTGTTTATGTACTTTAAATTTCTGATTTTCTAAAAGGAATTTAAATAATGGAACTGTGATTCCTATCACCGCTTTTGTTTTGTTTGGGGTGTCTCATAGGCTTCACCAGGTGATCAATGCTGTAGATAGGGATCTCTTGGCATAACCATAAAACTAGTGAAGGAGAACATGATGAAGATTAAGACCATTAAACTGGCTGCTTTGGCATTGGCTACTGCTGGATTTGTTACTGCAGCTGTGGCGGGTGAGGATGCATTCACCGCATTAGACACCAATGCTGATGGCAGCATCTCTTCAGAAGAAGCGACTGCGAGTGAAGCGCTCTATAAAGGTTGGGAAACTGCTGATGCCAATCAGGATGGTAGTGTTGATGCGGCTGAATTCAGTGCATTTGAAGCGAGCATCATGCCTACCGCCCCTGCTGAGGTAGAGTCCGAGTAGGCAGTTTCTGCTGCTTGATAGTATTACCCTAGTTAGGGGTTGAAATACCGGCAGCCAACTGAGTCTGTTGTTGGTTGTCGGTAGCTACTTCTAGTAGATTGCAGTTACTTAACTGCAGCTGTGGTGGCTCAGCGGAAAAAGTAAATGGCGCTGTTTTCAACAGTGCACTCAGGCCTAAGATCTGTCTTGTTTTACCAGGAAACACGGCTACCTCAACCTCATCAAGCAGACATTTTTCACCAATCAGAACATCGGTGATGGTATAGACCGGTACCAGCATCTCTGAACCGTTGGCCAGAACACCCTTCAGATCTTTCAGATAGCGTGGATTGCCTACCTGCTGCAACTCAGCCAATGTGGTTTCATTGATGGTCATATAGCTTGAACCCGTATCGACCATGAATTCTGTTGGCGCCATGCTGCCGATCTTGCCGGAGATGTAGAAGGTATTGGCTCCCTTGGAGTGCATCGGAACATCAAACACGATCGGCTCTGCCCAGAGCTTTCCGGTACAAGCGATTATCAATATTACACTTAGGATGAGTCTGTTCATTGTCTCTGGACCGTTGTCAGTTCAGTTATTGTCTTGCTAATTAGATCGGTAGCTATGGCTTTAACTTTAAACCTTTTATTTGCACTCCGGTGAATCAAGCCCTTGCAATTGTTACGGACAAAACAGTTAATTGGATTCAACTGGAAGCTGGAATCGCTTGGAATTCGGGCCATTTCATCTCGGTTTTGATAAAATCGAATGCTCGAAAAAATCAGATGAGCATTATTTAACGATGTTAGACAAGATCTCGGATATAGCTGGATATATGCATGAGCTTGGGCAGCAGGCCCGGCAGGCCTCGCGAATCCTGGCCGGTGTTCCCACGGCGCAGAAAAATCTGGCGCTTGAAACGATTGCCGATGAGTTGAATGGAGCCAGAGAACGGCTGATGGCAGAAAACAGCCTGGATCTGCAAAAGGGAAGGGAGAAAGGCTTGGACGCTGCCCTGCTCGATCGACTCGAACTGACCCCCGCACGAATCGACAGTATGACTGAAGGGCTACGCCAGATCGCTGCGCTTGCTGATCCGGTGGGAGAGATTTTTGACATGAAATATCTACCCAGTGGTATACAGGTCGGACGCATGAGAGTCCCGCTGGGTGTGGTAGGGATTATCTATGAATCGCGTCCCAACGTAACAGCGGATGCCGCCGCACTCTGTCTTAAGTCTGGCAATGCAGCGGTTTTGAGAGGTGGTTCGGAAGCCTACTACTCCAATCAGGCGATTGCCCAGTGCATCGCCGCTGGTTTGAATAAGGCGGCTCTGCCAGAGGCGGTTGTGCAGGTGGTTGCAACCACCGATCGAGAAGCGGTTGGTGCGATGATCAGCATGCCAGACTATGTGGATGTGATCATTCCCAGAGGTGGAAAGGGATTGATCGAGCGGATCAGCCAGGATGCCCGGGTACCGGTGATAAAACCTCTGGATGGTATCTGCCATGTCTATATTGACGATCAGGCCGACCTTGAGAAGGCCTTTGCGGTGGCCATGAATGCCAAAACCCAGCGCTACGGTACCTGTAACACCATGGAGACTCTACTGGTGGCGGCGCCGGTAGCCCAGCAAGCCCTCACACAGCTGGCCCCGGCTTTGGCTGAAAAAGGGGTTGAGCTGCGTGGTTGCGCGCGCAGCTGCGAGCTGATCCCAAATTGCACAAAGGCAACTGATGTGGACTGGGATACGGAATATCTGGCGCCGATCCTTTCGGTCAAAGTCGTACCTGGATTGGCCGAGGCGATCGATCATATCAATCGCCACAGCTCCCAACACACGGATGCCATCATTACAGAGAACTACACTCGTGCCAGACGCTTCCTCACCGAAGTGGACTCCAGCTCAGTCATGGTCAATGCCTCGACCCGTTTCGCTGACGGCTTTGAGTATGGTCTGGGTGCCGAGATCGGGATCTCAACGGATAAGTTTCATGCCCGTGGGCCGGTCGGTCTGGAGGGGCTGACCTCGGTGAAATTTATCGTGCTCGGTGACGGGCATATACGAAGCTAGTGTAGTGTCCTATATAAACCATACATTTAGACGAGGCCTATCATGAAATTGAGCTTAAATCCCTTGCCTCGTCCTGCGGCAAGCCACGATTGCGGTGTTGCACCCTTTGGAAAGGCAACCGCCATTCCCGGCGGGCTGCGCCTTGCACTCGCGGCTTGAGTGGCTTTCTAAATGCACGCTTTATATAGGACACTACACGAGTGATCGGAATCCTGGGGGGCACTTTCGACCCCATTCACAACGGTCATCTGCGCGCGGCGCTGGATGTCATGCAGGCGGTTGGCCTTGAGCAAATCAGATTCATCCCACTGCATGGGCCGGTTCATCGGGATCAGCCCCAGGCCTCGGCTGCGTTACGCCTGCGCATGGTTAAAGAGGCCATTGCAGAAGAGTCAGGCTTTGTCGCCGATCAGCGGGAGTTAAAACGCGCCGGTGACTCCTATACGGTGGATACCCTGCAGGATTTGCGCGGTGATTTCCCCGATCAACCTCTGCTGTTGTTGATGGGCATGGATGCATTCAACGGTTTTCCTGACTGGCATAAAGCGGATCAGATTCTGCAGCTGGCCCATTTGATCATCATGAAGCGCCCGGGTGAGACACTGAAATCTGCCGCCGCCAAGCAGCTTTTGCAGCACCATAGGGTGGATACGGATATCCGTTTAAAGCCGAATAAATCCGGGGGAATTCTGGTCCAGAATGTCACCCAACTCGACATCTCATCCAGCCAGATACGTCGCTTGATCAAGCAGCGTAAAACCCCAAGATATCTTCTACCAGAAGCGGTTTTAAAGTTCATTGAGGCGCAACGGCTCTATCAGGATACTCAATGAGAGTGAGAAAATGGCTGTAAATTCATTCCAGTTATGACAATCGATGCCAGTTAATTGGTAAATATTTCCGGCATATGGGTTATGCTTAATGGCAAGAACCGATAAAATGGGCACAGCCTGATACAGCAACCAACATGGGACTCAATGCAGACAGAAGCACTTAGAGATATCGTCCTGGAGATCCTCGACGACATGAAAGCAAAGGATATCGTGGTACTGGATGTACGTGGTAAGACCAGCATCACGGATATCATGATCATCGCCAGCGGCACCTCGGATCGACATGTGAAGTCGATCGCACAAAGCGTCGAATTCAAAGCCAAACAGGCCGGTGAGATGCCGTTGGGCAGCGAAGGTGTCGAAGATGGCGAGTGGGCATTGGTCGACCTGAATGGCGTAGTGGTACATGTCATGCTGCCGAAAGTCAGAGATTTCTATCATCTGGAGCGGCTCTGGTCGGTGGAAGAAGTGAAGGACAGTGGTCAGCCCCAGGAATCGACTCAATAGTGTGAGCTGATGGATCGGTTCGACCGGATCTTTGAGCTCAACAGGATATTTCAATCAGCCCGATATCCAGTATCCCGTCAGCGGTTGGAAGAGGAGCTGGAGTGCTCCCGCGCAACCGTAAAACGCCTGATCGAAGAGATGAGGCTCTATCTGAATGCCCCTGTGGTCTACGATCGCAAGCGCAATGGATACTACTATGACGCCGCTGAAGGGGAGATGTATCAACTCCCGGGGCTCTGGTTCAATGCCTCGGAGTTGCAAGCCCTCTTGACGGTTCAGCAGTTATTGGCGGATATTCAACCGGGCCTGCTGGAGAGTCATCTACAACCCCTGCGGCGCAAAATCGATCAGCTGTTGAGTCGACAGCCAGGTCAGGCTGAACCCCTCTCCCGTCATATACGTCTGCTTAGAGCGGCCGCCCGTCCTGCCGGACCCTATCTGACCCAGCTGGCTTCGGCCTTAGCCGCCAGACACCGGGTCAGCCTGAAATATTACAATCGAGAGGCTGATCGAGTGACTGAGCGGGAGGTCTCTCCGCAGCGTTTGACCCTCTATCGGGACAACTGGTATCTCGATGCCTGGTGTCATCTGCGTGATGGTCTGCGCACATTTGCCTTGGACGCGATCTCTGATGTGAGCGAGAGCGAGCAATCCTCAATCGAGCTGGATAAAGCGCAGCTCGATGCACATTTCTCCGAGGCATACGGTATCTTCTCCGGTTCGGCAAGCCATCAGGCGATACTGCGTTTCACCAAACATCGGGCCAGGTGGGTCGCCAAAGAGGTGTGGCATCCCCAGCAACAGAGTCGTTGGCTAGAGGATGGTCGTTATGAGCTCACTCTGCCTTATGCTCATACAGCGGAACTGATTATGGATCTGATGCGATATGGCGCCGATGTGGAGGTGATCGCTCCTGTAGCGCTGAGAACAGAGATTGCTCAGCGGTTGCGTCAAGCCATGGCGCTGTATGAGGCAGACTGAACGGAACAGAAAATCAGTCAGCACCTTTTCTTCAGCTGCTTATAGCGGCGCAATGCCTTTTTTCGCTGTGTGTGGAGAATTTTGACCTTGGTGGCAAGCCGTTTGTGTATGCTTTTCTCCTTGGTTTTTCTGAGCTTGGTTTTAGCCGCCCGCTCCTGTTTTTTCATCTTCTTCAGCAGATCTTTAATGCGATCGCTTTTGAGTTTTTTCCGCGTAGGATCGAGAAGACGAAACAGTTTGTTGATCAATTTCTCTGGGGGCATGGCATCCACCTCGTAGCTGCATTGCTGGTTCCACCAATGTCGGTGATCTTTCAGCCGGATATTAAATTTATAGACTAAGTTATAAGTTATTATCTTATATGTAATAATTAGGGCTTGAGCCGTATCCTCAATGAGTACTCTGCCAGCACACAAGATAGCGATTGGGTTTGTAAATGGAAGAGCTGAGAACACTGTACGACTCCCTCGGCATGGGGGAGGTGAACTGGGAGTTGCTGCTGCGGGTTAGTCTGCAGGTGGTGCTGCTCGGCTTTTCGGCGGTCTTTTCCGGCTCGGAAACCGCGCTCTTTTCACTCAGCAGGATCGATCTGCAAAAGCTCAGGCACAGTCGAGACAAACACTCAGAAAACATCCATGCGATGCTTGACGAGCCGAGACGATTGATCATCTCGATTCTGTGCGGCAATGAGTTGGTCAATATCGCTTCGGCCGCCAATATGGCTGCCATACTGATGTTGTTGTTTGGTGAGCAGGATGTGGGTTGGTTCAATATTCTCATCATGGTGCCGCTGCTGCTGTTGATTGGTGAGGTGACCCCGAAGACCATAGCGGTCAGTTTCCCAGTGAAATTCGCCACCCGCCTGACCGCCAGGATATTGCCCCGATGGATCGTCTTGATTACCCCGCTCAGAGAAGCGGTGCGACAGATATCGGACCGGATCACCACTCTGGTGGTCGGTGAGGCGGTCGGCCGGGAGAACATTCTGCATGCGGATGAGCTGCGCACCTTGCTGGAAGAGAGTGAGGAGAGCGGCGTCATTGAGGCTACGGAGCGGGTCCTGATCGACAATGTTATCGAAGCCTCGGAAACAGATATTTCTCGTATCATGACACCTGGTCCGCGGATTCGTTTTCTTGATGCGGATCTTCCGGTGACCGAGCTGATCGACAAGTTCAGAGAGTATCAGCACCCCAGAATTCCGCTCTACCAGGGCCATTGGGACAATGTGATCGGTTTTATCCACTCAGAGGATATCCTGCGCCTGGTTCAGGGGGGTGGTGAGCTGGAGCAGGTGACCCTGGAGATGATCATCAAACCGGCCCACTTTGTGCCGCCGACTAAAAAGGTCGATGAGATGTTCGACTATTTTCAGGCGCATAACACCCGGGTTGCGATTGTGCTCGGAGAGTATGGCGAGGTGTTGGGCATCGTCACAATGAAAGATGTACTGACCTTTATCTTCGGTGAGATCAGCGGCAAGATGGTGGGGCTTGAATACTATCAGGAAGAGGATGAAAACAGCTATGTTGTTCCTGGCGACATGCGCCTGAGTGATTTCTATAACCTGACCAATTTTGATATCGAAGACCCGGTCATGAGCACCATAGCCGGGGTGGCGTTCCGGCTGTTTGACCGTCTGCCGAAAGAGGGGGATAAGGTTCGCTATGAAGGATATGAGTTTATTGCCCGGGAGGTGACCGGGTTAAGGATCAGCAAGATTCAGGTGCGCAAGATCGTCGCGGATGGGGAGGCCTCGAACAATCAGGATGATTTAGAGGATGAAAACTCAGCGGGCGATGAAGCGCAGTTGGACGATCAGCAACAGGATGACGATCTACAGCTGCATGACGATAGCCTGGATGAGGATTCGCAACCTGTTGAAGCTGAATCTAAAAAGGCGCATACCGAGGAGGTGAAAGATGAGCTGGAGCGTTGAGTTACTGATCATTGTCATCTTCCTGCTGCTGAAGGGCTTCTTCTCCGGTTCAGAGATTGCGATGGTCAACTCGGATAAGTTGAAGCTGAGGCACCTGGCAAAGCTGGGTAACCGGGGCGCTGCCCTGGTGCTGAAGTTGTTCAAGACCCCTGATGTGATACTCGGAACCACCCTGGTAGGCACCAATCTGGCAACCGTAATCATCTCCACCCTGGGCGCATTGGTCTGCATCGATCAGTTCGGCCCGGCGGGTGATCTGATCTCAGTGATTATCCTGACCCCGATACTGCTGATCTTTGGTGAGGTTGTACCGAAGAGTGTGTTTCAGCAGGAGGCTGACAGCCTGGTCAGTCGGTTGATCTATGTGTTGCGCTTCTTCTCCTTTGTCTTCTATCCGGTGATCTTCATTTTCAGCCGGATTGCCCGTCTGGTAACCCGCATTGTGGGTGGCGGATCAGTGCCGCAAAATATGTTCATCACCCGTGAAGAGCTGCGTGTGTTGCTGGATATTTCCGAGTCGGCCTCGGATCCCCAGACCATCGACAGAAAGCGCATCAGGCGCATCATCCGCTTTGCCGATACCACGGTTGGTGAAGCGATGATCCCGCTGCCGGATGTGGTTGGCTTCAATGAAGTGCGTCACATGAAAGAGGCGGTTCGATTGGTGATGAAACACGGCTACAATCGACTGCCGGTCTATCGCGGCAACATCACTAACGTGAAAGGCATTCTGACGCTCGACACCTGGGACCTGATGCGGCCGGATCTGGATAGCCGTCCGATCTCCGATTTCATCAGTCCGGTGCTCTATCTCTCACCGCGTCAGACCATCGATCGCGCTCTGCCGATGTTGCAGGCCCGGGAAGACCATATGGCGGTTGTGGTCGATGAGTTTGGTTCAGCCGTGGGCATTCTGACCATGGAGGATGTCTTTGAAGAGGTGGTGGGTGAGATCGATGTGGGCTACGACTTTGATGAGTATCATCCTAAACGGCGTATCTATATCGAACATGAGAGTGAAAACTCTCACCTGGTAAGCGGCCGCACGCCGATCTCAGAGATCAACGATATCTTGCATGTACAGTTTCCTGTCGAGGAGGCGCTGACCATCGGCGGATTGATGATCAGTCGGATTCGCCATATCCCAGTCGAAGGGGACAGCTTTGAGGGGCAGGGTTACCGAGTGACCGTCATCGAAGCGGATGAGCGATCGGTTATCAAAGTCAGGATTGAGCGATTGTTGTAAAAGCCAACATCTGCATTTTTTCAAGCTTAGGATACTACACTAGAATAGTTATCACAGTCAGGATGCTGCAAAACCTTACCCACA
>JARRQD010000054.1:0-15972 GCA_037382205.1 Candidatus Thiodiazotropha sp.
AAAGCCAAATTCCTGATCCAGGCTTGCCTGCGGGTTCGCATCTAGGTAGGCATTTTTAATCCGCTCTAAATGCTGGTACATGTAGGGACTAGACAATGGTGGACTGAATTCCTGTCTCGCTACCAATATATCTGAAGCAGATACACCACTTACCCAGCAAGTCATACCGATCAGTAAAGTACATAGCTTATTTTGCATTTTCTTAGTTTCCTGTTTTAAATAATCATAGCCCTGAAAAATCAGGTGTATTTGTTCTTTAGGGTCGTGGAAATAATTAATCATCCAAAGATTGCGCTGGATTTTGTCCCAGATTCTAGGCGCGCAAAGGGGAGCATAGCCGCTCTACGTGACCCTTTGTGCAACAACCAAGCCGCGGCAAAAGACAAGCAAGATTGGATGATTATTTATCTTCCCGGCCCTTTCTACTCGGAACAGGTTGTAGTACCACCCACGCCTTCTTCATCGTCATCGTAGGTAAAACACCCCACCGAGTTGTTACTGGCACCGCATGAAGTGTTGATTCCTTGAACAGAGCAAGTTAGTTTTACACCGCTTGGGCAGGTGACTTCTGCTGTGCAGTCGCGGCTAATACTCACCGAAGTCAAGGTGAATGGCTCAGTGCGGTTGATGGTCGCTTCTTTCAAACTGATGCGGTAGTAGAGCTGTTCCATTTTTTTCACTATTTCGTCGCCGGTCAGTGTCTTAGCCTGGGAAACACTGGTGGCCGCGAGGGAGATCAGACCTACGGTCATTGCTCTGGTAAAATAGGTTTTTGGTGATTGCATGATAACTCCTGTCTGTGTGTTTGTGATGTTCTCCATGTTACTTACCTGAATCTATCAAACAGTGAATAATTGCATCCGGGTTCTGTGACAAATGCACAGTTCGAGGCAGGACATCGACTGAAATCTGCCGCTAAACCTCTCAGCCCTGGGTTGGGAGCAGTACTAGGACAGTCACATTTGTTTTATTCTGCATGGTAATGCCAAAAAGCTGCTCCACCTGATTCAGTGGATTATCAAGCTCATTATCACCCAACCAGAACCAATATCACGTCCGTGCTTGTGCTATGAGTCTTGTTATATGCCCATGCAAATGATGAGCAACCGATATCGATCTGGTTAGGTGTTTTGAGCGTGAACCATCGGCTCATCCCATTAAGAGTGGAGGTGAAATAAGTTATGACAATTCATTATTTTTTTATCGACGGCACTGAGCGAGGGTGCTGCTTTTCAGATTAAAACGCCATCATTCGAAGGTAGCGTTAATGCCTATTGGTTTTTCTTCACAGCTCAGGTTCAGCTGGGAGGCACAACGGCCTGGCTGTGCGGCACTGGCTGCCGCTTTATCAGGAAACACGCCGCGCGCTCCCCGGCATCCGTTTAAGCCACTTTTTATAGACTTGATCGCGATGTTTCACAAGACCTTCATGGACCATTCGGAATAATCTCTATGTAAATAATTACCATACTGAGATGATTTTCCGTTACTTAATTGTTCACCACAGAATGGACAATGAGAAATCTCTAATAACGCCTCCAAAATCGGTTCTCCAACTTCTTCCAAGTGATGATTCTCTTCCAGATCTTCTTCCGTCGACTCTCTTCGAATAAGTAGGTTCCACGCATTAGCATACCCCTCTCCATCTTCCCGACAATAAAATATATAAATACCACTCTCGGGCATCCGAGAACACTTATGCAATTTATAATTCTCCGCATACATTAACTATATTTACCCTTTAGGCCATAACGTTGTGGTTTGCGGTCAAAAAAACGTCAGGCGGTCAGCTTTGCTTCGCAACGCAACATGGGGCTAAGAAGCTATTACGTAGGATGCGGTGAGCTGTGCGAACCGCATCATTGATGTTGGTGAGCCACCACACTCGTTAAAGATTGGATGATTATTTATTTGCCCCGCCCTTACATCTTGCCTGGCGCCAGTATCGGCTCGACTTGATACAGAATCTCTCGATCAAGAAAGCCAAATAAACTGGCTTCGGTCTTACGCGACATTCCGATGAGCGGAATCTGGATTGTGTTATTGGTTTCGCCATCCAACCACTCCAGTGTATGGGGATAGGTACGCCTGTTTATGTTTAGAGATTCAGACGCAATATTGATCAACACATATGAGCGACCTTCATCATTTATCTTGTAGGTAATAACCCGATCTTTTATCTTTATCGACTGCCGGTTGATCATCTTGCCTTTGGAAAAACTCTCTTTGGTCATGAAAATCACAAGTGCGGCGATCAAGCACAGAATAGTCCCATTAGTCAGATCCAGGTTCGGCAGAATAATGGCCGTCGTTGAAACCAGAACCACGGGCAACCCCACCACCATAAGGATAAGCTCAATCCAATGTGGCGTACCCTTCATCTCTTCTTGATTATTCCATTCCCAACTTTGTTTCATGACATCTACCTGATCATCCATGATAATTCGATCTAAAACCACACAATTAGTAATCACCACGCAGGGTGTCCGCCCAAGCGGGCGGCGCTTCTTCTACCAGTAGAATCTGTTCTGGCAGATTTGATCTAAGAAACTCAAGGACCCGCTGCAGAGGTTTTCCTCGTAGTGCCTGGAATACCACTTCATCGACAGCAGACCTTGTGCACAGTCTTATCTTCCTGTTACCCACTGGACCAATCAGACTAAGCTGCTGGATATCTGCCAATTGAAATTCTTTGCTGCCAGTAGAAGCTCGATCATTGAAGATCACTTTGCCCGCACCGATCTCAAGCATCGGCTTACCAAGCAATGGACCTCGGTACAAACGCCAACCAAGATAGCCTAACAGCAGCACGCCTATCACGATCGAATAGCTGAAATGCGATCTAACCACCTGGTAAAAATAAAAGCTTAAAAACAAGGCCTTATTGCATTCACAGTGATCTATATTAGACGATCGTTGTAGAATATCCGGAGCAAACGAGCAAGGCACATTGAACGACTTACTGCCCTCCAAACGTGTTGACTAATTTTTTGCAGACATACTTTCTACTCGATTTTAATCCTTTACATCCAGCAATTGCGCAGATTCAGGAAGTAGGTTCCCATGCGTTTAACAGTCGTGTAAAAAGTATACGGTCTGCGTAGTACCCGTTTTGAGATCTCCACTTCAACGACCCCATTGAAAGGTTGCAGATTGTGAGCTGTGAAACACTATCAAAAATTTTTCACCTTGACCGTTTCGATAACAGCTCCGTATAGAGCTCAAGATAAGCCTGCATGATCGGCTGTTTGCCAAACTCCTGTTGCGCCCGCTTTAATCCGGCCTCAGCCATAGTGCTTCTTAACGCTTGATCCTTCAATGCTTGTTCAATTCGGGCTGACAGGGAGATTGGATTTTCACATTCAAACAACAAACCATCCTGACCATCAACAACCACCTCTCTTGCTCCCATGGAGGCAGAAGTCACCAGGGGGCGGTTATAACCCCAGGCCTCTATGATGACATTTCCAAATGGCTCTGCATCTGTGGAGGGAAAAACAATCAGATCGGCCAGGCGATAGTAAGGATCAGGATTCAGTTGCCAGCCTGTCCAGATAATGCGCTGGTTGAGATTGAGTTGTTCAGCCTGTTGGTGCAAATCGTCTTTCAAAGGGCCATCACCCAGGATAACCTGCCAAACAGGTCGACCCTCGATCTCTTTTGGCAGCCTTGCCAGGGCATCAAGCAGGTATCGATGACCTTTGAATGGGACAAACCTTCCCGGCGTCATCAAAACCCAGGCATCCTCTGGGATCGCCAACTCGGCTTTAAGTCCTGCGGGTGCCGGGCCGGCTTTGGGTAGCTCAGCAAAATTATAGATGTGGAATACACGCTGACTGGGAAAACCAGCTTCCACCATGTAGTCGCAGATGCCTTTGGTGTTACCGATCCAGGCATCGGCGTGGCGGTAACCGGCCAGCTTGTAGTAGCCACCCAAACGAGCGATATGCACAGAATCGCTCTTTTTTGGCAGATGGGTGAGCCGGGTAGCCCTGCCCATGTAGGTCTGCACGACCTGGGGCTGGCGCTGCTTGATCAGCTGACTCACTTCATGTTTGGAGATGGGATCCCAGACCGTATGCATTCCCAAAGGGTGGCGTGTCAGATCGGCCCAATGGTCACCATCCAGTTCACTGTCTCGGCGCACCCCGATCTCTGTGGGATGGCCGAGTTTGTCCAGCTCCAGAGAGAAACGTTGGAACCAGCGCTCCGCGCCACCGAAGGACTTGCTGCCGATCAGCTGCAGACTTTTAATCTCGCTCATTGGTTGTCGTTTTGGTTGAGCAATCCCTGGTAGACCGCCAGATTACCCACCACCATCTGTTCCACTGAAAAACTTCTCCGCATCTTCTCTCTCCCCGATTCTCCCATCTCTTTGCGCAGTGACTTGTCAGCCAGTAGCTGCTCTACCGCATCCCCTAGAACCTCGACACTTCCGCCGGGCACCAGTCGGCCATTGACTCCGTCCTCAACCACTTCCGGCATCCCCCCCGCATCCACGGCCACAATGGGCAGTCCCGCACTGGCTGCCTGTAACAGCGCAATGCCCAAACCCTCCATCAGCGCCGGATGAACCAGCAGATCGAGACAGGGATAGATCTTCGGCAGATCCTGACGGAACCCGGCCAGCTGAACATGAGCCCGCAACCCCTGTTTAGCGATCTGCTCCTGCAACGCCGACTTAAGCGGGCCCTTGCCGAAGATCAGCCAACGAAGATTGGGAAATCGCTCGATCAGCCTGGGCATCGCCTGCAGCAGAAAGCGATGGCCTTTGCGACTGATCAACTGGGCAACTGTCGCCATTACCAAAGCATCCTCAGGCAGATCAAATTCGCTTTTGAACCATTTTTTGTCACAGGCGATTTGATAGGCCTCTACATCTACGGCGCTGCGCACACAGATCAGTTTGTGTTGCGCCACTCCCTCCTCTAATAGCACATCGGCGATACCTTGAGAAATTGCGATAACTCGATCGTAGAGCCCATATTTCCATTTCACCACAGTTGCGGACTCCGGGTTATCAACTCGGCGTGACAGCACGGTTTTGACACCGCTCCAGCGGCCAGCGATGCCACCCAGCAGATCCGCGCCACGCCGGCTGTGCAGATGCATCAGATCAGGCTCCACCTGCGCGATGATCCGCCGCAAGCGCCAGATAAAACCCAGATCCAGATCCCCGCGCATCGGCACTTCGTGGACCGCTGATACACTCTCCTTCACCGCCCTCCCAATGGCGCTACCGATCGGGCAGACCAGCTGTGATTCCACCCCATGCGGCTGCAGACCGGCGAGTAGATAACTTACTTGCTTGGCACCACCATCGAGATGTTGGCCTGTCTCAACATGCAGCACCTTCACTGAACCCCTCCACGAAAGCCGGGCAAGTAGTTAGCGCGGGAAACAATCTCCGCCGCCGTTATCTCAGCCATGCAGTCGAACGATCCGTTACAGGTCGGTTTCCGCTTGCAGGGAGAACAGCTGCGGGGGTGATAGATCACTTGGGCATTCTCATGGGTCGTGTCCAGATAGGGTCGAGTTGAACCAAACAGGCAGAGCGTCGGCCTGTTCATGGCAATGCCGATATGGGTCAACCCCGTATCGACCCCCACCACCAGGGAGCCTCTGGCAATCACTGCAGCCGCCTGTCTAAGGCTGGTCTCACCCACCAGATTGATCAATCTCGCCGCTGCTGAGACTTTGATCTTCGCCGCCGCTTGGGTATCCCCAGGGCCGCCCAACATCACCACCGGTAACTGCCAGCGCTCCGCCAGCTGCTCGATCAGCGCTTGCCACGAGGCGTTAAACCAGTGTTTCTGTGGCCGGGTAGTAAAGGGACAGATTACCACAAACCCCTGATTCAGCTGATACTTTTCAACACTCAGATTGGCGTAGGTTTGATCCTCATCCGCCAGCCCCACGTGCATTTCAAACGCATCCACCGGCAACCCCAGCTTCTCAGCCAGATAGAGATACTCTGAACCGATCCGCCTTGGCTCACCCCCTTTCTTAACTGTGCAGCTCATCAGATACTGGCTGCCCTCCCTGGAGCCCAGACCAATCCGCTGACTGGCGCCTGAGAACCAGCTTAACAGCCCGCTTTTCAGCAAGCCCTGCACATCCAGGGCCAGATCAAAACCCCGCTGCCGCAAGGATCGACGAAAACTGACAACCTCCCGCCAGAGCGCCAGCCATTGGCGTTGCCGGTAGAGCATCTGCCATCTGCCCCTGGGCCAGACGACCACTTCATCCAGCTCCGGATGATATTCCAACAGCGCTTTCGATTCGGCTTGTACCAGCCAGCTTATCCGGGCCTTAGGATAGCGTTGACGTAGCGCGTGAATCAGTGGCGAGGCGAACACGATATCCCCAATAGCGCTCAGGCGCACGATCAGAATCGATGGATTGTCCTGCTCAGGGATTTTCAAAATGGATCCGGTATTGGTTGTTGTTTGACTTCATTATGCTCCGAGCAACTTGACTTACAACCCGATATTTTACAAGCAGCTTGGGGAATATGTTAGTGTTAACCATTAATGGAATGACTGATTGATCTGAGTTCCCAATGAGAGCGGCTATCCAGTTGACCTGGTCACTGAATCAGCCCATTCGCTAGTGTAGTGTCCTATATGTAGCGTGCAGTTAGAAAGCCACTCAAGCCGCGAGTGCAAGGCGCAGCCCGCCGGGCGAGGCAAGGGATTTAAGCTCAATTTCATGGTAGGCCTTGTCTAAATGTATGGTTGATATAGGACACTACACTAGGATGATGAATGCGCGTTAATCAGAGATTCCCCATTTTTACAAATGACCTCAATGCTTAACACTGAAATACCTGACCTGATCTATCTGGGCCGTAGTCGACTGCACCGCAATCGCGCCAATCTGATCCAGACCCTGCAAACAGTGGCGGCATTGACTGAACTGGGGATCGATACCCGACTCTACCTCCCGCCCTGGCATCGACCGGTGACCCCACAACAACGTTGTGAGGAGATGGGCATTGCCACCGAGATCGATATCCACGCCAGTCAGTGGTTGCATCGGCGATGGCCTTTGTCACTCTTTCCCCGTCTCAACAAGCGCATCTTGAAGCGGGCGAAGGCGGTCTATGTTCGCTCGCCTGAATTGAGCCTGGGCCTCGCCTCCCAGGGGATCAAGCACAATTTCGAGGTGCACACCCTGCAGCCGATGATACAACGAAATCAGCTCTCACAGGTGATTGAACTCCATCGTCAAAGGGTGATCGATCAGCTACTGCCGATCAGCCGTAGCGCGGCCAAGGCGCTGATCGAGGCGGGTGCGGATGAACAGCGAATCCATATCAGCCCATCCGGGGTTGAGCTCGAAGCCTTTCAGAGCCTGGCTGAATTCGACAGCGACCGACTCAACAACCCAAGGATTGTCTATCTTGGACGTATCAGCCAGGATCGAGGCCTGGATATCCTAACCCGCATCGCTCAGGCCGATCTGGGTCAGGTACTCCTGGTTGGTGATTGCGACGATCCGCTACCTGAGCACCCGGCATTGCAGCATCGGCCCAGTGTGCCCCACCGTGAAGTGGCGAAACTCTATGCTGAGAGCGAACTGGTCGTCTTACCCTACCAAGCCGACTTGAGCCATGCGGATGGCATCAGCCCGATGAAGCTATTCGAGGCGATGGCTGCGGGCCGACCGATCATCGCCAGTGACATACCCCCGCTAAGGGAAATTCTTCAACCAGGCCGCAATGCGCTGCTGGCAGATCCTGCCAATGCTGAGGCCTGGGTGCATCAGGTGGCAGAGTTGAGGGATAATCCCCAGTTAGCACAGCGAATCGCCAAGCAGGCCCGAGAAGATGCAGCGGCTTACAGCTGGCCAAACCGGGCCGCGGGGATTGCCAGCGCCATTGGCCTGATATGATATAAACAGTGAAATATGAGAACCCACGACGCAGATAAACATGTTGCAAGCCATTAACCCCTATTTTAAACCGAGCCGCATAGCCGACTCGAAACTGCTGCAGGCCAGTAACTGGATTGGCGTGATTGGGCTCTATATCTTCTCATTTTCCAGTCTGCTGAGTATCGCCGCAGCCAACCTGGGGCTGAGTCTGATGTTGATCGGCCTGCTGCTCTCTGGAGATGCCTGGAAACGCCTGCCAAAACAGATGCTGTTCTGGTCCTGCCTGCTACTCATCAGCTACATCGCCTACCGGGGCGTAACAGCGATGACTGAAATCCCTATGGATCACAAAACCCAGGCCAATCAGACGCGAGATTGGGCGCTGCTGTTTCTCTTCTTTATCCCCGCCTGGTGGCTCAGTCAATCTCCCAGGCGGATCCCAACGGCCCTGGGTTTGATGTTGGCCGGGTTCACCCTTGGCATCCTCAGCGCGCTGGTGGATGGCAATACCTTCGAACAACTGCTTCAGGGGCAGCGCTCCGGCATGCATTTTGGCAAGCCGATCATCTTTGGCTTTGACTGCGCCGTCGTCATCCTGGGATTGGTCGTACTGGCGATCTACCGACTCAACCCTCAGCTAAAACAGAGCCGCAGCCAACAGGCTGGATTACTCATGACGATCATTTTCGGCATACTTTTCTACACGCAGGGGCTGATCATCAGCCAATCCCGCGGCGTTTGGTTGGCGCTCTTTTTTGCTCTCCCTACCATCTTTCTGACCCTTAAGTTCGCCCGCCAGAGTAAGAAACAGCCTAAGGTCTCCCTGATGATGCCGCTGGCCGCCGTGGGCCTGGTGCTGGCAATGATAGTGGCGCTCAACTGGGAAACCATCCAGACAAGGATCTCCCCGGAGCAGACTGAGTTGAGCACTGTGGTCAGCCAAGGCCTGGATAAGGCGCCACTGACCTCCTCCACCTACCGGCTGCATCTGTGGGAGTTTGGCCTCAACAAGTGGCTGGAGCGCCCCTTCACCGGCTGGGGCCCAGGCACCACCCACGCCCTGGTGGAGGCGGAAAACAACCCCAACCTGCGTGATGATCGGAATATCGGCTTTGACCATCTGCACAACGCCTATCTGGAAGTTGTGTTCCAGCTCGGCTTGGTGGGCATCATGATCATTGCCCTGATCTGTGGTTTGATGGTCTCGAAGATCATGGAGGCATTTCGTCGCCAGCGCTTATCGACCTATTTCCTCGCCTTTCTCTTCAGCAACTTCATGCTGATCGCGATCTATAGCCTGACCGACTTTCGCCATCTACACTGGAACTGGCGCTTCTACTGGCTGTTAATCGCCGGCTGCGCCTACGCCTTTACCCTGATGACCTTCAGACCACACCTGGAACGGCAGAACCATAACCCCCCTGAGGCATCGTAATCGATGAGTGAAGACCAAACCACGACCACCGGTCGCTGCCTGTGCGGCGCGGTCAGTTATCGGATCAAGGGAAACCTGGGCATCTTTCAATATTGTCACTGCTCTCGCTGCCGCAAATTCACCGGCAGTGCCTTTGCCGCCAACCTGCTGGTCTCACCGAAACAGTTTGAGTGGCTGAGTGGTGAAGCGCTATTGGGCCGCTATGAACTGAGCGAGGCGAAACATTTTGCCACCAGCTTCTGCAAACAGTGCGGCTCCTCTCTGCCCTGGCTCTCCCAGAGCGGCAAGGCGGTGATTGTGCCTGCCGGAACCCTGGACGAGGATCCGGGTATACGCCCCTCACAGAACATCTTCACCACCTCTGGTGCGGATTGGTATGAAGAACCCCACACGCTGCCCCATCACGAGACCCTACCAGGCAAGCAATGAGCGACAGCAAGCCCCCATCCCCGGATCTTGCAGTGCTCGTGTCGCTCTCCGGCGAGGGAGGCGTAGAACGGATGGTGCTGAATCTGGTCAATGCCATCGCCGAGCAGGGTACTCGGGTCGATCTACTGCTGATCAAGACCCGCAGCAAACACCTGGATGCGCTGCATCCCGATGTCAATCGCATCGACCTGGGCAGTCAGCATACCGCCACCAGCCTCTGGCCATTGAGCCGCTACCTGAAGCGGGTTAAACCACCGGCACTGCTTGCGGCAAAAGACCGGGCTGGTCGTATGGCGGTGATCGCCAGGGTATTGGCCGGGGCCAGTGAAACCCGCCTGCTGATGCGACTGGGCACCAACCTGACTGCTGCACTGGCCCATAAATCCCCATGGCGCATGCGATTACGACGTCTGCCGATCCGACTGCTCTACCCCCATATCGACAGGATCATCGCTGTATCTGAAGGTGTTCGCCAGGATACCCTTGCGGTCTCGGGGGTCGAACCACAAAAGGTCAGTGTGGTGCGTAACCCGGTGATCACCCCGCAACTGCAGAGTGCCGCAGAGGAGTCTGCGCCTCACCCCTGGCTGGAGGATAACCGCACACCGGTGATCCTAGGCGCGGGGCGACTGACCCTGCAGAAAGATTTTCAGACGCTCATCCAGGCGTTTGCAGAACTGCAGAAAAGCCATCCTAGCCGTCTGATCATTCTCGGCGACGGACGACAGAAAGCCCCACTAGTGGCACTGGCGGAAAGTCTGGGAGTGAGTGCTCACCTGGCCTTTCCAGGCTTTACTTCGAACCCCTATGCCTATATGAAAAGGGCCGACCTGTTCGTCCTATCATCCCGCTGGGAGGGCTCACCCAACGTACTCACCGAAGCCATGGCATTGGGCGTACCGGTGGTCTCTACGGATTGTCCCAGCGGCCCGAATGAGATACTTGATCAAGGCCGTATTGCTCCGCTTGTCCCGGTCGGCGACCATCAGGCTCTGGCAGAGGCCATGGGCCAAGTGCTCAACGCACCACCGCAGGGTGACCGGCTCCGTAATGCTGTCGCCGACTACCGTGCAGAGATCAGCGCCACCCAATATTTAAAACTCATCGGTTGACACCATGCTGCTTTCCATCAAATATAACTTTCTGTTTGTCCACATCGCCAAAACCGGCGGCACCAGTGTCAGATCAGCCCTGCAGCCGCTACGTTGGCGGGATCCCTGGTACTACCCGATGTTTCTCTGCTCCCGTTTCAGCCACCTGAGCGGACATCGTATCGGTACAAAGTTTCCTCGCCACTCCAGAATTGTCGCCGCCAAAGAGCTTTTACCCGAAGCGTTCTTCGACAAGCTGTTCAAGTTCGCCATTGTGCGCAACCCCTGGGATCTGCAGGTCAGCTCCTACCACCACATTCGCCGGGAGCGCCCCCATCTGATCACCCACATCAAGGGCTTCGACCACTTCATCCGCTGGAAACTCGATCCACAGCGCCTCTATCAATACCATGTAGACACCTCCATACAGTCCCAGCTCGACTACCTGATCGACCTGCAGGGCAAGATCCTGGTGAATTTCATCGGCCACTATGAAAACCTGGCGGAAGATTTCAAATCGATCACAACCCAACTGCAGATTGATGGCATCAGCCTGCCCCACAAACGCCGGGCAACAGATCGCTCAAAGGATTATCGTGAGTACTATACGGACGACCTGGCAGAACTGGTGGGCAACCACTTCAAACGGGACATTGAGGCGTTTGGTTACCATTTCGATCCTGAGTAGGCGTTGCCTAGCTTAGCCGTGTTGTTCATTGAAAAGCCCGCCAATGAACACTAAAAAAATCGCAAATAGTATCGAGGTTTTTGGGCCGCAAGGGCTGAGCGCTGGCGCGATATCTCAGACAACTTAACCGACATCAAAATAGCTTGTGTTCATGACTTCATCATACGCTTTACTGCACTGGTTCGCTCCTCATGCATCATCTCGCCAACCCGCTCACCAGTAATTCCCCGATCGACAATGGCCTTCGCGGAAACTTGTGAAGCGGCCGCATAGGCCTCTAACAGAAACTCGGCCTGGGGATAGGGGCGATCCTCGAATCCCTTTCTGCCAATGGCGTCAGCATGGCAGGCGAGTATGAATTTCTGCAACCTCTCTGGTCTGCGAAACGCATCCAGCTTGCCCAGTAACTTAACAATCGACGACGCCTTCATCTCCAGTACACGATGACACCGCAGATGGTGTTCAGCAACCGCCTTTCCCAACGTCCGATAGGCTGCCGGGGCCTTGTAGCGACTGCACATCGCTTCTACCAGACCAACACCCTCACTTTCATGTTTAATGTGCTTTGGCCATTCGGCCTTCGGTGTCAGCCCCTTGCCCAGATCATGCACCAGTACTGCGAAGCGCACCTGTTGATCGTCTGTCAAACGCGCCGCAGCCTCCAGCGCCATCATCGTATGCACACCGCTGTCGATTTCCGGATGATGCTCGGCCGGTTGGGGCACACCAAACAGCGCATCCACTTCAGGAAATAGCCGAACCAGCGCACCACACGCTCTGAGCACCATAAAAAAACCGGATGGCGAGGCCTCTCCCAACGATTTCTCAAGCTCCAGCCAAACCCGCTCTGGCGTCAAGGCATCGACTTCACCCGCCTCAACCATCGCGCACATCAATTCAGCCGTCTCTGGAGCGATGCTAAAACCGTAACGGGCGGCGAAACGAGCCACCCGTAGAATCCGTACCGGATCCTCCCGGAAGGCATCGCTGACATGACGTAGCACACCCGCTTCCAGGTCTTTCCGCCCCCCATAGGGATCGATCAGATTACCCTGTTCATCCTCAGCCATGGCATTGATGGTTAGGTCGCGCCGCGCCAAATCCTCTTCCAGGGTGACATCGGGCTCGGCATAGACCGAAAAGCCTTTATAGCCCGGCCCAATCTTTCGCTCCGTGCGAGCCAACGCGTACTCGTCACCAGTCTCCGGATGCAAGAAAACACCAAACTCTGCGCCGACCAATTTAAACTGCCAGCTGAGCATCTCATCCACCGTTGCGCCAACAACCACATAATCACAGTCAGCGGGATCCCTCCCCAACAGGCGATCACGCACATAGCCGCCTACACGGTAGACAGACACGCCTGTTTTTAAAGCGTCGCTATTCATTCAGAAATCCCTTAAGTAACGGATCAAAAACCATTGTCAGAGCTCGTGTAGTGTCCTATATAAAGCGTGCAATTCACGCTGTAGCGTGTTTCACCCAGTAGGTGACCATAACCATCGAAGCGATTTTCATCATAATCAAACACCTGCTATTAGAATGGAGCGGTCAACTGATTTTTTTAGGTTCAACAACCTAGAGCCTGCAAATAGTTGGCAACGCTGTTCTCGAGTGTATAAGGCGCCGCCGCCGCCTGTAACTGTTCTGCCGATAATGGATTATCCAGCTGCCGTGCCATGGCCGCCGCCAGACCTTCAACATCACCAGGGGGCGCCAATGGCCCTCCCGGCAGATCGCCAAGCAACTCTTCAGGACCGCTCGGGCAGTTGGTTGAGGCTACCGGCGTACCTGCAGCGAGCGCTTCGACCAACACCGCCCCAAGACCTTCCCACAATGAAGAAAGCACAAACAGTGCCGACGCTTTCATGTATGGGTAGGGGGAATCCACAAAACCGGGCAGAGAGACCCGCTCTTCCACACCGAGTTTTTTTACCTCGTCTTCAAGCCGGGGTTTAGCGCGCCCCTTACCGATGATCATCAGCCGGCAATCATAACGATCCTTAAGCAGCGCGAATGCCCGAATCAGCGTGGTAAAATCTTTTCGACGACAGAGCTCTCCCACCCCAAGGATGACTCTCGGCTCCCCTGGTTTAAACCAGGGGTGATCAAGCGGCTGATTGAGGCGCTGATAAAAACTTGGGGTAATGATCGGGCTGGGTACAACTTGAATGCGCGATCGCTCGATACCAATGTACTCAGCAAAATCATCGGCCGCGCCACGGGAAGGCACCAGAATGGTATCGGCGTGACGATAGAGATAGCGCATAGAATTGCGCTGCACGAAGCGCTCGAAGCGACTGCGACTGGCCAGATTCTTACTGACAGTCGTACCACTGCGGACAGCCACCCGGGCACGATTCCCACTCAGGGCATTGGCTAACAAGGCGGTTCGATTGACCCGATCCTTGTCGGAAAGCATCACCTCGGGACGGTACTGCTTTAAATAGCGTACCAGTTCTGGCAGCGCGGGATAGACATGCTTGGCTTTAAACTCCACCACCCGCAGCCTCTCCGGCAGAGGCTGATTCAACTCAGGCCCATGGTTGTGGATCTTCAGCAAGTCAACTTGGTAACCCGCTTCAGCCATGCCGGGCAACAGGTTTTTCGCTAACCGATCCACGCCACTGTGACCCGAGGTAGCGAGAAAGCAGGCGATCCGGCGGCGCTCAACCATCCGCTTCTACAGGCGCTGTCAGGCCGAAGGCGGCGAGATAGCTTCTGGCGCTCCGCTCAAGGGTGTACTCACTGACCGCAGCCTGAAGTTTTTTCGGCTCAGGCGGATGATTCAGGGTCTGCAGCATCGCCTTGGCCAGGCCATCCACATCCCCCACTTTGACCAGTGGCGCCACCTCCCCGGCCCGGGTGATTTCGAAGGGACCGGACGGGCAGTCGGTACTCACCGAGGGGGTGCCCAGGGCCAGCGCTTCAGTGAGCACATTGGGGGACCCCTCCCACAGTGAGGAGAGCACAAACAGCCCGGCGTGTTGCAGATAGACATAGGGGTTGTCGACAAAACCGACCAGACGAAAATCATCCTGCAGATTCAGATCCTCGGCGAGCTGTTTCAGTTGAGGCGCTTTGTTACCCTGGCCAAGTATCATCAGGCGGCAGGGCTGCTGTTGCCTGACCTGGGCAAAGGCACGCAGCAGGGTGGGAAAATCTTTTTGCCGGCGCAGACCACCAATCCCGAGTATTACCGGCGGCTGCCCCTCGGCCAGCCAGGGATCCGGCAGCTCGGCCTGTGACAATTCATAGAGCTCCGGCGTGATGGTCGGGTTCTTGATCACGTTGATGCGTTCCGGCGGAATGCCACTCAGCGCCATCACTTCCTCTGCAACCCCCTGGGAGACCGCCACAACCCCATCCGTCTGATTAAACAGTTTGACCAAGTTGCGTGTCTTCAGCCAGCGGCGCAACCAACCCATACCCCGGGCTTTCATACGCGAGACCAGCGCCGTGCCGGGGCGCAGATAGAAACGGGTCTTACCGTTGTGGCGCTGCCTGGCACGCATGGCGATCTCATCATCCCGGGTCTTTGCGGTGAGCAGGATATCGGGATCGTTCTGTTGCAGATAGTCGAGCAGCCTGGGCAGGGAGTCGCTCTGCTTGGCCACCGGAAACTGAATCACCCGAACACTTTCCGGCAGCAGATGGAGATAGGGGGCATTGCCGTTTTTGATGATGAAGTCGATCTTCACCCCAATCAGCGCCAGCCCTCTGGCGATGTTGACCATCATACGTTCTACACCGCCATCACCGAACTTCAGAATAAACAGACAGACATGGGGAACAGGTTTGGATGAATCGGGCATGGGTGTTTCTAGTCCGGATCGCGCCATCAGCAGTCAACAATTAGAGTCAGGCCGCTTTGGCTCGGCGCAAAATGGCGCTCTGTTTCAACAAAGGGTTTTGTTGGGGCATGGCCCCACTCGAGGCGGCTTTAAGTTACGCGCCAGTAAACTTTGCCCCCGCTTATAAGGACGGCATCATAGCACCTTTGCCAGCAAGACACAGCGACCTAATCCCTGATGCACTCGCTACAAAGGCTCTGATAGAGTTCGCTATCAGCCTCACTGAAACAGCAGGCGATGATCCGCTGAAAACGCGCTTGCCAGGCCTGCATCACCGACAAGGCAATCTCAGCGGCCTCGGACTTGGGGTAGCCATAGACTCCGGTACTGATACCGGGAAAGGCGATCTGCCGCAGCTCGTGCTCCGCCGCCAGTGCGAGACTGTTCTCATAACAGGCCTTAAGCAGTATTGGCTCGCCCTGTGTGCCACCCTGCCAAATCGGCCCAACTGTATGAATCACCCATTTGGCAGGCAGCTTGAACCCGGGGGTGAGTTTCGCTTCGCCCACCGGACACCCCCCAAGGGTACGGCAGCATTCGAGCAACCCCCTACCAGCCACCCGATGGATGGCGCCATCCACCCCACCACCACCAAGC
>JARRQD010000055.1:0-26692 GCA_037382205.1 Candidatus Thiodiazotropha sp.
CCGTTGCCGGTGTGCACCGTCGCTGTCGGGGTGGGTATGCGGCTGTTGCGATGATTCCTGGTGTCGGTTTGATCGGTTTTCGTGATCCCTATGCGATACGTCCGATCGTCTATGGTAAGCGGGAGACCGACCAGGGTACTGAGTATATGATCGCTTCTGAGAGTGTCGCTCTTGATGCACTTGGCTTTGAGCGGGTACGGGATCTGGAGCCGGGCGAGGCGATCTTCATCAGTAAAGAGGGGCAGTTCTATGCTCAGCAGTGTGCTGCCAATACCGTCAAATCCCCATGTATCTTTGAGTTTGTCTACTTTGCTCGTCCCGATTCGATCATCGACAATGTATTTGTCCACAAAGCTCGTTCAAGAATGGGTAAAAAACTGGCGAAGAAGATCCTCAGGGAGTGGCCTGACCACGATGTGGATGTAGTGATTCCCATCCCGGATACCAGCCGAACAGCGGCATTGAGCCTGGCCAATGAGTTGAAAGTTCGTTATACAGAAGGCTTTATTAAAAACCGCTATATCGGCCGTACCTTCATCATGCCTGGGCAGACGGTGCGTAAAAAGTCGGTCAGGCAGAAACTCAATGCCATCGATTTAGAATTCAAAGGCAAGAATGTGCTGCTGGTGGATGACTCCGTGGTGCGCGGCACCACCTCGCAACAGATCGTGCAGATGGCCCGCGATGCGGGTGCGAAGAAGGTCTATTTTGCTTCAGCAGCGCCGCCAGTGATCTATCCCAATGTCTACGGTATCGACATGCCATCTGCAAGTGAGTTGGTTGCCCATGACCGCACCATTGAAGAGATCGAGCAGATCATTGGTGCCGATCGGATAATCTATCAGGATCTACAGGATCTGATCGATGCGGTGATGAAGAAGGGTAAAACCGACATCGATCGTTTCGACACCTCAGTGTTCAGCGGTGACTATATCACCGGTGATGTCAGTGAGACCTATCTGGAGCAGTTGGAGTTGTTACGCAACGATGGCTGCTCGATAGATGAGTCTGGGGCTATCCCCATCCTTGAAACCGCTCCTGGTGTGTAGCACGTTATTGCAGATCAAGCCCTGGCCTGCCACCAATTTACCTGTGAAATGCCACTCCGATGGGGTGTGTAGAATGGATTTCAGGTAGCTGACAGCTTCACTCAAGACGGGGTCATCACGCCAGGTGATGCTGCGGCTTCGATCGGTATAGCGCATGTGCAGATGGCCATCTGGATAGATTACAAAGACCGGGCCACTGCGGGCCGGCCTGATCTCTTCACCATCAACCACATTGGGCGGAATCGTCATCGCCTGGGGATGCATCAGTGCCCGTATGTAGTCAGGGTTTTCATCCATGATGCGAATGAATACGACCTCATGGTCAAGCAGATCGTTTTCTCCACCTTGTTCAGCTGGGTTGACACAATGAAGTAGCAGCCCGTGGATCTGGTGCTGCAGGTCGTTGTAGTAACCATCGGTATGCCAGGCGATCGGTCGATTGGAGTAGGGGATGTAGCCTCTATGCAGGGCGTCAGACTGTACCGTTAATGAGGTGATGGCATCGTTGTCGGCACACATATTGTGATCTAACCGCTGCAGACCGAATCGACTGCCAAGCTTACGAATGATCTGTTTGTCTGCATCGTGCCCGGAAAGCCCGGCCCAGATCGCCATGTTTGACTTGCAGTAGAGTTGTTGAAGCTTGTCGTGTTCGGCCTGTGTGATGTTGCGAGGGTCGCCGATCTCAACGATCAGTTGCTCCAGGGAGCTGGGATAGTGGTTCAATTTTGCATCACGCCAAAAGGTATAACTTTCTGAATTATCAGGGTTAAAAGGTGATAATGCTTGGCTTGACATGATTCGCGGTTTCGCACAATTAATTGAGTGCTGATATGATACTGCGGTTAGGCTGGGCCTGCTAACCCAATTCTCAATGGTCCGCTTAAGGATAGAATTTTATTTATCAATGAGGCCCTTTGCCATGCATGCTGTAACCAGACGCCCTCTGATGCCAAAAGCGTTAACCCTGCCTTTAAAGATTTTACCTGGCAAGGCCCATGGTTTGATCTTGAGTGGTCTGCTCAATCGGGTATTAGCAGAGCAACTCGCTGACGGTGAGCTGGACTTTCTGCAAGCAAAAGTGGTGCTGATAAAGGTCAGTGATGCGGGCCTTAGTTATGCTTTGACCATGCGAAACGGCAGAGTTGCCGAAGCTGTAGGGCAGGCAGCGGATTTGACGATTAGCGGCTCTGTTTACGACTACCTGTTGTTGATTGCAGGCAGGGAGGATCCAGATACACTGTTTTTTCAGCGCCATCTGGTCATGGATGGGGATACCGGTTTAGGGGTTCATCTCAAGAATATGTTGGCCGCTGTAGAGCCTGATGAACTGCCCATACCCAGGCAGTTCAGATCGATGGTAGAGCGGGGATTGCAACTCTACGAGAAGCTCTGACCCCCGTCAAGCTTCGGCTGAAAGGGAACTATATGATCGTTGGGTTAATAGAAGGATTTACAGCTGAGTTCTGTTCAGGCAGAGCTTGTACAAGCACCTGATTGTTGAGCAGTCGCTCAATCCTCTCCTGGGTCTGGTTGGCTGGTGCGCTACACCAGAACGCCTCGCTACCCGGATCTGTCAATTCACTCAACAGGCCGTGGGCTGACAATTGCCGTGCAAGCTGTTTGGCCACAGCCGGTCCTGTATCGATGATGGAGATGTCAGGTCCAGCTTCATCGGCAATCATATTTTTCACAAAGGGATAGTGAGTACATCCTAGCACGAGAGTATCGACGCCACGATGCAGAATTGGCTGCAACTGTTGAGAGATGATCTGTCGGGTTATCCGGTGATCGTGTCCGTTCTGTTCGATAGCCTCAACCCAACCCTCACAAGGACAGATAATGACCTCTGATCCTTCAGCATGATCATCCAACAACATTTTAAATTTATGGCTGTTGAGTGTGCCATGGGTGGCTAATACGCCAACTATGCCGGAATGGCTCTGCATGATGGCTGGTTTGACCCCCGGCTCCATGCCGATAATCGGTAGCTGATAAGTTTCACGCAGTACTTTGACCGCGGCTGCGGTGGCAGTATTGCAGGCGATGACTACGGCTTTTACGTTTTTTGATATCAAAAACTGCGTGATCGTCCGGCTGCGCTCGACTATGAAATCGGTATCTTTATCGCCATAGGGCAGATGAGCACGGTCAGAGACATAGATCAGATGCTCATTCGGTAAGAGAGAGCGAATATGTCTCAGTACAGACAAGCCGCCTATGCCTGAATCAAATATTCCAATTGGGGCCTCAGACGGCATCTCCAACCTCATATTTCAGCAGCCTCTCTATTTCATGCTCCAATTGGAGGTAACCACCCAGGAGGCGATCCATATCTCCCGACTTGCAGACCTTTTCAAACTCCATGACTTTGTGGTCAAGCGCAGGTACGCCGCATGATGAGGTAGAACCATGAATCTTATGGGCGATCTCTTTGAGATTTTCCCAATCAGATTGATCAATATACTTTTTGATGGCGATCAGCTGTTGGGGTAACTCAAGACAGAGTTGTTTAAACATTTCATCGGCGAGTTGATGATCTCCGCCTGTAATAGCCAATAATTTTTCCGGATCTTTAACCAGCAGGTCATCGAAAGGAGTATCAGTGTTAGCTTTAGACTGTTGATAAGAGACCAGTGAATCAGTGGATTCATTATAAAAAACACTCTTAATCACAGACCACATCTGTGGTTCGTTGATCGGTTTCAGTAGATAACCATCCATCCCAGAATCGGCGATCTGATTTCTTGTCGCAGGTACAGCATCAGCAGTTAAGGCAATGATTGGCGTATGGTGCGGTTTGTGTTCATTGCGTCTTATGATTTCAGCTGCTTCTGTGCCCTTCATTTTTGGCATATGAATATCCATAAGGATTAAATCGTACCGATTGTTCTGAGTCTTTGAGATAGCACTTAAACCATCAAATGCCTCGGTTACAATTGCACCTTTGCTTCTCATCAAAGTGCTGATCAATTTTAGATTGATTTCATTATCATCGACAACCAGTATGCTGTAGTTTTCCAGATTGGGGCGTGAGTTGTCACTACTTGGTTTAGCGAGTAACTCTTGTTGCTTGAATTTAGTTGCAAAAATTGTTCTCAGGCACTCTTCAAGTTTACCGGTACTGAACGGCTTTGAGAGATAGATATCGTTGCTCAATGATTGATACTGTTCGATAACGGTTCTTTCTGATGCACTGAGAAAGGTCAACAGTGGGATCTTGCAGCGTGATTTAAGTCGCTGAATTTCAAACTCTGCAATACCCGAAGTGATCTCCTTATGAGAAAAGCCGAGCACAATCAGCTGAATATCAGGGGTGCAATCAACTGGGAACTGGCCATCGATAACTTCAATTTGGTAGGCTTCAAGGGAGTGCTTAAGAGCGAGATAAGAGAGTCTGTGATTATCAATCAGGATCGCTTTCTTGTGAAAACCTAATGAGTGATCTTGATTGGCAATGCTGTTGATCGATTTTGATAGGGGTATTGAAACGACAAAATTAGCGCCTTTACCAAGGCTGCTGAATAATTCGATATCACCATTCATTGATTGTGCGAGTTTCTTGCAGATGCTCAGGCCGAGCCCTGTGCCGCCGTACATTCTACTGGTGGACGAGTCGGCCTGTTGAAAAGATTCGAAGAGCATGTTTTGTGCTTTGTTGTCGATACCTATGCCGGTATCTGTAACTGAAAATTTCAATACACAACGACTCTTAGTTTCGGTGTCTATCATCACACGTATGACCACTTCACCTTGGTGGGTGAACTTGATCGCATTGCTGATTAGATTAACTAAGATTTGCCTGATTCTTGGTTCATCGCCGATTAAAATCTTCGGTACATCTGAGTAGACGAGCAATACCAGCTCAAGCCCTTTGTCATGAGCTGATGGTGAAAGTAGTACAGTGGGATCTTCAAAACATTCCCTCACATTAAAGGGAGCCGTTTCAGGTTCAAGCTTGCCATACTCCAGCTTGGAGTAGTCAAGGATTTCATTGATGATGTCGAGTAAATTAATTGCAGACTTTGATATCGTGCTGACCAGGTCGCGCTGCTGCTGTGATAAATCTGTTTTAAGTAAAAGGTTTGTAAAGCCCAAAACCCCATTCATTGGGGTGCGGATCTCATGACTCATGTTGGCGAGAAACTCAGACTTGGCTTTGCTTGCTGATAGTGCGCGCTTTTTTGCTAAGTCCAGCTCGACATTCTGGATTTCAATGGCCTCCATGGTTTCGGTGAGTTCCGATGTGGCCTGATTTATCTGCTGTTGCATGGTTTCATGAGAGTGCAGAATGCGACTGGTCATGGCGTTGAAGCCCTCTTCAAGGCTGCGTATTTCACCTTTGGATATTTCTGGTACTCGCGCCGATAGGTCGCCATCACGCATGCGTGAAACGGCCTGGGTGAGTCGTGCAATCGGATTAATTACCGAACGGCTGAGGGCAAGCGAGAAAAAGGCGGTAATGACCAAACCCAGCACTAACATGATAATGGTGTTTCGTATGATGCTGGTTTTGTTCTGGTTAAGCCGGGTTTTGCTGAGTGTGAGGATGACATTTCCCATACTTTGACTGCTTGCGCCATTTTTTTCCTGAAGCTGGTCTGGGTAGTCGGTGATCTGTATGTTCTCGATGATGTAGATTGCTGGTGCACTGAACTGTGTTAAGTTGCTGCTCTTCTCAGTGGTTCTCTTGATCATGTGCGTAAGCAGAGAGCCTGAGGCGTCGAAGACTTTAATGCTATGCACATCTTCTTGTAGAAATACCGGTCTCAAGCTCATGTCAAGTATTGTCTTATCGCGGGTAAATATTCCATATACGCTGATTGCTGCTGATTGATTGGCAATCGATTCGCCTCGTTCATTGAACAGCTGGTTTAACTGCTCTAGCTGAGTGCTTATCAAATAAATTGTTAGCATTAGAGCTAATATCAATGCTGGCAGTAAACCAATCATCAATGCCTGAAATTTCAGTGATCTGAGTTTATTCAAAATCATGTTGTATATAGTCCGTCATTCGCGATTTCAGTTTTGATTCAGACTTGACTGGAAACCCAAGAGATCGAGCAACATCGGTATTGAATAGTACAGAGAAATATTTGCCCATCTGTTGCTCTCGAGGAATTGGCTTTGAGTTATACAAAACAATAAGATTGTCTCTTACCTGGTGAGCGATGTCTTCTGGTGATGAGTATACTGCGGCGAGTGCGCCTGCTTTTACATAGGCCGATGAGAAGCCGATTAACGGGATTCTCTTCCTATAGGTTGATAACAAGATGTTGGATACGGTCGATTTGTTGTGTATTTTTGTATCGGGTGTGGTAAGAAATATATCAATATTTTGCAATAGGTTATTTAGAGATTCACCTACTTCGTCTTTTGAGAATATCTGTTCAATAAGCAGATTGAGTTTCAATCGCAAGGCGGCCTCTTGAAGTGCCTCAACCATCTCCTGATCTTTGCTGTCTACAATGAGTCCAATATCCTCAAAGCGACTTGAAAGGACTTTGATCAAAGCCAGGCTGTGCCCGGGAGGTTGATCAAGATAGATAAAGTACTGATTTGGATTGTTATGGAGGCGTTCCTTAAATAGGGTGTTATTCTTCGGTATCAATGCAGAAATTATGGTTATATCCTGGATGTTTTTGCTGGAAATTATGGCTGCACGAGTGCCGAGTGTGATGATCGCTTTGTAGTCGTTGTGGGTATACTGATCGTAGGAGGAGATCTGTACAATGTCATAGCTACTGTTCTGGCAGTCTAGGCCAAGGTTACGACACTGTTTGATCGTTGAATTGGTGATTGTAGTAGCTACATCTAGATAGACATCTTTGTTGTCGCTGAGCAGAATCAGAATATTGTTTGGGTTATTGGCAGATTGCGCAGATTCAGGAAAAATAATAAATGCGCAAAAAATTATGGCGAACAAGCTTCGAATGACGCCAAGAGGCCTATTGAGCGTCTCTCTAAATATTGCTCTAGACACACATCGGCGCATACTGTCTCGACAGCATTTTTGTGCGGAATGTGTTTCAGAGCCAGTCATGGTGCAAAGATGATCAATAGTTTAGTTTGGCCTGTAAATAAGCTCTCCTTTTCCAGATATTCTGTTGGTCATCACTATCGCTATCGCTATGGTAGAAATCATAATTCTCTCCATGTAGATTCTGCAGTATCAACGCGACGTCCAATTTGGCCTTATCAAGTGACAGTCGTTTGTTGAATTTCAGATCGAGGCGGCTGAAGTTTGGTACAGCGTCACCCTCACCAGGCCACTCCATTTCATCGGTGAAATAGTAGCCTAAGCTCATTGAAACACCGTCTTCGAAGGCATGGCTGGCAAGAAAGCTGAAGGTGCGCTGAGGGATTTTTTCATCCGCATTTTTGCGGTAGCTGTAAACGCCATCTTTAAGGCGTTTTATTTCATTACCACTGACATTCAGATAGCTGAACCCGAGAAATACCATATCTCTAATGGTCGGACGGAAGTTCATTTCAAATTCAACGCCATTTATCTCAACTGTTCCAAAGTTGGTATAGGTGAATGCGCCACGTTGGTAAAATCTGTTGAATTGATAGAGGATCTCCAAATCGACCGGGTCGGTGACTCCTCTATCAGGATCAGCTATGTCAAAATTACCATATTGATCAATGATGTCATTGTATTCTTCGTGAAATAGGCAGATGTTAAAATCCAAGCCGTTGTCGGTCAACTGCCCAAAATAGCCTGCTTCAAAGCGGTCGATTCTCTGTGGGTCGAGTTCTTCCGTATTGATGACCCATGTATTGAGGACATCATCTTGTTCGCCAAGATAAACCGCTAAATTGACATTATCTTCATAAATGGTCGGCATACGGTATGCCCTTGAACCACTGATTCTGATCGTGTTGGCTGGGGTCAGATGGTAGTTAATTCCAAGTCTTGGGGAAAATACCTGCTTTTTACCTTCAAATTTTTCCAGCATGGCTCCGGCATTGATCACTGTGCTTTGGTTGGCATACCATTCGCTATTTAGGAAGAGTCTGTATAAATCCCGTGAAATGGCTTTATCCTGTTGGAAAAGCCAGGGACTCTCGCCACGGTCATGGCGTGCCCCAACCCCCCATGCGATGCGAAGATCATCAATCGGTTCAAGTGTATTCTCGATTTCCAAGTCGTAACGGTGGGATTTCAGTCCAAGCCATGAGAATACAAAGGGTGAGTCCGTCATGTTCAGCGCTTGCAGCAGAGATTCAAAATCGTATCTTCCTCCGGATAGTGAAGCGGCAAAAATATCCGGTCTGATGGCTTCATCAAACTCCTGTAGTTCCTCAAGCGCGATAATCTGTTCGGATATTGTCGGTGTGTAGTAGATGTCGTCCACTTCATAGTAGTTGTGGTAGAACTGAATATTGACTTTGTTTTCAGGGGAAAAGAAGTGATTCCAAGCTAAAGATTGATAGTTGTACTTGGATTTAACCTCTCTTTCTCTCTGCAACAGATTAGTGTGTCCTTCGTCGTAGTCACCACCAGCAACAGCCACTTCAGCTTTCAGCAAATCATCCTCATCGAGCTGGTAATCACTGCTGAATTTAACCCATTTTACACGGCTCGAATCATCTCGGTCGTCAAAGCCTTCATCTTCGTTGTAGCTGGCAGAAAGGCGATAGTGCAAATCTCCAAGCTGATCTGAATGCGCCGCATCGATATATCGGGTTCGTCCGTAGCCGATGGTTGCTGAGCCCATGTTGCTCGGCATGTCCTCAACCCGGTCGGTGACTATGTTGATGACCCCCGCATAGGAATTTGAGCCATAGGCCGCTGCATTTGGTCCGCGTATCACTTCGATTCTGAGGATTTCATCAAGACTCAATGAGACCTCTGACCAGGGTATGCCGCCATAGACTGGATCATAAATCGATCGGCCGTCGATCAAAACTTGCATGTCTCTGGCATACTCATCGGTGTGGCCGTGATAGGAGACAGTGGCTCTCGATCCGGAATAGAATCCAATCGTGAATCCTGGCACCAGTCTGAGCAGGTCGGGTATATTCAAGGCGGTACTGGCCTGGATCATTTTTCGGTCGATGACGGTCATCGCTGTCGGCGTATCGGCCTGCGACTGGTTTAGGCGGGTAGCTGAGAGTACAACCGGAAGATCATCATAGAAGTAATCTTCAGAAAAGTTGTCCAGGTGTCCGTCACCATACGAATTTGTTGAGGCGAGCAGTAACCCAGTGATGAATAGATATTGCAAGTACTGGGGTTGGCTTTTGGCTTTAAGCATACTGAGACCTTGAATGAGATATTTTGACTATTTCATCCATGATTGATTGGTGCTGCTGGTAGTGGGTTATCTGTTTGAATATCATAGAATTATATGAATATTTTATCTAATGATGGGGCCTTGAAGTGTCACTTAGTGATCTGAATTACTCAGCAACTCTGGCTCCCCCTAACAACTGCTAGTAACCGCTGCAGAGCCGTCATTAAGACAATTTTACAGCGATTGTCAGGTATTTGGGCAGAATCTAAATACTATTAATCCTTTGATGGCTGGCTCCTATCAAGCGTCTGATGATTGTATACATCTTTAACGCTTCACAGAATGAGTCAGATCCGTGGAGTTCGGTTGGGGTTACATGATGCCACTGTTTCCATGCCAGAAACCGTCACAGCTGCTCAATGGGATATATTGCTCAAGGTCTTCTGCTTGATCTCCCGCCAGTGTATGGGCATAGGCATTGACGATTTTATCGGTATTTCGGTATTGCGGGCTGATCCGTAAGATATCAACTTGTAAGCGTTTTATTTCCGCCAGTTCAGGCAGCAGATTACAACTTTTCGCAGAGACGGTTTGAATGCCGTTTATCGCCAGCAGGGCATCCCCATCCTGGGTGGAAAGCAATCTCCCTTCAGGATAGTCGATACACTTCAGTTGGCAGTTGTCCTTAGGCAGATTGTGTGAGCGGGCAGTAAAGCAGCGTGCCGAGAGTGTCAGTGGCATACGTCCATGGCAGAAAACTTCGGTCTCAACATTTTCTGGTCGCTGTTGTTGCATCTGTTGCAATGTCTGTTTTCCCAGCTCTAGGGGCATCACCCAGCGGGTCAGGCCTCTCGATGCCAGGTGTTGCAGGGTTGCTGGGTTGTAGATGTTGATGCTGGGCCCGGTAACGAATGGTAGTTGTTTCTGGGAAAGAATTTGAACGGCTCCCATATCGTTGGCTTCAACGGTAAAACGGCCGTTTTCACAGATCCGCCGGAGGGTTTTCAGTTCTGACTCGGCCTCCAGCAGCGCCAGGGTGGAGAGTACGACCTGTTTGCCGTTCTGCTCACTCAGTCTGATGGCGAGATCGAACCACTCCTGAGTATTCAGGCTGCGGCGCTTGGAGCAGACAGTCTCTCCCAGATAGATGATATCGACAGGCAGTTCTGCTGCCTGTTCATAGAACTCATAGATCTCTTCTCTTGACCAATAGAAGAGGATCGGGCCGAGTGACAATTTAGGTGTGATGCTCATCGTTTATTGCCAGGGTCTGTAATAGGGGCCAAGGGTAGTTGAATTGCCTTCCGAGACCTGATCGAGCGCGTTTTGCCAGGCGGCCTGTGGTTGGTAACTTTGTGGATCGCGCTGGCAGCTATCGATGGCGGCTCGCCATATTTTGGTGACCTGAGCGATATAGGCCGGTGCCCGTTGTCTGCCTTCGATTTTGATCGCCTTGACCCCGGACTCATAGAGTTGTGGCAGCAGTTCAAGCGTATTCAGAGAGGTTGGCTCTTCTATGGCGTAATAAGTGTTGTCTCCCACCGTAAAGCGGCCTTTACAGATGGTGGGATATCCAGCCTGTTCATCTTGTCTGAAGCGGTCAGTCAGGATGCCGTTGAGGCGTGATTCCAATCCTGCACCAGTCTCACGGTACTCGACAAATTGTGCCGGTGAACAGGCACCATGGGTGTTGGGTGATTCTCCGGTGACATAGGAGGAGAGTATGCAGCGCCCCTCAACCATCACACAGAGACTGCCAAAGCCAAAAATTTCGATCTCTACCTGGGTGTTGTCGATCACCCGCTTGACCTGGCTGAGTGATAGCACTCTTGGTAGCACGGCCCGTTTGATTGCAAACGACTCGGCATAAAACGCCAGTGCTTCGTAGTTTGTGCTCGAAGCCTGGACCGAGAGGTGTAGATTAACATCAGGGTGGTTGTTGCTGGCGTATTCCAGGATACCCACGTCAGCACAGATCAGAGCATCGACACCCAGTGATGCAGCGCTGTCTACTGCCTGACACCACCGCTCCCAGCCTTCAGGTCTTGGGTAGGTGTTGATCGCCATGAAGACCTTTTTATTTCGAGATTTCGCATAGCTGATCCCTTCACGAGCGCGCTTCAGGTTGAAATTCAATCCAGGAAAATGCCGGGCATTGGTGTCGTTTTGCAATCCGAAATAGACCGCATCAGCGCCGTTGTCCACGGCCGCCTTCAGTGAAGGTAAATTTCCAGCTGGGCAGACCAGTTCCATATTGTGTTTCATCTCATACATTTCAGGCAACATTTCGACAGCTCTGTCGGCGACGCTGCAGTTCCCGGGCGATGCCGTTTAATACTCGCCATTTCAAACGACACCAATCAGGCGTCAGCAGAATCGATGCAGCTGCGGTCCCGGTGAGTCGGTGCCAGACGATGTTGTCGGGAGCCTGTTCAACCAGATCTGCCGCAATCCGGATATATTCAATCATGGTTAGAGGGGTGTATCGTCCGTTTCGATAGCTGTTTGCCAGTTGGGTGCCCTTGACCACATGCAGTGGGTGCAGCTTGAGACCATCAGTGCCAAGTGCAGTTACCCGTCTCAGGCTCTCCCGGTTGTGTTGGGTAGACTCACCAGGCAGACCGGCAATCAGATGGGTGCATACTTTGATTCCACGGCTTCTGGCTCGGATCACGGTATCTTCGTATTCGGCGAAACCATGGCCCCGGTTGACCCTTTCGAGGGTCTCGTCAAATGCGGATTGAAGACCCAGCTCCAGCCAGATCTCATAGCCCTGGGCTTGGTATGCAGAGAGGAGCTCCAGTACCCCATCGGGAACACAATCCGGCCGGGTGCCGATAGAAAGGCCTATGATATCTTGCTCAGCAAGCGCTTCTTCATAGCGCTCAGCAAGGCGCTCCAGTGAGTCATAGGTATTGGTGTAGGCCTGAAAATAGGCGAGATATTTTTGAGCACCGGTTCGCTTGCGAATCACGGCTCTACCCGCATTCAACTGTTCACTGATTGTTTTCGCCTGGCGTCCATTCGGGCTGAAAGAGACATTATTACAGAATGTGCATCCACCAAGCCCCTTCGTGCCGTCTCTATTTGGGCAAGTGAAGGCCGTATCAAGCGCAATTTTATGCACTCTCTCCCCATAGCGTTTAAGCAGATATTGCCCGAATGTGGGAAGTTGTTCAGCCAGGGTGGTCATGCAGATCAACCCACGACATGCAGTTCACGGCGACGAAATTTTACCTTCAGTTGTCTTGCGATACCTTCACAGGCTTCAATATCGACCCCTTCGAGGCCATCAATCGCTGTGGCAGTGACGTCTGGGATATACTCTGTCGCACGGCTGAGAAACGCTAACATCGCCTGATAGGATCCAGGCAGGTTGGGGCAGCAGTGTCGGTCGTAGATCTCGCTGTTTTGTGCATTGAGTGAAACCGATATTGCATCGACGCACTCGGCCATCTCGGGCAAGGTATCGTGTTTGTGTACCAGATTTGAGAGTCCGTCTGTATTGACCCGCACCTTGCCTCCCTGCGCTTTGACATAGCGGGCGACCTCCAGCAAAACATTGAGCCGTAATGTTGGTTCACCATAGCCACAAAATACAATCTCATCATATTTGATTACATCATCGATGGATTGAATAATCTCTTCAGCGCTTGGTCGGTGGTGGATGGTCAAATCGTATCCCTGTACTGACATGTCACCTCTTGTTTTTGGGCAAAATGCACATTCAAGGGTGCAGCGGTCAGTAATACTGAGATAGAGATTGTTTCTGATTTGGTAGCTAATCTGCTGTAGCACGGTGCCCTCATTAGAGTGGGTTTGGAGAGGCTATCCTAGCGCTAGAAATGAACGAAACAATGACTTTAGTCAAGACAATCCCTGAGTTAAAAGATGGCGGCCCGACTCGTATCGGTCTCGACCGAAGGGAAGCCATCTCAGGCTGGCGGAGACGTTGAAATAGCCTGGAAATCCCTGAGATCTGAGAGGGGGTAGGCCGAAATTACAAAGACCAGCAATGGTTATCGATTGCCGCCCATGGTCTTCATCATGTTCTGGCAGAGCACCTTGAAGTTATCGAATTGATGACGGGTCACAGCCGGCCCACTCAAGCCATTATCGGCATAAAACAGCCCCACCGGCTTATTGCGGATGAAGATCGACATGGCGATGAATCCACTGGTGTTGATCTGCTCTTTGGCTTCTGCTGGAATCATGGGTAGGTATTTTTCAGTATTATCCTTGTTTAGAATAACGGCCTGAGGTTTGTTGAGTAATAGCTTGAAAATACTTGGTTTCTTCGTGTTTATCGCAAAGCCTTTCAGAGAGAGTTGCTGTTCTGATTCAATCACCAGACGGGACCTTATCATGGAGCGATCAGGGGTCAGCATGGCAAACATGGTTCGGCTGAGACCCAGGTCGTTATGCATCTGCTGCAGTGCACTATTGAGTAACTCCTGTAACGGATTGCTTTTTTGCGCTGGTGGGGCGGGCTTTTTCCGGTCAGGTGTGGCTGCTTTTGCACTGGTTTGTGGCGCGCTCGCTTTAATTTTTGAAGTTGGTTTGCTATCCATCGGTTCCTCTGACTGGAGGCTTGATGGTTCAGGTTGTGTGAGTTGCGCCTTGTCAGGCGCTGTTCTGCTCTCAACCGGCTGCTTGGCCTTTTTTCTGGCCGGTTTAGAGTCACCGCTAATGATATAGAAACCTGGTAGCGGTAGGGGGAGGGTTTGCAGATCCCGTGCTGCTTCCACCGCCAGTTGGTGCAACTTGGAAATGGCGTTTTCCAGGGGGATCTCCAGGAACTCCGCCAGCAGTTCCGCATGCTCCAGGGTTTTTTCCCGCTGCCAACCCAGGCTGGTCTCCCGTGCGACAGCTGAGGAGAGCATCACCAACAGGGGTTTGGGTAGAAAGCTGTTAGAAATGCCTTGTGACTCTCGAACCAGTTCCGGTAGCTCCCAACGTTCACTCAAGCCGATATTGAGCATCTCAAAGGTACAACCCAGGACACTCTTGGCGGTGCTCTCCCGCTCATCACCCGCGACGATTTTCTGCTGCACAGTCTGCATAAGCTCTGGCGCCACAGACCATAGGGCCATCTCACCGATATCGTGTAGCAGAGCACTGGTATAGAGATTATCCATGTCTGGCATATTGCGCATCTTTGCCAAGGCCCGGGCATACATCGCGGCATGGGTTGCCCGACTGTAACAGTTGTAGAGCCCGCGCCTTGGTGGGCCTTTTAATCGGTCCTCGACTGCTGGCAGGCTGTTACTGGCCTGTTCGATCAGCTCCATACCCAACATAGGGATCGCCAATGAGATTCGGCTGATCGGCTCCTTGGGGTGATTAGGTAGCTGATTGAGCTTTTGCATCACATAGAGGCTGAAGCCGGGATCCCGTGAGATCAGTTCCGAAAGCCGAGTATGGTTAACGCTGGATTTAACCAGTATATCCCTGACTTGGGTCAGAGTGCGCTGCATGACAGGTAGGGGTTCTGACGAGATTTGCCGCACCCACGCTTCTACGGTCTGGGACATAGCCTGCAATTATTGTGGTTGATGAGGTTTTTCTAAAATCAGAAACTCCTCAGGGTTAGTCGAGAAAATGCTAAAGGGTCGTCTGGTTTCTAACTGATGCCCAAGATAAAACCTCTGTGATGTGCTGGCAAGGTTTGTTTGATGATTTGACCTCATCTCCCGCAACAGCCAATTACTCGGTTTCTGTGTGAGCAGGTGGGTGTTAAACTAGTCGGTTTGAATATTCGGTATTGAGAGGTTTGTATGGCAGGACACAGTAAGTGGGCCAATATCAAGCATAAAAAGGCAGCAAATGATAAAAAACGTGGCAAGATCTGGACCAAACTGATTCGTGAGATCACCGTGGCTGCCCGCATGGGAGGAGGGGATCCTAACGCCAACCCCCGATTGCGCCTGGCAATGGATAAAGGCTTAGGTGCCAATATGCCCAAAGACACCATTGAGCGGGCGATCAAGCGGGGTGCTGGGGGCAGCGATGGCGAGAATTATGATGAGATCCGTTATGAAGGTTATGGGCCTGGTGGCACCGCAGTCATGGTGGATTGCATGACGGATAATCGAAACCGCACCGCTTCTGAAGTACGTCATGCCTTCAGTAAGCTGGGCGGTAATCTGGGTACCGATGGTTCGGTGGCTTATCTGTTCAGCAAACAGGGTATCATCAGCTTTGCCGCTGGTTCTGATGAAGAGCAGGTAATGGATGCGGCGCTTGAGGATGGCAGTATCGATGTGGTCTCCACACCTGAGAGTTTCAGCGAGGTGAAGGATGCTCTGATCCAGGCAGGATTGCAGCCAGAAAACGATGAGGTTACCTATGTGGCTTCCACCCAGGCTGAGCTGGAAGCGGGGGATGCGGACAAACTACTGCGTATGATTGATATGCTTGAAGATCTGGACGATGTGCAGAATGTCTACACCAATGCTGAGATTTCAGATGAGATTCTCGATGCAGTTAGTTGAATGATAAGGATAATTGGTATTGATCCAGGCTCCCGGATTACCGGGTATGGATTGATCGAATCTGATGGCGTTCGCACAATCCATCTGTTTCATGGTGTGTTGCGCCTTGAGGCCGATGACCTGGCACTGAGGCTGGGACAGATTTTCACCGGCATCACTGGAGTGATCAATGAGTACCAGCCCGAAGTGATGGCGATTGAACAAGTGTTTGTTGCGAAGAATCCTTCATCTGCACTCAAACTTGGACAGGCCAGAGGTGCAGCGATCTGTGCGGCGGTCAGTCAGGGTCTTTCAGTGGCTGAATACTCCCCAAGAGGCATAAAGCAGGCTGTTGTGGGGACTGGCCGGGCGGAAAAGGCACAGGTTCAACACATGGTGCAGATGCTGCTTAAGCTGCAGAAGAAGCCACAGGCCGATGCTGCTGATGCCTTGGCCGTGGCTCTGAGCCATGCCCATACAAGTAAGTTTGGCACACTTAAGCGTGCGAATGGCATGAGAGGTTTTACGCCATGATCGGTCGACTTAGAGGTGAACTCGCAGCGAAACAGGCGCCTTATCTGTTGCTGGATGTAGGCGGCGTCGGGTATGAGCTGGAGGCGCCGCTTTCGACCATATTCTCACTGCCTGAAATCGGACAGAAGATCACCCTGCTCACCCATTTGGTGATCCGGGAGGATGCCCATGTGCTGTATGGTTTTAGTAGTGAAACTGAACGAACTTTGTTTCGTAATTTGTTGAAAGTAAATGGAGTTGGCGCAAAGATGGCGCTGACAATTCTGTCCGGCATGAGTGCTGAAGAGTTTGCCCGCTGTGTTGAGAGTGAGGATCTGGCAGCACTGGTTAAATTACCTGGGATCGGTAAAAAAACCGCCGAGCGGTTGATCATTGAAATGCGCGACCGGCTGGCTAAACTGTCCGGGTTCAGTCTCTCCAGCTCGGTAACTCAATCCGTTGCTGCAGATCAACCAGCTTCTGCCAATGCGGATGCGGTTGCGGCACTGGAGGCGCTGGGCTATAAGCCTCAGGATGCCAGTCGGATGGTGAAAAACGTGGAGCAGCAGAATATGGACAGCGAAGCACTTATCAGAGCTGCCCTTCAGGGGGCGGCAAAAAAATGACAGGATAGCCGGTGAACGACGAACCCAGACTGATCGATGCTGCTACGAGCGGAGATGACGAACTCCTGGAGCGGGCTATCCGACCCAAACAGCTGTCCGACTATGTGGGGCAGGCGGCTGTGCGTGAGCAGATGGAGATCTTCATTAGCGCGGCCAGGGGACGCCAAGAGGCGCTCGATCATGTGCTGATTTTCGGTCCACCTGGTTTGGGTAAGACCACACTGGCGCATATTATTGCCAATGAAATGGGCGTCAATTTGCGACAGACATCTGGCCCGGTGCTTGAAAAACCCGGTGATCTGGCGGCACTGTTGACCAATCTGGAGTCTCATGATGTGCTGTTTGTCGACGAGATTCATCGTCTTAGCCCGGTGGTGGAAGAGGTGCTCTATCCGGCGATGGAGGATTTCCAGCTCGATATCATGATCGGAGAGGGACCGGCGGCACGCTCCATCAAACTCGACCTGCCACCCTTCACCCTGGTTGGCGCAACCACCCGGGCCGGTCTGTTGACTTCGCCACTCCGGGATAGGTTTGGTATTGTGCAGCGGCTGGAGTTTTATGAAGCTGAGGATCTGGCGCGGATTGTTACTCGTTCGGCGGGGATTCTGAATATCGGTATCGATACCCAGGGTTCCGGGGAGGTGGCCCGTCGATCAAGGGGAACCCCGAGGATCGCGAATCGTCTGTTGAGAAGAGTTCGTGACTATGCTCAGGTTAAAGGGGATGGCCATATCTCAGTCGAGTTGGCCGATAAGGCATTAAAGATGCTCAAGGTCGATAGCAATGGATTTGACAATATGGATCGTCGGTTGCTGCTGGCAATGATCGAAAAGTTTGATGGCGGGCCGGTAGGGGTTGATAATCTGGCGGCGGCGATTGGTGAGGAGAAGGGCACCATTGAGGATGTGCTGGAACCCTATCTGATACAGCAGGGCTTTATGATGCGCACACCAAGAGGTAGAGTCGCTACTCAAGCCGCCTATCTGCATTTTGGATTGACCCCCAGTTCGCAGGATCAAATGCCCACTGGCGAGAGTCTGTTTTAGGAGCTGTAGTGAGTGGCTGCAAATGTGTCATTAGGTGATGGTGAGTGAAGTGCACTTACAATTAGAAGCGCTGGAATAAGAGTAGTCTTGATAGCGGATACGAATTATTCAGGGAACTCGGATAACAACACACAATCATAGTAGGTTAGTTTCGGAAACGGAATTGGTCGAAGTCGCGGTCTTGGAGTATGAACAGCAATCAAAATCAATTTATCTGGCCGCTCAGGGTCTATTACGAAGATACCGATGCCGGTGGTGTGGTCTTTTACGCCAACTATTTGAAATTTATGGAGCGAGCCCGTACCGAGTGGTTGCGGAGCAAGGGGTTTGAGCAGGACGAGTTGCTGCGAAAAGACGGGATCATCTTCGCAGTTCGTCATGTCGATGTAGGATACCATCATCCGGCTCGCTTTAACGATGCACTGGAGGTGTCCGCTACGGTATTACAGAAAGGGCATGCCAGTCTGACATTCTACCAGGAGGTGGTTCGCGCCGAGGATACACGGAAACTCTGTCAGGGGGAGATCAAGATTGCTTGTGTGAATCTCAAGACCATGCGACCAACACCCATTCCAAACCACATATTGCTGGAGATTCCAGATGTCGACTGACCTCTCCATAACTCACCTGATTTTGAACGCCAGTCCGGTGGTGCAGATAGTCATCTCCTTATTGGTGTTCGCCTCACTCAGCTCCTGGAGTATGATTTTTGATCGTATGCGGGTGCTGAAACGCGCGAGGAAAGATGCCGATGAGTTTGAAAGCCGTTTCTGGTCTGGCGGTGACCTGGCGGAACTCTACCGCCAGATAGAGCGTGAAACCGATAATGAATCGGGTCTGGCCTCGGTTTTTCGTGCTGGGTTTCGTGAGTTTGCCCGGCTACGCACCAAGGGGCACAAAGATCCGATGGCGATGGTGCAAGGTGCACAGCGCTCCATGCGGGTCTCTCTGAACCGGGAGGTGGATCGCCTGGAGAGCCATCTTTCAACCCTGGCAACCATCGGTTCCACCAGCCCCTATGTGGGCCTTTTTGGTACGGTTTGGGGCATCATGAACTCATTTACTGCGCTGGGAAATGTCAAACAGGCAACACTGGCGCTGGTTGCTCCGGGTATCGCTGAAGCACTGATCGCCACGGCGATCGGTCTGTTCTCCGCGATTCCCGCCGTGATTGCCTATAACCGCTACTCGAACGATGTAGAGCGCCTGAATAACCGTTACGAAGACTTTGTGGAAGAGTTTGCCACCATCCTGCAGCGGCAGGCCGTCTCCTGATCGGGGAATAGCAGATGAGTCGCAACAAGAATCGTCGTCGGCCCATGTCTGAGATCAATGTGGTTCCCTACATTGATGTTATGCTGGTGCTGCTAGTAATTTTTATGATCACCGCACCACTGTTGACCCAAGGTGTTCAGGTGGAACTGCCGCAGGCCGATGCGGAACCCCTCTCCAGTGAAGTGGATGAGCCGCTGGTGGTGACCGTCAATCAGGTTGGGGATCTGTTTATCGACATTGGTGAGGATAAAGATCAGCCGGTGGCAGAGGATGCACTGGTCGAGCGGGTGCGCGCGGTGCTGAAATACAAACCTAAAACGCCAATCATGGTGCGTGGTGACAGAGGTGTGCCTTATGGTCGAGTTGTGGAAGCCATGGTGCTGCTTCAGGCCGGCGGTGCACCCAGTGTGGGTCTGGTTACTGAATCACCGGAGAAATAGTCGTGTTCGGAGTGCTCAAACGCAATCCATTCTCGGTGATGCTGGCGTTATTGCTGCATTTTCTGATCGTGTTCTTTCTGGTATTCGGCGTCGATTGGGAGAAGAAGCCAAAACCTATAGCCTCACAGGCCGATGTGGTGCAGGCGAAAGTCATTGATCTGCACAAAATCGATGAGAAAAAGGTAGAGACGCAAAAGGCTCCGCAGCAGGAGAAAAAACAGCGTCAGGCTGAAGAGAGGCGCAAGCAGGCGCAGGAAAAGAAGCGCGTTGCTGAACAGAAAGTCAAGCAGCAGCGCGAAGCGGAGGCCAAACGTAAAGCGGAAGCCAAGCGCAAGGCCGAGGCCAAGCGCAAGGCCGAGGCCAAGCGGAAAGCTGAGGCAAAACGTAAAGCTGAGGCAAAACGTAAAGCCGAAGCAAAGAAAAAAGCGGAAGCCAAACGCAAGGCCGAGGCGAAACGCAAGGCGGAAGCGAAGCGTAAGGCGGAAGCAGAAGCCAAACGTCGTGCGCAGGCTGAGCGGGAGAGGGCGCTCCAGGCACAGATGGCCGCTGAACAGAACAGCCGTGAAATCGACCGATACGGTGCGGTGATCAAACAGCAGATTGAGCGCAACTGGTTGAAGCCAGCACAAAATACAGAAGGGCTCTCCTGCGTGGTGCAAGTCCGCTTGATACCTGGAGGTGATGTGGTTCCAGGTGGCGTCAGCATTATTCGCAGCAGTGGCAATTCGGCTTTCGATCGCTCGGTAGAGGCGGCTGTCTATAAAGCGGCGCCGCTACCGGTACCCAGCGGCGCTCTGTTTGAGTCTTTCCGTACATTAAGATTAAACTTTAAGCCAAATAAATAACTGATTGTTAATATGAAAAAAATTGTTTTGATGTTGTTGGTGTTCTTGGCTTGTCATTCCATGGTGAAGGCCGAGCTGACCATTGAGATCACTGAGGGTGTGGAAGGCGCACTGCCAATTGCTGTGGTGCCATTTGGCTGGAAAGGTGGCGGTCTGCAGCCTGTCGTCGATCTGGCTGAGGTGATTGATGCGGATCTGCAACGCAGTGGTCGCTTCAAAACAATCCCCAGAACTGACATGCTTTCCCGTCCCACCACCGATCGTGAAGTGGAGTTCAAGGACTGGCGGGCACTGGGCGTAGAGAACCTTGTGGTTGGTCATGTGGAGTCAACTGGTGCCGGTACCTATCAGATCCAATTTCAACTGCTTGATGTCTTCAGAGGCCAGCAGCTGACTGGCTATAGCATACCAACCACGGTATCCAATTTACGCAGCACAGCCCATCGTATTGCCGATATCATCTATGAAAACCTGCTCGGCATCCCCGGTGCATTTTCCACCCGGGTCGCCTATATCACCTCGACTCGGCTGGCTGACGGCAAGAACCGGATCGGTTTGAACGTTGCCGATGCAGATGGTCACAATCCAGAGACTATAGTCACCTCCAGCGAACCGCTGATGTCACCGGCCTGGTCTCCTGATGGGATGAAAATCGCCTATGTCTCTTTTGAAGGTGGGCAATCGGGGGTCTATGTCCAGGGTGTCTATACCGGTAAACGTCAGAAGGTCACCGCCTTCAAGGGGATCAACGGGGCGCCATCCTGGTCCCCAGATGGCAGTAAGCTGGCGTTGACCCTGTCGAAGGGGGGGAATCCGGATATCTACATCTATGATATGCGGAATCGAAAGCTGCAGCAGATCACCCGCCACTATGCTATCGACACAGAGCCTGCCTGGTCTCCGGATGGCAAGAGTTTGGTCTTTACCTCAGATCGTGGCGGCAGGCCGCAAATCTACCAGGTATCCGCTTTTGGCGGTAAGGCGCAACGCGTTACCTTTGAAAACAGTTACAATGCCCGCGCCTCGTTCTCTCCCGATGGTAAACTGCTGACCTTTGTTACCCAGGATGAAGGTAACTATCGAATTGCAGTGCAAGATCTTCAAACCGGGGTAATGCAGGTTTTGAGTCAGGGTCGACTTGATGAGTCACCCAGCTTCGCACCTAACGGCAGTATGATCATCTATGCCACCAAGGCTGGACGCCGAGGTGTACTCGCTGCAGTCTCGGTCGATGGGCGGGTCAGACAGCGTCTTGCCTTACAGGAAGGGGATGTGCGCGAGCCGGATTGGTCACCTTTTAAAAAATAATGCACGAGTGAATTAGGAGAATATCCATGAAAAAAGTGCTGTCAATGTCCGCCACCATCATACTGAGTCTACTGTTGATGATCGGCTGTTCCTCAACCCCAACTACTGAAGGTGGGGCCGAGGTGTCTGAACAGTCCACCGGCGCTGGAAGCGAAATGGCTGCTGGCAGTGAAGCGTCTACCTCTGCCGCATCACAGGGTGAAGCCTGGTATGGGGATCCACTGGAGAATCCCAATAGTCTGCTGGCTACCCGGGTGATCTATTTCGATTATGATCAGAGTGTGGTGCGTTCTGACTACTTGGAAGTGATTCAGGCTCATGCTGACTATCTTGCTGCCAACCCTCAGGCTGTGGTTCGCCTCGAAGGCCACGCAGATGAGCGGGGTAGCCGTGAATATAATCTGGGTTTAGGTGAGAATCGGGCAAACTCAGTACGCAGTCTGATGATGGCTCAGGGTGTGGCGGATAACCAAATGGTTGTGGTCAGCTATGGTGAAGAGCGACCTGCAGCCTTTGAGAACACCGATGAGGCGATGGCGCTCAATCGTCGTGTTGAACTGGTTTACTGATTGGGGAGAGGTTCATGAACTCACGCTTCAGACTGGCGATTATCAGCTTGCTGATCGGACTAGGGGCCACTACCCCAGTAGTGGCGGCAGACGAAGGCCCAACCATGGAGCAGCGCCTGCAGCGGATTGAGCGGATGCTGCAAAATCAGAGTCTGGCCGATCTGGTGCTGCAAATTCAGCAGTTACAGCGAGAGGTACAGCAGTTGCGAGGCGATATGGAGTTGCAGAAACACACTATGGACGCCATGAGCCGCCGGCAACGGGATCTCTATCTGGACATCGATCAACGTTTGTCACGTTTACAGTCGGGTGGAGTGACTGCAGCCCCACCGGTTCCTGTTCCTGCTCCAGCAGCAACGCCGACGACTCAGCCGACCAGTTCCGCAACCGCGACAACGATTGATTCAACCCCTTCTGCGGCAGTTACTCCTCCGGATCCTCAACAAGAGGAGATGGTCTACCAGGAGGCGTTTAATCTGTTGAAGCAGGGGCGCTACACGGAGTCGATAGAAGCGTTTAGCGCTTTTCTCAAGGACTACTCTGGCGGCAATTATGAGGATAATGCTCAATACTGGTTGGCAGAAGCCAGCTATGTAAATCGGGATTTCGATACCGCCCTGGCAGGGTTTACCAAGGTGCGGGAGAAGTATGCCCAGAGCCCCAAGGTGCCTGGTGCGATGTTGAAGATGGGTTATATCCACTATGAAAAGAAGCAGTGGGATGAGGCGAAAAAGGTTCTGCGCGAACTCCAGCTCAACTATCCTGCCACCACCGAAGCCCGTCTCGCTGAGAAGCGCATACAGCGGATCAGTAAAGAGGGACGCTGATTCACTACAAAATTCAATGGTTGGCATTGAAGCTTGGGTCGTAAAATAAGGGTGCGGTTCTCCGCACCCTTTTTTGCATTTATTACCATCAACTGATAAAAACTCAAGTTTCCTCCCGGTTGATAACCTTCCGGAAGCACTTGGCACAATCTGGAAATGTCACACTTACGCATCACAGAGATCTTTGTCTCACTGCAGGGAGAGGCGAACACGGTCGGTCTGCCGACAATCTTCATCCGCCTGACCGGCTGTCCACTGCGTTGTAGCTACTGTGATACTGAATATGCTTTCAGTGGCGGTGAAAGAGTGACGATCGACTCGATCTTGCAACAGCTAGCTGAGTATCAGATTAAACGGATCTGTGTGACCGGTGGAGAGCCTCTGGCCCAGGCTGCGTGTGGTGAACTGCTAAGCCGTCTTTGTGATGCCGATTATGATGTATCACTGGAGACCAGTGGCGCGCTTGATATCAGCGAGGTTGATCCAAGAGTGATGCGCGTCATTGATCTGAAGACGCCTGGTTCAGGTGAAGCGCAGAAAAACCGCATGGCCAATCTGGGCTGTTTAAGAGAGAATGATCAGCTTAAATTTGTCATCAGTAATCGGGATGACTATGAGTGGAGCAGGGCGATGCTGAAGACTCATCAGCTGGAGAAGCAGTGCGAGATCCTGTTTTCACCCGTTCAAGGCAAGCAGAATCCAACTCAACTGGCCGATTGGATTCTACAGGATGGATTGAATGTCAGATTTCAAATACAACTCCACAAATTGTTATGGGATGATCAACCAGGTCGATGAATAAAAAGGCTGTCGTATTACTCTCCGGTGGTCTGGACTCCGCTACCGTTTTGGCAATCGCCAGAAGTCAGGGTTACGATTGTTATGCATTGAGCATGTCTTATGGCCAACGTCATGTTGCTGAACTCAATGCCGCAGCCCTGATTGCCAAATCGCTCGGTGCTTGCGATCACAAAGTTATCTCCATAGGGCTCGACTCAATCGGTGGTTCAGCTCTGACCGATACTTCGATACAGGTACCAGAACAGCTTGCAGATGGCATCCCGGTTACCTATGTACCAGCGAGGAATACCGTGTTTCTCTCATTGGCCTTGGGTTGGGCGGAAGTGCTTGAGGCCCAGGAGATCTTCATTGGCGTCAATGCGGTGGACTATTCCGGTTATCCCGATTGCCGACCTGAATTTATAAGCGCTTTTGAACAACTGGCCAACCTGGCGACCAAGGCTGGTGTGGAGGGCAAGGCTTTTCAAATCCACACACCTTTGATCAATCTGAGTAAAGGGGAGATTATTCAACAGGGCATCAAATTAGGCGTCGACTACAGTCTAACCGTCTCCTGTTACCAGGCGAATCAGAACGGTGAGGCCTGTGGCAGTTGTGACTCCTGCCGTTTGAGAGCCCGAGGGTTTGATGAAGCCGGGGTATCTGATCCTACCCGTTACCTCAATGATGTATCGATCTGAGAACCTTGCTCCCGAAAAACGCCAATGCACTACCTTTTGAAGCACAACAGCGGGTGTCTAGGCTAGGACGAGATGGCTACCCAAATCGGCAATTATCATGACATACTGAGCTGTCGGATATCGTAGAAATGGGCAGCCGACCAGATTGACTGTTTTACGCTTGATCAAGGCTTGATGTAGGTATAGCCTTGCGCTTGAAGTTTAGCGAGTTCAGCAACGCCACTCGGTACCACATCGCTTTCCGAAGCGTCATAGATGTGTTCATCCAAATCGATTTTTTTGCCTTTCAATGTATTCGCGCAAACATTGAAAATGACCCCCTGTTGCTTAAGGCCGGATATCTTGGCCTGCATTTCATCGGTGGCATTACCTCGGGGTAGTTTCGTTTCAGCCGCAAGATCTGGTTCAATTAACAGGCTTAATCCCTTACCGTGAAGAACCACCTTCAGGTCAAGATTTTCAGCACCAACAGCATTGATATGGTTCTGTATATTTCGCATAGCGCCTGCCTGCGCTGCGGGATTGTCATAGTTGATGTGGTAAACAACCTTCTGTTTACCATAGGATTCGGCAACAACGGCACTGCAAAGCAACATACCGAATAAAACCAGGGTCCACTGTAATCGTTGAGTTATCTTCATCTCTCGCATCCTCAATTTGCTGTATGGCACTTAATATTTATTGATCGATTTCGCTCTTGTGCCACTTGCAGGGCGTAATCAAACTTGGATATAGATCCAACCTTCTTTCTGCCGGCGTACAACATGTGCAACACCGGATTCTGTGGTGGTTGCCTCCGGGAGCAGTAGAACTTCTATGCCTTTTTCCACTTTCAGTCTTTGAATGGTGTTAAGGCAGGCTACAAAAGTGAGCGTTGGATAGGCCTTTACCATTTGAGATATGCGTTGCTGCTCGGTTGAAAGTTTGCTGCGGAGCAGCCCTAAACCGTCGCCGTGAGCAACAACCTCTACACGGATTGTTTCACCTCGTGCTTGGAAATCCTCGATTAAACTCTCAACATCGTCCAATAGCTCACCGGGTGAGATATGATCGATGTTCTGAACATGAAAAACTACCCGCATACTATTGTCTGACGCAGTGGCAGGCCGATCACCTTGGCCGATCGGGTCAAGCAGGATCAATCGTTCACTATCACTCCATGGCATTGGAAATGAAAGGTTATGCAAAAGCAGGAAGCCAACTGAAAATAGTATCAGGGAAACGGCTATCGCGTAGGGCCGGTGTAAAAGCTTCATTTTGTAGGGTTCGTGGTTAGGCTGCGGAGGGTCGGCGTAGGCAAGGCGTACAGACTCCTTCAATTCTCGTAAGTGATTCAGCTCAACAGAAGCAACCTTGTCGCGTCGAACCTGAGCCAGTTTTTCAGCTTGTTCCTCTGGGGTGAACTCATTATCCACCAGGGCATTGAGTAATTCTTCAGAGATGCCGGATCCAAGTCTATTCATTTGACTCTCCATAATTCCCTGCTTTTTTGCGCTTGTTTCTCTACTGTTAAAGCAAGCCGTAGCTTTCTGCGCGATCGACTCAAGCGGCTCATCACAGTACCGATCGGTAACGCCAGGGTCTCTGCCACTTCGGCGTAGCTGAACTCCATCAGATCGACCAGCGTCAATACCATACGCTGATCCAAAGGGAGTTGGGCGACGGCCTGTTGCACCCGTTGAATCTCTTCGTGACGATCGATCGTGTCAATGGTGATGTCTTGGCTGGGAAGATCAAGCTGATCAAGTGTCGTGTCATTGTGACGCCGCCGTTGATTGTCACGGTGTATATTCACCATAATTCGTGACATCCACTGAAGCAGTTTCTCCCGGTCGCGCAATTGATTGCTGCGTTCAAGTGCTTTGATCCATGTCTCTTGTACTAAATCCTGGGCATCTTCACTATTTTGGCACCATGACCAAGCCAATCGGTAGAGCTTTGGCTGCAGTTGTGCATACTGCTTTCTGATGGCATTGGCTGGGGCTCTAATTGTC
>JARRQD010000056.1:0-28866 GCA_037382205.1 Candidatus Thiodiazotropha sp.
AGACGATATCGTCCACCTGCTTGGCACTCCAGACAATGCCGGGCTTGCCGACACGAATACGACCAAGCCACCAGCCACCGAAGAAGCCGATCATATACATCACACCATACCAGTAGATGTTGATCGATCCTAAGGTGAGGATGACAGGGTCTATTTCCGGGTAAGTCAGCATGGGTGCGCATGTTATCACAGGAATCCTATTCTCCAATGTGACATTTTTTTGGATACCTGCGATTTCATGAAACACATGGCGTGCTAGGATACTGAGAACTTAGTCACATTTTTCCCAAGTACTGGAATTAATTTCACAGGCACCGTGACGGATAAATTCGAAGTGTCAAGTTTTCGTTAGCAGCGCCGCTACCAGATACAAGATGATGCATTAACCTTTTGGCATCCAACGGGAAGGACAATGAGCTACGTACACGCACAAAAATTTGAAACTTACATACCGCGGGAAATGGATACTCTAGGCTCTAGATTACGCAGAAAAAGACGTGAAAGAGGCTGGACTCAAGAGGAACTGGCACTGCGTGCCGGCACCAATCAGGCCGTGATTCAAAAGATTGAAAACGGTAAAAGTCTACGCCCCAGAAAGATTGATGAAATCGCTCAGGTATTGGATGTCAATCCAGCCTGGCTGATGTTTGGTGAAAGCACTTCTGCTGTGATGGACGATGAATCCATTGAAGTGGCCAAGGCCTGGCATAATCTGCCAGAACCGATTCGCAGCAGAATCAAGCGGAATATCTTTGAACAGGTTCTGCTTCACTCGAACAAAAAGTAGCCAGCCTCCCCAATACTCGGCCGGGATGTCCGCGGTACATTCCGGCTTTTTTCATCTTCAGCCAAGCGAAATCGGCCAGCATTGGCATCCCAACCCTGTCGGATTCTATGAGCCATCCGCCGACCACTGCCGGATCGCTTGATCATCGCTGTCACGGGCATCAACCCATCGCTCGCCATTTTCAGTTGTCTCCTTTTTCCAGAATGGCGCCTGAGTCTTCAGGTAATCGATGATGTACTCACAGCCCTGAAATGCCTCTTTCCGATGGGCCGAGGCGACAGCAACCAACACGATAGGCTCAGTGGGCTTCAGCTCACCAACCCGGTGTACTACCCGGCAGGCTTGTAATTGCCAGCGTTCAAATGCTTGTTTGACGATTTGCTCCAGAGCGTTCTCAGTCATACCGGGATAGTGTTCGAGAAACATACGCTCCACCCGCTCGCCTTCGTTGAGATCACGCATCAGACCGACAAATGAGACCACCGCACCAATGGCGGGATCCTCGCCCCGCAACAGATCCACTTCATGGTTTGGATCGAAGGGTTCTGAGTCCACACGAATGGTATACATCGCTCAACCACCGGTTACCGGAGGAAACAACGCAATCTCATCCCCCGAATGGAGCGGTGTCTGGGGATTGGCCATCTCCTGATTGACCGCCATCATGATCCGCTGATCCTCTGCCAGAAGCCTTGACCAGGCGCCACCTCGCTGGCGCAGAAGATTGAGCAGATCTTCCACACAACAGAGCTCATCCGATGCCAACTGCTCCGAATCGACACCCAACTCCTCTCTGAACCTTGCAAACAATCGTAGTTGTATCATGGTGATACCCTCGCACCGACACCTCTGGTTTTGCTTCAACCTAAAAAATCAGTTGACCGCTCCATTCTAAAAGCAGGTGTTTGATTATGATGAAAATCGCTTCGATGATTATGGTCACCTACTGGGTGAATCACGCTGTCCAACTGATCTTTTTAGGTTCAAGCCTAGCAAATCTCTTAGCTGAACAATTCACTGTATGGCATAAAATCTACAACATCACCAGGCTTTATCGCTGTCATTGGAGGCAGAACAACCAAGCCATTGGCCCAGACCACTGAGGTCAAAACCCCTGAAGAGGGATTAGAAAATAGCCTGACCACCTCACGCCCTTGCTCATCGACCTCCAATCGACCTCGAGCATACTCCTGACGTGGATCCGCTGCCGCCTTATCAAAACCCGCCACAACTTTTCGCAGCTGGGGCTGAACCCCTGTGGTTAAACCCTGCATCATTTTTATGAATGGCCTGGCAAACACCGAAAAGGTGACAAACAGGGAGACCGGATTACCTGGAGAGCCGAGAAACGGGGTGCCGTTGATATGTCCATAGGCCAGAGGTTTTCCCGGACGACTGGCTATTTTCCACAGCGCCAGGGACCCGAGGCTCTCCACGGCTGGCTTTACGTGATCCTCTTCACCAACCGATACACCGCCAGAAGCCAGCACCAGATCCGCCTTTTCTGCGCCCTGTCGCAGGGCGGCACAAGTGGCTTCAAAGGTATCCTCCACAATACCCCTCTCGATGGTTTCACAACCCAGCTGCTGTAACAGCCCGGTCAGGGTAAACTGATTGGAGTTGTAGATCTGCCCAGCCCCCAATGGGCTGCCAGGCATCACCAATTCGTCACCGCTGGAAAAAAGCGCCACTTTCAACTTACGGTAGACTGACAATTCAGCCACCCCAACAGAAGCCGCCAATCCAAGATGCTGGGGAGCGAGGCGCAGGCCAGGCTTTAATATCACCTCGCCTTGCAGGATATCCTCACCGGCGCTTCTGATATTCGCCCCGACAGCCGGTTTTTCCTTGATCATCAGACGATCCCCGCTTACTTCGCAAACTTCCTGGATCACCACCACATCAGCGCCAGGTGGAACGGGAGCGCCAGTAAAGATTCTGGCGGCACTTCCAGGGGAGAGAGGCTCACCCACCGATCCCGCTGCGATCCGTTGATCAATGATCAAAGACTGTTTGCCCAGATCGGACGATCTTACGGCATATCCATCCATGGCGCTGTTATCCCAGGGCGGCACATCGACCTGACTTTTGACGGGCTCCGCCAAAACTCTGCCAAGCGCCTGATTGAGTGGCAGCAGAACTCTCTCTGTAACCGATTGCGCCTGCGAGAGGAGTAATGCCAGCGCCTCTTCCACAGGTTTCATTGAAGGTTGATGGCGATCGCAATCACTCATCCGATACCTCTCCTAGGGTCTGTTAATCTGTTGATCATGTTTTCTCAATACCAGGAAGGTACTACTTTGTCATTCGCCGAGTTATAACACCAGACATCTTAATGAGCGCCCATCCGCAAACTGCAGCACGCCTCATTCTGGCGAATCCCGGAATGAGGCGTTTTTTGCAAAAGCATCTATTTCTGGCTGGGCACGAATCAGCGAGACACCCGGTTTCAAAATCGATAGTCGAATGCCTTTTCAAAACGGTGCGCAAAGGACTCAGGGGAGACAATATGGTTTTGTGTCCCCGCCTGCTCCACTTTTATTGCTCCCATCAGTGAGGCGATTCGCCCCGTGGTCGGCCAATCCATATCATTCATCAAACCATAGATCAGACCGGCCCGGTAGGCATCACCACATCCAGTAGGATCGACCACCGCCTTCACCGGCGCGTTGGGAATCTGATAGGAACTCTCCCGGGTAATAATCTCAGAGCCCTCTCCACCGCGGGTAACGATGATTCCTTCCACCATCTCGGCGAGCTGCTTCAGGCTCTTGCCGGTCCGCTCCTGCATCAACATCGCTTCGTAGTCATTGAAGGCCATCCAAGTGGCTTGCTCGGCAAATTTCAGCAGACTGTCGCCTTCGAACATCGGCATGCCCTGGCCCGGATCAAAAATGAAAGGCACACCACACTCGGCAAACTGCTCGGCGTGATCCAACATGCCCTGCCGGCCATCGGGCGAAACCATCCCCAGCGTGCAATCCTCGATTTTTGAGAGATCGATCTCATGGGCCTGGTTCATCGCGCCTGGGTGGAAAGCGGTAATCTGATTATCATCTTTATCCGTGGTGATGTAGGCCTGAGCGGTATAGCTGCCTGGAACCACTCGAACATGATCCCGACTGACACCACACTCATCCATCCATTTGGCATAGGACTCGAAATCATCACCAACAGTGCCAACCGGTTTACCCTCCCCGCCCAGCATATTCAGATTGTAGGCGATGTTTCCGGCACAACCACCGAACTCCCGGCGCATATCCGGCACCAGGAAAGAAACATTCAGAATATGTACCTGCTCTGGAAGAATGTGGTTTTTGAAGTGGTCATGAAAGACCATGATGGTATCGAATGCGAATGAACCGCAGATCAAAGCCGACATAATTACCCCTTGTCCTTTTAGTGTTGCTAAATATAGGTATTGTACAGAGATCCGCCACCGTGCGTGTGTTGACGATGTCGCAGGCGCGAGTGACGCTTTGCGGACTCGCAAGCCTGGCATAATATTTGTGGTGATTTACGCCGATTTGCGACCTACCCTGCGGATCAATGACTACCCCTTCCAGGCCAGATCCAACTCCCTGGCTGCCCGCACATCATCCAGACGTTTTACCGGCATCGTATGTGGCGCCTGTTTCACCAGATCAGGTTGGTTCTCTGCCTCTTCTTTAATGGTGCGCATAATCTCGACAAACTGGTCCAGCGCTTCTTTGGCCTCGGACTCCGTTGGTTCTACCAATAGACACTCCGGCACCAACAGGGGAAAGTAGGTGGTTGGCGCATGCACGCCGTAGTCGAGCATTCGCTTGGCAAAATCCATTGTGTTGACATCCAGCTGCTTGGCCTGCTTCTTAAGCGTCAGGATAAACTCATGGCTGGCACGCCTTTGTGGATAGGCCGCATCGAAGCCGACCTCCATCAAACGCTTCAACAGATAGTTGGCATTCAAGGTGGAAAACTCGGAAACCCGATGCATACCCTCACGCCCCAGCAGCCGCGCATAGACATAAGCACGCAGCAATACACCCGCATTCCCGGCAAAGGCAGACAGGCGACCAATGGTATTGGGCCGCTCCTTTTCAGTGAGCCAGCGATAAACATCCCCATCATAATCAACCATGGGTACTGGCAGATAGGGTTTCAGGCGCTCACTAACCCCCACCGGACCTGCACCGGGCCCACCGCCGCCATGGGGTGTTGAGAAGGTCTTGTGCAGATTCATATGGATCACATCAAAACCCATATCGCCAGGACGCACCTTGCCCAGAATCGCATTCAGGTTGGCGCCATCATAGTAGAGCAGACCACCGGCCTGATGAACCATGCCGGCAATCTCTTTGATGCGACGCTCGAAGACACCGACTGTGGATGGATTGGTCAGCATGATGCCAGCTGTTTGCGGACCCAATGCGGCCTGCAGTGCATCCACATCGATATCCCCATCCTCACCGGTGGGAATCTCCCGGGCCTTGTAACCACACATCACCGCTGAAGCCGGATTGGTGCCATGGGCCGCATCTGGCACCAGAATCTCAGTGCGCTGCTCGTCACCCCGGGCATCGTGATAGGCCCGAATCATTGCAACACCGGCAAACTCCCCCTGCGCACCCGCTGCGGGAGAGAGTGAGACAGCGTGCATACCGGTAACGGTTTTGAGGATCTCCTGTAACTCATAGAGACAGGCCATGAAACCCTGACTATGGCTATCCGGCGCCATTGGGTGTCGTGATAACAGACCAGGCAGACTGGCCAGGGTGTTACACGCCCTGGGGTTATACTTCATGGTGCAGGAACCCAGGGGGTAGAAGTGGGTATCGATTGAGAAGTTCTGCTGTGACAGACGGGTATAGTGCCTGACTGCCTGCATCTCTGAAACCTCTGGCAGATTGGCTCGGCTGGTGCGAACCATCTCCTCAGGAATCCCTGATAATTCCGGCTTTTCTAATGGGGCCTGTGCGGTCGCCCGTCTACCCTTTCGCGAATGATCGTAAATCATAACTCACCTATTTGGACTAACTGGCCGCCTGGACTTGTGACTGAATCAGCTGTTCCAGGTTACTCCGATAGCTCTCAATATCTTCGTCACTGCGCAATTCGGTCGCACAGACCAATACGGCATCACCTAACTCAGGATAATCCTCTCGCAGATCAAAACCTCCGAGCAGATTGTTTGCAGCAAGGCCACTCAACGCGCTTGCGGTTTCGAGGGGCAACTTCAACACCTGCTCATGGAACACCGCGCCACGGAAAAGCGGCTCGACACCCGGCAGGCTGGATAGCGCCTGGGTGAGTTTCTGCGTATTGGCATGGGAAGTTGCAGCAACCCGCTGCAAACCTTCAGCGCCCATGATCGACATATGAATGGTTGCGGCAGTGACCATCAGCCCCTGATTGGTACAGATATTTGAAGTCGCTTTCGAACGACGGATATGCTGCTCACGAGCCTGCAGAGTCAAGGCATAACCGGGCTTGCCATCCATATCCACCGTCTTACCGATAATCCTTCCCGGCATCTGTCGCACCAGCTTGTCGGTGCAGCAGAGGACACCGAAATAGGGGCCACCGGAAGCCAGAGGCGCACCCAATGGTTGACCTTCACCACAGCAGATATCGGCGCCCTGCCCACCCCATTCACCCGCCGGCTTGAGTAAGGACATGGCCAGCGGATTGACCACAGCAATCGCCAACATACCGTTTTGATGCGCCCAGTCGGTTAACGCATCAGCCTGTTCGAGTACACCGAAAAAGTTGGGCTGAGGTATCACCAGCGCGGCAAAACCCTCCCCGGCATGTTTTTCCAGATCACTCATATCAACCTGACCAGTTGATTTGTCATACGCCACTTCAACCAGCTCGATCTGTTGGTTGCGAACGATGCTATTGGCGACCCGTCGGTAGTGTGGGTGCAAGTTTTTCGGCAGCAGAACCCGCTTCGATTTTGCTTTACGGTTTCCTCTGACCGCCATCAGCACCGCCTCGGCCAAAGCCGAGGCGCCGTCATAAAGTGATGCATTGGAGACATCCATGGCGGTCAGCCCGGTCATCATCGACTGAAACTCATACAACAGCTGCAGGGTACCTTGGCTGGCCTCCGCCTGATAAGGGGTGTAAGCCGTATAGAACTCACCCCGGGTAGTCAACTCCCACACGGCCGCGGGGATATGGTGATCGTAAGCCCCCGCACCAATGAAGCAGAGTGGCTGGCCGTCGGCCTGGGCGCGACTCTGCATCAACTTGGCCACCTCCATTTCTGGCATTCCCGGAGGGATCTCCTGTAGCTCACCACAGCGTAGTTCAGCTGGAATTTCATCAAACAGCTCATCGATACTGTTGACCCCAATGGTCTCAAGCATCTGCTGAATATCATCTTCAGTGTGTGGGATAAATGGCATATTCGCCTCGTCAATCGCTTAAATAAAAATGACCTACTCTTCCTCGGCCAGCAGGGCATCGTAGCCTTCTGCATCCAACAGAGCGTCGAGCTCAGACAGATCAGATGCTTTGACTTTAAACATCCAACCATTACCGAAGGCGTCTTCATTGATGGTCTCTGGAGCGCCATCCAACGCCTCGTTAATGGCAATCACTTCACCACTCACCGGACTGTAGACATCAGAGGCGGCTTTGACCGATTCAACCACCGCACAATCGCCTCCGGCATCGAGCGACTGACCAACTTCCGGCAGTTCGACAAACACCAGATCACCCAGCAGCTCCTGGGCGTGATCGGTAATTCCGATGGTCAGACTGCCATCACCTTCATCTTTGATCCATTCGTGAGATTTCGCATAACGGCGGTCGGTAGGTGTATTACTCATGAGACTATCCTTTAGCAAATATTGATCGATTGTTACAGCGCCAGAACGGCTTTGCCCTGACGTGCGAAAGGGGGTTTCACCACCTGAGCTGGAACCCGCTTGCCGCGAATCTCAACATCGCAACGCTCCCCCACATCAGGTGATACGCGAGCAAAAGCGATGGATCTCTCCAGGGTGGGCGAAAAGCCACCTGAAGTAATCTCACCGATCTCCTGCTCTCCGTTAAACAGTTTCAAATGGTTACGCAGCACACCGCGCCCGGTCAAGAGCAGACCGATAAATTTCTTTTTCTGCGGATCTTTGCGTTGAGCTTCCAGAGGCCCGCGACCGATGAACTGTCGATCTTCAGGTTCCCAGGCCACGGTCCAACCGAGTCCCGCCTCCAGGGGCGTGGTCTGATCATCCATATCAGTTCCATAAAGGTTCATGCCTGCCTCAAGGCGCAGGGTATCCCGTGCACCCAGCCCGCAGGGAGCGACCCCCGCGTCATTCAGCGCTTGCCAAAAATCGGCCGCTTGATCGCCAGGGATCATGATTTCGAAGCCATCCTCACCGGTATAGCCGGTACTGGCGACAAACCAATCTCCATCGGCCAGAGCGTTGAATGGTTTGAGCTCACCAGCCGCTTGCAGTTTTTCAGAAAGCAGTGGCAAGGTCTTTGACTTGGCATTCGGCCCCTGCACGGCAATCATCGCCAGATCACGCCTTGGGCGTATCGTTAGATCGAATGCAGCGGATTGCTTCTCCATCCAGGCCAGATCTTTGTCGGTCGTGGCCGCATTGACCACCATACGAAACCAAGCATCCCCCAGGTAGTAGACGATCAGATCATCCACCACGCCACCCTGCTCATTGAGCATACAGGAGTAGAGTGCCTTACCTTTCACCTTCAATCGATCAACATCATTTGCCAGCAGCTGCCGTAGATAGGACTTGACCCCCGCACCCTGCAGGTCGACCACGGTCATGTGAGAGACATCGAACATTCCCGCATCCTGACGTACCTGATGGTGCTCCTGTAGCTGGGAACCATAGTGCAGCGGCATCTCCCAGCCGCCAAAAGGAACTAATTTGGCCCCCATCTGCTGATGCTTGGGGTAGAGAACAGTCTGTTTGTCCATAGGTCATCTCCCGGTTCAGCCTGAATCCTTGGATTCAGGTTAAATACAAAAAAAGGGCGGCGCGGATGAGACCATCCGCGCCGCCCCTCTGTCCAAAACCTGAGAGTTTGGCGCATCTCATCAAGGCTGTTCGACAACCTGCTGCGCGCCTGCCCCGTCGGTGGGTGTATCACACCACTCTCCAGAGTCGACCTAAGCCCTTACTATTTTATGGCTTCTCCCCACGGTCCTTTATACCTGAGCGATTCCGGGCGGGTTTGCGCCTTCGGCGTCGGCCTGGTGTACGATTGCGCACCAAATCCGAACTCTCCCACGGGGGTGGATCGAGGAATGACTATACCTTGCTGTCGGGCCGTTGCCAATTGGCAAATACCTCATAATCTGTCAGCCGATTTTTTTCGCACTCAGAGTCAGCGGGCCAATCTGGGTCTGTCACCAGTCATCCCCATGGCACGCCTTATCATCTGGTGCTTGAGGAATCCGCAACGATCAGCAAGGTTCAAACCCAGGTTTCTGATCAGTTGCAGCGGTGGCACTTCATTACTAAACAACCGTTTAAAGCCATCCATCGCGCCTAACATAGCGATATTCGCCCCCTTCCGGGCCCGCTCATAACGACGCAGGGTCGCCACGGATCCAATCGACCTGCCCGCCTCAGCTGCATCGATCAAGACATCGGCCAGGGTCATGGCATCCATCAGGCCCAGGTTGACCCCCTGCCCCGCCAAAGGATGCATCGCATGGGCGGCATCACCGATCAGCGCCAGTCCCGGTTGGATATAGGTCTCTGCATGTTCGAGCCGCAGGGGAAACAGACCTCGGGGGCCAATCTCCTGAATCCTACCCAAAACCGCCTCACTGGCCTGAGTCAATTGCTGACAAAAATCTTCATCACTGAGCGACATCAATGACTCCCCAAGTGTCGGACTGGTCGACCAGACAATGGAGCAGCGACCATCGTCGATCGGTAGCAGTGCAAGTGGCCCGGAACTCATGAAACGCTGCCGGGCGGTCTTATCATGAAACCGTTCCGGAGTAATGGTGGCAACAATCGCATGCTGGTCATACTCCCAACCCTTAGTCTCAATCCCAGCCAGATGCCTGATCTCAGAGTCCCGACCATCGGCGGCCACAATCAACTTGGCAGTCAGTCGCTCACCACTTTGCAATAACACTTCAGGCGCCTCGCCCAACAGTAGATTGCTGACTCTTTCCGGATAACGTAACTGGACATTGGGATAGGACTCCAGCCGCTCCCACAGAGCCAACTGGGTAACCCGGTTTTCGACAATATGGCCCAGATCTGTTTCACCGATCTCTTCAGCACTGAAATGGATCCGCCCATTACCCCCGGCATCCCACACCTCCATTTTGTCATAGGTACTGACCCGCATTTCCAGCATGCGCGACCAGGCCTGCAGATTTTCCAAGATTCGCTGCGAGGCGCGGGTCAATGCAGAAACCCGCAGATCCACCTCCTCATCTGGCCAACTGCGTGCGGGCTCGCGAACATCAACAACCGTTACCTCAATGCCAGCCTCCGCCATCGCACAAGCCAAAGCACTGCCAACCATCCCGCCGCCAACAATCAGTAGCTCGGTAGTCGATTCGGAATTTGTCATAGTGATACTCCTCTAGCCAGTTTGGAAAGGCGTCCATTCAGTCCCATGAATTGCCTGGCGACCTGATGTTTGAGCCCCGGCATCAGATCAAGACCAACCAAGCCGAGATTGCGCATGATACGCAAAGGCCTGAATGGGTTTGCAAACAGACGCGCCAAACTGTCGGTGATCGCGGCCACCCGATTCTGATCCAGCTCACGCCAGTTGCGATACTCATTAAGTAGCTCTAGATCACCAGGATCCCGGCCCTTATTTGATCCCTCAACCAGTAGATCTGCCAACCCAGCGACATCCCTTAAGCCAAGATTGAATCCCTGCCCGGTAACCGGATGTATCGCATGGGCCGCATTACCGATTAAGGCAACACGGGGTCTGACCTGTTCAATGGCCTGGCTTAGACGCAATGGATAGGCCACCCGTTTACCCAACTGTTGCAACCTTCCCAACCGATAACCGAAACGATCCTGTAAGCGATCCAGAAATGCGCAATCGCTCACTCCTATTAAATCGGCCACCTGATGATCTTCAGCGGTCCATACCATGGAGAGTCGCTCATCTGTCATTGGCAATAGGGCCAATGGGCCCGTATCGGTGAAGCGCTCATACGCCACAGATTGATGCCCATGCTCACTGCTCAGATTGGCAATGATCGCTGTCTGCCCATAACTTTTCTCTTTTAGAGGAATCGATAGGAATCGGCGAACCAGTGAATCCCCACCATCCGCCGCAACCAATAATCGGCTTTTGACATGACTCTCAGCGCCGTCCTGTTCGAGTTTAACCTCCACACTGTTGTCTGAAACGTTGAAACTCTTTAATTGTGCCGGGCAGATCAGCTGCACATCCTGACGCTGATCAAGCTGCTTCAGCAATACATTGCCAAGCGCCCGTGCTGTCACCACATATCCCAAAGCATCAACACCTTCCTGGCGGTGATTCAAGCGGGTAAAACCAAAATGGCCACGATCGGAGATATGGATATCCAGGATGGGTTGAGCAACGGATTCGATATCCCCCCAGACGCCCATTGCATCAAGAATCAGCCGACTGCCCCAAGAAAGCGCGATGACCCGGTCATCATAGCTGGGTTGACTGGTAGAGCTCAGTGGCCAGGCCTCTACCACACCAATCTCATACCCATGCCCACTCAATGCATGAGCCAGACTGGCGCCCACCATGCCGCCGCCAATGATCAGAATATCGTATTGTTCACTCATACAAGACCACGTTTATCACAGGCAATCGGATTGTTGCAAAAACCGAATAGGAGAGTCTGTCGTTCCATCCTAATTCCTTATAATAGAAAAATGACCATTTTAGCAAATCGTGTTTTTTACTCGATTGCAAGACCTACTCAGCGGATCACAATAAACGTTGCTTACTCGGTGTATCTGGTGGGGCCCTGCCCTAGCGAAACCGTTGAATGACATCAAAACTTTGGGGACTCGCTTGAGCAAGTTCAATTCGGGCTAGACACTAGGCCATGATCGATTCAATCTCTTCAACCGACTTAGGTGCATCTTTAGACAATACCTCACAACCCTCTTTGGTAACCACCACATCATCCTCGATACGGATACCAATATTCCACCACTTCTTTGCAACACCTTTGCTGCCGATTGGAATATACAGACCAGGCTCAACGGTTAGCGCCATACCAGGCTCAAACATTCGCCAGGCGCCGTCCACCTTGTAATCCCCAACATCATGAACATCCATTCCCAACCAGTGACCGGTACGATGGGGAAAGAAGGGTTTGTATTTCTCTTCGCGGATCGATTTCGCCAATGTACCTTTGATAATCCCAAGCTTAATCAGACCACGGGTCATCGTTCTAACAGCGGCATCGTGTGGTTGATTCCAGTGATTACCCGGCTTGACCTTAGCAATCGCCGCCTCCTGGGCGGCCAGCACCAACTCATAGAGCTGACGCTGTGGCTCTGTGAATCGACCGTTCACCGGATAGCTGCGGGTTATGTCAGAGGCATAGTAGTCATACTCACAACCCGCATCGATGAGCAACATCTGCTTCGTCTGGACCTGACAGCTGTTATCGATGTAGTGCAAAGTACAGGCATTGGCGCCCGCTCCAACAATCGGCGGATAGGCTTGCGACCTACCACCCTGATGAGTGCACTCTCTGACAAACTCAGCTTCCAGTTGATACTCCCATGCGCCAGGTTTGCAGCTCTGCATAACCTTTTTATGTGCCTTTGCAGAGATACGGGCGGCCTGCCTCATAACTTTCAACTCAGAGCGACTCTTATAGAGCCGCATCTCATGCAGATAGTGATCAAGTGCAATAATCTCTACTGGCCCCTGGGCGCCGCCGCGTGATTCACATCGAATCGCATTGATCCATTCTGAGAGCCGTTTATCGAATTTTGGATTGCAACCCATAACATAGAATATCCGCTCACACTGCTCCAGCATGCGGGGCAAGATATCATTCAGATCACCAATCGGGAATGAGTCATCAGCGCCATACTTTTCACAGGCGCCTTGTTGTCCCGCACGGGCGCCATCCCACAACTCTTTTTGTGGATCAGCCTCACGATTGAAGAGAATATACTCAGCCTGTTTACGCCCGGGTATTAAAACCAGAACAGCTTCAGGTTCAGAAAACCCGGTCAAGTAGTAAAAATCACTGTCTGGGCGGTAGGGAAAGTGGACATCCCGGTTGCGAATCAACAGTGGCGCAGTAGGCAAAATCGCAATACTGCCAGGCCCCATCATACGCATCAGCTCGCGACGACGGCGGTTTCAATTCTCCCCGTATCTCATACAACTCTTCCCACATCAGCAGTGTGACCACCTTTAAGAACTCCTGTAATTCCGCATAGGCCACCTCTGTCGCTTCACCCGACTCAAGCTGGTCATAATCCAGACGAGTGAAGTGTGTCAGATCATGAATCGCCTCTTTGCTATCCCCTGATAGCATCTGTTCAGTCACACCCGCCAGCCCAAGCCCATACAGATAACCTTCACACCATTCACTGAGCGCTTTTGCCCTGGTTGAAATCGACTCATCATCGTCAGGAAGTAGAGGCATGAATGCGAGCTCTTCCTGAGCGATTTGATGTTTTACGGCATAATAAAGTTGCCCGATCAATTCTCGGGCCTCCTGTGCCAGAAGATCCTCTTCAGGCCAGGCTTGAATAAAAGCGGTAATCCAATCCACCGCCACCTCGGAAGAGCCTGCGCAAATCAAGCCACTGATCACACCATGCAGCTCACCGGCGCCGATATCTGCACTCATGCTACCAAGCAGTTTATCGAGGCGTTGGTACTCAGGCATCTCACTCGTTGCTAACATTTTATCTCTTTCAGGCCTCTCAATTGATCGTCTACTCACCCAAGTATGTCCCGTCCAGCAGCAATCTGCCAGCCAATATTCCAGAAAATAGTGATATCCTTATCAACAGGGCCCGTTGAACAGGCACTTTTCTTGAGTTTGCTAAACATCTGATTTTAAATGACAGACCTGTCAACTTAGTTGGCTGACCTGAGTTGCACGGCAATGATTACCATTAATATCCTGTAGAAACTGCCGACAGAGATACAGGGAATATAGATTCGAATCATATCATGCAGTTATAGAGATTGACCCACCACAAACTGCCCACTATATTGATGCCCATGACCGAAAAAGAGACACAAAATCCAACCGAACTGGACCTCCAGGCTCTCGAAGTCCGGGTAGAAGAGCTAATTCGCGCCTGTTCCTACCTCAAAGATGAAAATAAGTCCCTCCGCATTAGACAAGATAACCTTGTGGCAGAGCGGGCAGCATTGATCGAGAAAACCGAGCTGGCAAGAACGCGTGTCGAAGCCATGATCACCCGCCTCAAATCCATGGAAACCCCCCAGTGAATAGCAACACTCTGCCTGTAACCGTATCAATTCTCGACAAGGAGTACCGCATATCCTGCCAACCAGATGAGCGAGAGTCTCTTTTGCAGGCAGCGGCTTATGTGGATGGCCAGATGCGCGAAATCCGTCAGGCAGGTCGAATCATTGGAGCTGAGCGTATCGCAGTGATGACGGCCCTGAATATTGCCAACGATCTGCTGCTGGGCCAGAAAACCAAGGAAGATGGCTCACAAAACATCTCCCGAAGGATCAAAACACTGCAAGACAAAATTGAGATTGCCCTCAATACAACTAATCAGATGGAACTTTAATTCACCATCCACTGCACTCTCCAGCCTCCCAGAGGTCATCTGACCATCCCATAGACCAGACCACATAACGCCAAACAACCTCCCAGTGACTCGAAGGTGCACACAACAAAGATGTGAGTATTGACGATTTGCCAACCCTCTCCCAAGCCTGATGAACAATGGCGCTTTCTGACCTAACATTATGATTTCAAAGAGCGCATACACAGAAGCCATCGATAGGCAACATGCTTGCATCCTATTGTATGCCCACTCGTACACAGATGAAGTTGACGGTTTTAGTTGCCGGTTTAATAAAATAGGTTTAGCCTAATGTTGTGGCGCCCCTGTGGTGCATGTTAGCAGCCCGGGTATTTTCTTGAGCCTAATAGCTACCCTGGGAACATAATGCTATTACCGGTGTGCATGTCCGCTTCTATGCGGAAAGCCTGAGGTACTACTGTTGTTCCCACTTGAACCCTCTGGTTCAAGAACAAAGGCACGCGACGGCACAAACGGGGGCGTCACCTCTCCCCCCTTACTAAACGCTTTTGTATTTACTTAAGCACCAGGACACTACAGAGCATTGTTTCATCAATGCGCCGAGCGGGTCAGGATCCAACCTATTACCCCGACGATCATAGAGTTCCCTTTCAGCCACCTTGAGTCTGGGCATCAAACTTGCCGTAGTACTTCCTACACAAGTTTTAATAACTTAAGTTTCGGAGTTCAAAGTTCATCCACAGCCTGTAAACAGGATGGGCATGCCTCATCGGGACTGGCTCGCTGCAACCCAGGCTTCTTTCATGGTGAAAAGCCCAAGTCTTGCGAAGAATGAGCAGGCTCATCGCACTATCCGGCCGAAACGGGTTCGCTTTACTACGGACCGATCTTTCGTTTTCAGTTACTCCTCACCTCTTGGTGACGCAGTTTCTTTCTACTACAGAGCTGTGGCCAACTCTGACACGGACTTTCACCGTGCTGTCTATGTGCCCTCGTGGGCGTACTCATTCCGGCGTAGGCCGGAATCCAGGGGAATGTGGCCCTGCCCTCAACAAGCTCTACGGTCATGGTTTCAGTACCTCAGAGGCATTAACGAGAGCAAATTCCATGATGACAGAGGTAGATGAATGATAGAGTTTGCAGTTTTGCTCTAATATGAACTCCGAAGCTTGAGTTGATACCAAAGCCTTCAGGCGGCCTCTCTTTGATTGTTAAGATTGTTAGGCGCTTCGACCATGCCATCTCGATCAAACTACGATTCCCTGAGAAGGGTTATTCTTGCTTAAGCAGTAACCAGCCGCTTGAAGCCCCTAAGATTCTGATTACTATAGGGACAGACCGCAGACATCGTTATCAGCACGCGTAGGCACACTGCAGCCACCAGTAAACTCACCGGGTTACCCAAAATAAAGATGAATAGCTCAACGCTTCGCCAACTAATCAAGGCTGATCGCATCCAACTCAGTGACAAGAGACTCAAGCAGCACAGTCAGAAGCTGCTCAATCATATGGCCAACTTTAAGCCTTTCAGGCAGAGCAAGCGCATCGCTTTCTACCATGCTGTCAACGGTGAGATCGACCCAAGACCACTGCTTGATGAAGCGCTCAGTCGCGGCAAAACACCCTATCTACCGATCCTCAGAAGGGATACCGTGACCGGCTTATGGTTTGCGCCCTATCAGCACAACTCAAAACTGCAATTGAATCGATTCGGCATTCCTGAACCCGTTTGTGTACAAAGACAACTGATCAAGCCGTGGGCTCTGGATTTGGTATTCGTTCCTTTGGTTGCTTTTGATGATCAAGGACACCGTTTGGGAATGGGAGGTGGTTATTACGACCGTACCTTTGCTTTCAAGCTTCAACGCTCACATCTAACAGGGCCAGTCATGGTTGGTCTTGCCCATAACCTTCAACATCGCCCCTCTATAGCGAGTAACCCATGGGATATAGCACTAGATTGGGTGATAACAGAGACGCATCGCTATCGATTCTGAGCACTCCCCTAAGCGATTCACTCAATCTTGTGTTTTTAACCTTTGCTCTATCGAAACCTATAGAAGTCGTATCAATAGCGGCAACAGCATCGTAATAGACAAGCCTATGGCAGTTCAATCCATTCCATCAAAGGCTAAAAATGAACTGAAAGCTTAAAATCGATCGACCTATGTAAGCTATAGTTGATACAAATTTTTATCCATATTTTGTTCTGATCAGGCTAAAAAACAGTTAACTCACCACAGTAAGTACCAACAAGTTGAATTAATTAGCAAAATAATGCGTTATCTTCTGGATTTATTTTAAAGCTGAATTATACTCAGTTCATCTGTTAGGTAGTTCTTCTGGGAGGAATCATTTATGGCGAAGAAAAAGGCCGCCAAGAAAAAGGCAACAGCGTAGCGTGCAAACACAACCAAGAATGTAGCTGTTTAGAAACGAGCTACCAAAAAGAAAGTTGCGAGTAACCAAAAAGAGGGTAGCCAAGAAGAAGGCAACCAAAAAGAAGGCCGCCAAGAAGAAGGTTGCTAAGAAAAAGACAACTAAAAAGAGAGCTGCAAAGAAGAAGGCTAGCAAGAAAAAGACAGCCAAAAAGAAAGCAACCGCTAAAAAGAGGCCAGCCCGCCCTAGGAAAGTGACACCTAGAAAGAAAAAGGCCACCTCTTAGTCTGGCTCAATCACAACAAACCCCGCATCGCGGGGTTTGTTGTTTGCACGATAGGGCCAGATTATTCCACACTGACACCGGCAAACAATCTGTAGGCCGGATTCTCCGTCTCATCCCAATAGACGTACTCTAACCTCTTCAATTTACGCAAAAACTCCCCTTTTTCTCCTGATGGCACCTGGATTCCCATCAAGACACGCCCATAGGCCGCACCATGGTTGCGGTAGTGAAACAGACTGATGTTCCACTCCTTACCCAAGTGACTTAGAAAATAGAGCAAGGCTCCAGGCCTTTCGGGGAATTCAAACCGTATCAGGCTCTCATTCTCAACACCCTGGGCATGACCACCCACCATATAACGGATATGCAGCTTAGCGGTCTCATTATCTGTCATATCGATAACCGAATAGCCCTTACCCTGGAAACGCTCATAAAGGGATTCCCGCTCCTTATCGCCACCGCTCAGCTCGATACCAACAAAGATCTGGGCTTTAGCCGCATCACAGTAACGGTAGTTAAACTCTGTAATACTGCGTTTACCGATCAGCTGACAAAAACGCAGAAAGCTGCCGGGTTGCTCAGGAATCTGCACCGCAAACAGAGCCTCTCTACGTTCACCAAATTCTGCCCTTTCCGCAACGTGTCGCAATCGATCAAAATTAATATTGGCGCCACTGTTGATGGCAATCAGATCCTTCCCCTGACACCCTTCGCGCTTCACATAGCGCTTCAATCCAGCAATAGAGAGTGCGCCAGCAGGCTCTGCCGTTGTACGGGTATCATCGTATATATCCTTAATGGCGGCACAGATTTCATCGGTATTGACCAACACCACCTCGTCCACAACCTTTCGCGCAAGACGATAGGTCTCCTTACCAACCTGCCTGACCGCAACACCATCAGCAAAAATCCCCACCTGCTTGAGCTTGACCCGACGCTTGGCTTTAAGCGCGGTATAGAGCGATGCGGCATCCTCAGGCTCTACACCAATAATCTTTACTTGTGGATAGACATATTTGATGTAGGCACCAATGCCAGAAATCAAGCCACCGCCACCAACCGGAACGAAGACCGCTTCCGGTGGGGTCGGATGCTGTCTTAAGATCTCCATACCAATCGTACCTTGACCGGCGATCACCTCAGGATCATCAAACGGATGAATGAAGGTCAAGTTTTGCTCTTGCGCCAACTCTTGGGAACGAACAAAGGCCTCATCATAGGAGTCTCCGGCCAATACAATCTTGGCCCCAAAATTCCGAACCGATTTCACCTTTATCAGTGGCGTTGTCTTCGGCATTACAATCAATGCCTGTATTTTCAACCGCCGAGCAGCCAGAGCCACGCCTTGCGCATGATTACCTGCTGATGCAGCGATGACACCCTGCTTACGCTTCTCTTCACTCAGATTGATCATCTTGTTATAGGCGCCGCGCAGTTTGAATGAAAATACAGGCTGCATATCCTCCCGTTTTAGATAAATCTGGTTCTCCAGTCGAGCCGACAGCAAACCGATATGGCTCAACGGTGTTTCATGGGCAACATCATAGACGCGCGCTCGAAGAATCTTCTCTATATATGGCAAGGGCATTGGCTTATCCCAAATAACAATCCGATAACAACAACTGACTTTCTATACCTTCATGGGTATTATTACCCACTGCCGGTAAAAACCGAACAAAAAAACCGATCTGTCATACTGACACATGTTCTTTTAATGCTCTCAGGGCCCAAACCAGAGGCCGGCAAAACAGCGGCCAAAACAAGCATTAGCACTAGCAGAGACAACTCAGTGTACAGAACTATCCTAGCCGGAGGGATAAAAATGAATGCAGATGAACTCAAAAAACAGGCGGCAAAAGCCGCATTAGACTATGTTACTGGTGGGGTCATTGGTGTCGGAACAGGTTCTACAGTTAACCATTTCATCGACTACCTGGCTACTGTCAAAGGAAAAATTGAAGGCACGGTATCCAGTTCAGAGGCATCGACCGAACGCCTCAAGCAGCATGGCATTCCCGTATTGGATCTAAACTCGACCGGTGACTTGGAGGTTTACATCGACGGCGCTGATGAATCTGACCACTACCTCAACCTGATCAAAGGTGGCGGCGGCGCTCTCACCAGAGAGAAGATCATCGCTGGCGCAAGCAAGAAATTCGTCTGTATCGCAGACCAGAGCAAATTAGTCGATATGCTTGGCACTTTCCCATTACCTGTCGAGGTTATACCGATGGCCAGGAGTCATGTCGCCAGACAGCTAGTCAAACTGGGAGGCACTCCGATCTGGCGGGAAGGATTTACCACAGATAACGGTAATGTCATCCTCGATGTTCATAACCTGGAGATTATGAAACCGAGAGAGATGGAACAACAAATTAATGCAATTGCCGGGGTGGTCACCACAGGCATATTCGCCCTACGTGGCGCAGATGTCCTGATCCTGGGTACCGAGGACGGGGCTAAAACAGTCGAACCGAAATAAACACTGCAGACCGTAGGTTGGGGTGAGTGAAGCGAACCCCAACCTATCAATGCACGAATGAATTACATCCAACAAACGAGGCATGGTGAATCAAACTTATTAGGAACACGACCTCGATTCATCATTGATTGTTGGGGTTCGTTTCTAAGTTAAAGCTTAGAAGTTGTGGTTGAGCTGGAAGCTGACAACAGAAGATTTGTTACCGCTATCATCTTCTTCAGAGCTTACATAGTTAGCAGCAACCTGAGTGCGCTTGCTCAGATTGTAGTCATAACCGAAACCGAAGCCGTCATGGCTGGCAGTACGGAACAAACCACCACCCAATGAGTCATCAGAATCAACCTTGAAGTATTTAGCCTTAATGTTACCAGGACCTGCTTTAACAGAACCGTTCAGCATCATACTTGTTGAGTCATCCAGAGTGTTTTCGATAGTGTCATAGATGAAACCAACTTTGAACATGTCGTGACTGTAACCAATACCGAATCGCATATTGTCATGATCTTCGCTCGATGCGCCAAGCGCAGCAAGATCCGCCGCTGAAAGCTCACCAGGATGCACGGTGGTCTCAACTGAAGCACTCTCGTACGCAAAAGAAGCAAAAACACCGAAGTTAGAGTACATCAGAGCAATAGAGTAAGCGTCGGTGAGGCCATCAGCCTCTTCGCCTTCAACTTCAGTAGTGTTCTCACCAGGAACCAGAGCGATCGCAGCAGTCAGGCCGCCCATTGCAGGTGAGATGTAAGCCACGGTACCGTCAGCACGCAGATCGAGCAGATTTTCGGTGTAGCCCAGGTTGTTGTCCACAGCGGTATCACCGAAGTAGTCCAGGGAACCAGTGGAGATTTTCAGAGGGGTGTCGTGACGACCAATTACGAAAGTACCGAAACCGCCAGCCAGGCCGACGAAAGCGTTACGAGCACTCAGGCCACCATTTCCAGCGAACTCGTTACCTTCCTTGCCACTGACATCATTAGTGGAGATTTTTACACCATATTCAATTTTATAAACACCGGTCAGACCGTTGCCCAGATCTTCAGAACCCTTAACGCCGAGACGGGAGGTGCGATCATTGATCTGGATTTCGTCGTCGCCGCCTGCATCAGAGAAATCTACGATGTCGAGAGACTGACGGACCTTACCGTAGATGGTGGCATCAGCCATGGCTGCAGCAGGTGCTACCAGAGCAGCAGCGATTGCCAAAGAAAGTACTTTTTTCATTTGAGTTAACTCCGAAGAATTGATGGGTAGAAAAATTGACTACGATGCAGATATTAGACAACGGAATTCCAAAATGCAAGCCTTTTTTTGCAAAAAAGACACATTAAAACTTCATTGTTGCATAATTGATACAGGCAAAATACAGCAATCATAAATTATATAATAATCAATAAATTAACTTTCATATTTAACATTTTTATCGGTTTTATTTGATCATAACCAAGTTTATTGGTCGGTTATTGTTGCGCTATTTTTATTACATATAGTTATATCATACTAAGAAATTAAATTATGAATAATCCCCATGAATTACCTGATTAAACTCAGGTATCTAGAATAAAAATATTAAAAAAATGAAGAAAAAAGCGATTACCGACGTAAAAAACAGACACAACCTTAATCAACACAACAAATCTCGACCCAAATCTGCGCACTGTGAACAAGGTCTCATCAATAGGCGGATCTATCACGACAGTAAATTCTTGGCCAAATCGTTACTGACAGAGATCTAAAAAATTAACAGAACACACTGGACACTCAGAGCTGAGAGATCACCCGTTGACGAAGAAAATCTCCTAGTTCACGTGTGGCTTGATAGCGATCTGCCACCGCAAGGATGTAATTCAGGGTGCGTGGTATATCCTGCAAATATCCGGGCTTACCATCACGCTGGTTCAGCCTGGCGAATATGCCACTGGCCTTTAGATGTCGTTGCACCCCCATCAGATCAAACCAAGTTAGAAATTTCGATTCATCCTCGGTGGTGATCACACCTGTTTGAGCGGCTAATTTGAAGTAGCCCAAAGCCCAAGCTTCAATCTGCTCCGATGGCCATTCGATGTAACAATCCTTAAGCAGGGAGACCAGGTCGTAAGTCACGGGACCGATCACTGCATCCTGAAAATCGATCACCCCAGGATTATTATTTTCTACCACCATCAGATTGCGCGAATGGAAATCCCGATGCACACAAACCTGGGGTTGCTGTAGTGCATTCTCTGTCAACACTTCAAACAGATTGTCCAACAGTTGCCGCTCTTGCTGACTTAAAGTCAATTTCAGATGCGCATCCAACAACCAATCGCGAAACAGTCCCATTTCAGCCATCAGTAGCTTACTATCATAGTGAGGCAGACCCTCGCGAGGTCCTTGAGCCTGCAGAGTGATCAGCGCCTCGATCGCATCGCCATAAAGGCGATCCACTGTCTGAGAATTTAAGCGATCCAGATAGAGGACACTTCCCAGATCCTCCAGCAGTAAAAAGCCTTGCTGCAGACTCTTGGCATGGATATGCGGCACATTCAAACCAATGCTTTCAAGTGCATTCGCAACGTGAATGAAAGGCCTGGTATCTTCCTTATCCGTAGGAGCATCCATTGCGATATAGCTCTTATCGCCCACACCGATACGAAAATAGCGACGAAAACTGGCGTCACCGGAGGCCGGCTCAAATGAGTACGCCTCCATACCTGGAAGAGTATTCAGCCAATCTTTAAGCTGGGCGATACGTTGTGGCATGGAGTCTCCTGTAGCGGGCAGTGAATCAAATGCAGAGGAATGTACAGAATCGGCAAAGGCGCGTCACCTGCTACTGAGCCCAGAGAAGATGGAGTTCGCAAATGAACGGGAATAAATGTTAATGATCTGTTATGCAGTTAACCAGTGCCATTGGCGAGTGTTTGCGGTGAATTACCCCCCGGGATAGACCAGGGGCAAGAAGCAGACAAAGCGAATTAATTAAGCATTCTTAGCGACATAGTCCTTGCTTGATTCACTCAGTGACTGCTTTGAAACCCGGCGGCGCAGATCATCCGCGATCAGATAGAAACAGGGCAGCGCAAGCAGAATTAACAAGGTCGCAAAAACCAAACCGAATCCCAAGCTGACCGCCATCGGTGAAAGAAATGCGGTCTGTCCTGTGGCAAAAAAGATCAGTGGGGAGATCCCCAGAAAAGTGGTTGCTGTCGTCAACAATATGGGTCTTATCCGAACTCTTCCAGCCTCCACCATCGCCGCCTTTCTCTCCCAGCCTTCACACCTCAATCGCTTGGCGAAATCGATCAGTATCAGAGAGTCATTGACAACGATACCCGTCAAAGCCAGGAACCCAACCAATGATAAAAACTGCAGATTGTAATCGAACAACCAGTGACCGAAGATCACCCCAATTGCACCGAAGGGTATGGCAAACATTACCACCAATGGATCGAGCAGCGATTTAAACAGCGCCGCCAGAATAAAAAAGATCACGGCCAGAGCAATAATTCCAGCTCGTTTCATACCCACCATCGACTCCTGGGCTTTTTTCTTTTCGCCGAGAAAAATAATGCGTTGTCCTTCCGGCAGCTTTGCAAACTCACTCTTGAGCTGCTCGATCACTTGATTCGGTGTGGTCACCTTGGCATCCACTTCGGCGGTGACCGTCGCCAGTCGACTTAGATTACGTCGATTGATGGTATTGAACCCTCTCGCCTCTTTGATATTCGCCACATCCCCCAGATAGACTGTGCGGCCATCATCCAGAGTGATCGGCAGACGTGACAGGGCGCCGGCATCATGACGCAACTTGTCATCATAGATCAAGCGAACCGGTATACGTTTATCCTGCCAGCTGACGTAGGAGAGCTTGAGTCCGAGAAAACCGGTTCTGACCGCATCCGCCAACTGAGTCTGGTTCAATCCTAATCGACGCCCCCGCTCATTCAGTTCATAGCGATACTCAAGTTTACCCGGATCCATATCCTGCCGGGCATCCGATATGCCCGGTAATCGCGCCACAAAACTGCGAATCGATTCAGCACTACGACTGATCTCAGCAACCGAGTCACCCAGAACACCAACCTCTAGGTCTGCTCCTGCCGGCCCCCCCTGGGCGCGTAGAATCGACATCCTTTGTATACCAGGGACTTGCTGCAACGCCTGGCGCACCGCCTCAATGACCTCTGCAGAGCTGCGATCACGACTCCCCTCCCGGGTGAAATTCAGACTGACAAGCGGAGAGACCCAGCGCTCGATGAAGCCTTGTGGCTTCTGCTTCTTCAAATCCACGATCAGCTGAATATAACGACTGCCCATGCGCATCCGATGAAAGTCGATGAACATCACCCCCACATTGGTCAACAGGGTTTCAAGCTCCTCCTCGCCAATGGTCTGCATCATGGTCTGTTCGAGCTTATCGGCCAATCGGGAAGCATCGTCAATACTGTAGGTACTCGGGGCTTCAATGTTGACGAAGAACTGCCCCACATCCACATGACCGAACAGCAAAAAGGGTACCCGGGTAGCCGCGAAGGTTACCGCGATTGCTAACACACCCATGCTTAACAGAGCAACCGGATAGCGGTAATCGAGGCATTTGCGCAGCAGTTGGGTATAGCGTTGATTCAGTGCTGACCAATCGATTCGGCCCTGTTTTCGAGTTCTGGCTTTGCGTAAGAACTCCTTCGCATGGGATGGCAGCACACCAAACGCCTCCAACAGTGATCCCATCAACGAGGATGTGACCACCACAGGAATCACTGAGATAAAAGCGCCCATGGTTCCGCCAATCGCAAACATCGGCATGAAGGCAGCAATGGTGGTTGAGGTCGAAGCGACCACCGGCCAGTAGACTTCACGGGTACCCTGGGTTGCCGCATAAGTAGGCGTCTCACCCTGCTCCAGATGACGATAGACATTCTCACTGACGATAATCGCATCATCCACGATCAATCCCAAGGCAATCAGAAAGGCAAACAGGGAGACCATGTTGATGCTGTAACCGAACATATAAAGCGCGATCACGGCGACCAGGAAGGAGACCGGAATACCCAACGCCGTGATGAACGCAACCCGGAAATTAAGCATTAAATAGAGCGCCAACAGCACAAGCACCAGACCGACAATACCCGATGATTTGACTGTCTCAAGACGGTTTTTGACATACACCGAGAGATCACTGAACAGCCCCAGTTTGACCCCTGCCGGCAGGCTCTGCTGACGCTCGTCCACAAAGGCTCTGACCAACTTGGCCACTTCGATCGTACTCGCCTGACTGGTTTTGTTGAGCGTCAGATTGACTGAAGCTTTGCCATTAAAGCGCCCCAAGGTCTGCGCCTCTTCATGGCGTAGCTGTACCTGAGCAAGATCCCCCAACCGCAGCTGCCCACCCATTTCGTTATGACGCAAAACGATGGCAGCCATCTGTTGCGGATCTGGCGGGACCCCCATACCTCGCAAGCGGATATCCCCACCAGTGGACTTCAAGGTGCCCCCGGGAAGGTCTCGCAGATTGTTACGCAACGCCATCGCGATCTGATTCAGTGATACCCCCCGGGCGGCCAGTACCTGAGGATCGACCACCACCCAGATCTCCCACTCCCGATCTCCGGCCACCCCGACGGATGCGGTACCGGGTATCTGGATCAACTCATCTTTGATCTGTTCGGCCAGCTGATAGAGTTCGCCACGGGAGATATCTCCATAGAGACTCACTGAAATCACTGGAAATCGGGTCTCAAGCCTGGCCAACTCAGGCTCTTCCGCCTCATCAGGTAGATCGTCAACTTGATCCAGTGCGGTACGCACTTTTCGCATGAAGTTGTCCACATCCGATCCACTCTTCAGATCGATCAGAATGTTTGAGAGACTCTCATTGCTGGTCGAGCTGATCACATCGATGTCGGCAAGACCGTCCAGCTCCTGTTCGATCGGCAGACTGATCTGTCGCTCAACCTCTTCGGGCGAAGCCCCTTCGAAGATCGTCTTGATACTGACTTTATCCTGCTCCACCACAGGAAACATCTCCTGAGGCATGGCGTACCAGGAGACCAGCCCGGCCATCAGTATGATCACCAGCAGCAAGTTGACGATCAGTGGATTGCGAATGGAAAAATCAATCATCCGCTTTAAGGCCCTCTATCTGCACCTCGTTACCTTCACTCAACACATCCACATCCCGAGCCACCAGTAGCTGGTTCGGTTGCAGACCATGCAGCACAACTTGTAGATCGCCATCGCGAATACCTGGGGTGATCGGCTGGCGAACCAGTTTGTTATCCTCAACTAGAAAGACATAGAACTTACCCTCTTCACGCAACATCGCTGCCGCGGGTACAACCAATGCCGCTCTACGAGCTCGCAGTGGTAGCCTGACCTGCCCCAGCTGCCCGGGTATCAAACCGTCGGCCTGAACCTGGATGCGCAAAGGATGCGTGTGAGTCTGGGTGTCAGGATCATACTGCAACGCAATCAGTTTTCCACTTACCTGTTGCTCGGCAATATCCACAGCCAGCTGCTGTCCGAGCTCCAGTGCCTCCACCACATCACCATTGACGGCCACTTGCAGCTCCAGGTTACTGGTATCGATCAGCTCCAACACCAGGGTATTGGCACTCACATAGTCCCCAGTTTCCACCAACACCCGGTTCACCCGACCATTGAAGGGGGCCAGTAAACGGGTACGATCCAGGTTTCGTTGAGCGCGGTTGCGAGCGGCCTGTTGCTGCTCCAATCGCGCCTTGTTCGACTCCAGACTGAATGCCAGGCGTGCCTCTTCCGCCTGCAGGTTGATCAGTTGTTGACGAGAACTTTCCAGCGTCGAAACCGAAGCCAGAGAACCTTTACCCAGTTTCTCCAGCCGTGCATACTCCCGCTCTGCCAGACGTCGGTTTTCACTGGCCAGATCGAGCAGTTTCCGATCCCGCTGTAGGGTAGCTTGGGTTTCACTCAGCTGAGAGGTGGCTTCAGTCAGCGCATCGCGATAATCTGCCTCCTCCAGCTGTAATAACAGGCTCTCCGCCTCGACCAGTTGCCCGGGCTCCACATAACGCTGGTTCAGCTCACCCGAAACCTCAAATCGTAAAGAGGCTGTCTTGCGAGGTCGCAACAACCCGGTGTAACTCACTTTCGGCAGGATGTCACGCTGCACCACACGGGTCACTTCAACCCGGGTGACCACAGGTTCTTGGATCTCCATATTGGCCTCTGGGCGGGTGGCAATCAACAGCACTACGATCAATATGGTGACAATCAGAATCGCCAAACTCAGTAGAAAACGGCGGGTAACAGTGGTCAAGCTCTCTCCTCATGGATCCGAAGAATTTGAAGTCCGGCAGATTCTATGCGAATTTATCCCGGCCTGCGTGATGATTTATCAATAGTAAAGCTATTGTTTTGTGCGGTTTTCGCAAAAATCGGATTTGCAGTCATAAGCAGGTTTGAGAAAACCACAGTTTGCTCTATCTTCCCCTCTCTGCAAACCGAGAGCATAGGGCCACCCCATCATCGTCAATTACCTGAATCCGTGGGTTGAGGGCGAGTGCAGAGTGTAAGATATTGGTTTCCCGGTGGAATCTGAAAATCTTAGCTTCACCCAAAGGCTAAGCGGGCATTTTTTGAACCGCTGGGGAATCAAGAGCTTACGCGATGCGTCGTCATGAACTCACGAATTTAGTATTAGTATGAAACACCGCACCATTAAAGGTTCCCCGGGTGGCTGCTACAGATGGCAGACACCGACTCAATAATGACAACCGGCAGATACGATGACAAAACAGCGTCAGGGCCAGGCAAAGCCTTGGGCGTAATCTGTTGGTTTTGTGGCACACTGCTGTGGCCTGTCGCAAGCTCTGCAGAGACGCTCTCCAGGCTGGATCAGGGGATCGAGTGGGGGAATTGCTCAACCCAGACAGAACAGCCGTTCGTTGGGATACCTGCGAGACCCATTCCCCAGCAGCCGATCCAACTGACAGCCGATCAGATCAGCTACGATCAGCGCACCGCGCAGACCGAATTGAGTGGGGCGGTAAAACTTTGGCGGCTTGACGGCTATGCGGAAGCGGATCGTTTAACCTATTACGAAGCACGTCGTGCTGCAGAACTGTTCGGCAATCTGTTCGTCCAACAGCCTGGACTCAGAATGAGTGCCGACCGGGGATATCTGGCCTTGGACGATCAATATGGCTGGCTCGACCGGGTTGAGTTTCGTCTGACTGCCGCCAACGCCCGTGGCGCGGCACACAGAGTGGAACTGCTCAACAAACAACAGTCGAGTTATCAGGATGTTACCTATACCACCTGCCCACCCGGTAAGAACGATTGGAGTCTGGCTGCCAGCGATCTGCAGATCGATATGGAGGAAGGCTGGGGCAGCGCCAAACACGCCCGACTACGGCTCGGCAGGGTACCGATTCTCTATCTGCCCTACTTCACCTTTCCGGTGGATGATCGCAGAAAAACCGGTTTCCTGATTCCCTCAGCGGGCTCTTACAACCGGCGGGGTACAGAGCTCTCCACTCCCTACTATTTCAATCTGGCGCCCAATTACGACGCCACACTGACCCCCCGCTGGATGAGCAAGCGGGGTCTCATGATGGGGGCCGAACTCCGCTACCTGGGCACAAAACAGCGGGCGGAAATCAGTGGCGAGCTACTCCCCAACGACCAGCTTGAGAGTAGCGATCATGGTGAAGAGCGGCGGGCATTGCACTTTTATCATGTAAGCCGCCCGATCAAGGGATTGACCACCCGGATCGAAACCGACGCGGTGAGTGATAGTGACTACCAGGATGACTTCGGCACTGGACTGGCGATCACCAGCACCCGCAACCTGGAGCGGGTTGGTGAGTTCCGCTATCGACTCGGTCACTGGCAGCTGCTTGGCCGAGTACAGAGTTTTCAGACCATCGATGAGAGCCTCAGTCAAAAAAACCGTCCCTATCGCCGTCTACCCCAGCTCTATACCAGCTACCGCAACTACAACAACCCTTTCGGTATCAATCTTGACGTACGCGGCGAGTACACCCATTTCAAACACGACACCCTGACCAATGGAGAGCGGCTGGTTCTACGACCCAGCATCAGTCTGCCCATGCGCCGCAGTTGGGGCCACCTAATTCCCAACCTGAGCCTCAACTATGCCGGTTATGATCTGGACGTGGAAGGCAGTGAAGAAGAGAGCCAACCCGACTATTTTGTACCGGCATTCAGTCTCGACAGCGGGCTGGTA
>JARRQD010000057.1:0-11851 GCA_037382205.1 Candidatus Thiodiazotropha sp.
TTCGAGCGTTTTCCAGGCGCATCACAAAACCACTCAGGGATCCAGATTTGCCCTGGGGATAGCGGCTCTCATCGATCAAATAATAGCGCATCCCAGGCTGGTAAGACCAGAGCGGGGTATTGGGGGGTAGAGCGATGAGGGTGCTGAGGTCGGTTGCCGCATTCCAGTGATCATCGCCATTGTAGAGCAGCAAAGGAAAGACCGGGGGTAGCCGCCCTCCGATCAGACGTTCTTCTCTGACCAGTTGCTCATAGAGCAGATGCACATAGGTACCGAAGCGCAACGCCATCCATCGATCCTCGGTGGATTGAAACTCCAGCAGAAGAAAGAGATAGACCTCCTGGCGGCTATCCTCCAGAAAGGGGATACGCATGATGATATCGCCCTCGCGCCGTTCCAATGCCTCAGAATGAAATTTCGAGTTGATCCGCTCCATTCGAGCAAAATCGAGATGTTCCACCCAGGATTCCTCAACAAAATGGCGCACTAGATCTTCCACTAAAGCCGGCTCGGAATAGAGGCGATGGTAGGCTCGGTCGTGTTTCTGATGCATAAGTTGAGTTCCTGAATAATCCATCATTCACAACGGAAATTGACCCGCCACCTTAATCGCTCTTGCCTCAAGCTTCAATAACCACAACCGAGCCAAAAACAAACTGGGAAGAGGGAATCACGCTCAACGATTTCAAGAAGCCCAAGGCGGATCTGCTGTCGGTTTCGCTGATGTCCAAAAGTCATCCCTATCCGATCATTACCGGCCGTGTCTTCAACACCGAGCAGATGCCGCCTTGGGGGCTGCCGGCCAACCAGACCCACCCGCGCCGGTATGGTGTCATTGATTAAAATGATGCTCGAACTTCCAGGGGTTGCGGTGACGTCAGTAAAACTACAGGTGTTCGAAAATAATGCTGCTGATGAGTGTTGTAGTCCTTTAAAAGCACATTTATAAGCAACAACCCATTTAATGGGTATGTAACACCGTATTAATGTTTTTTAAAGCTGAACATTGAAAATCAAACTCAGTTTATTTGAGGGTATGCTATTGCGTTGAGCCCATCCTTGACCGAAACTGAACTGATTCAACGGTCGATCTATGAGATCTCTACACTCGAAAAAAAGATGTTCCGATTTGCCCTACTTTTTAGCGTCATACTGGTTGGACTCTTCACCCTGGAGCTGATGCCCTTTGGGCAACAGTGGCTGGTTGTTCCATTCACCGCTTTCATTGCGAAAATCAGCGCCGGGCTGATCCAGCTTTTTGATCAGGGCGTCCAGGCCTATGGGATTATCCTGCAGGACAAGACGAGCGGTTTTGCGGTCTCCATCGAGGCAGGGTGCAATGGTATCGAAGCCAGTATCGTGCTGATTGCAGCCATCTTGGCCTTCCCTGCAAACTGGCGGATGAAGCTGATTGGTATTGGTATCGGCATTCTGGCAATCCAGGTGATGAATCTGCTAAGAATCATCAGCCTCTTCTACTTGGGGCAATGGAATCAGACCGCTTTTGAGTGGGCTCATCTCTATATCTGGCAGTCACTGATCATTCTCGATGTGCTGGTGGTGTTTTTAGTCTGGTTGCGCTATCTGCCGAGAGTGAGGCTGCAAGTTGGATCTGAGCATGCGTCTGCTTAACTCGTTAAACCCGGTCGCCGCTTTCATCCTGCAGGTAGTGTTTTGGCTGCCGGTCTGCCTGGCCGGCTGGTACTTCCTGGCGCCGAGTTTAGTCTGGCCGGTGGGGCTGCTCAGCGACTGGATTCTGAGCGTGCTCTTTCCGCACATCTTCCAGGGCGTTGAACAGCAGGGGGATCATCTGGATTTTGTCACCCGGCTGAGCATCCCGGCAGCGCTGCTGAAAGGTCAGCCGCCTGGGGTCAGTGGTGATCTGGTGTTCACTGTCAATCCGCTGCTCTACAGTTATGGTCTGCCGCTCTATACCGCACTCTCGATCGCCACTCCTGGGGATCCAAAGAATGAGGATATGAAATGGAACAAATGGCTTTGGGGAGTGCCTCTGCTGTTACTCTTCCAGGTCTGGGGTGTCTGTTTCGATAGCCTGAAAACATTGCTCTTCAACTTGGGGCCGGAAATCTCTACACAGCTGGCGTTTGCCCCCCTGGCGATCGATGGTGTGGCGCTGGGCTATCAGCTGGGTTACCTGATTCTACCGTCTGTTTTGCCACTGGTGATCTGGGTGATCCAATACCGGACATATCTGACTGAATTGGTATGGGCGGCTGATGTCAATCCAACCTGAATAGAGTCATCTGCGCAATGCGTGTCAACATACGGCCGAGTTTAACGTCTATGGGGCTGATTGGTTTGCTCTTAGCTTTTATGAGTTTCGTGTTCAGGCACCAGTTGACCGAGTAACTCGCGCAACTGTTGACTGTCAAGTGCATCGCTGGCGTCGCTCATTTGCTGCATAACCTGATTCAGCCATGGCCAGTCAACCTGGCGGTGATTGGCCAGCAGAACCTTTTCATGGTTGGTTTTCTTAAGCTCCTCTTTCTCATGAAACAGCTCTTCGTAGAGCTTTTCGCCGGGTCGTAAGCCGATGTATTCAATTTGAATATCCTGCCCCAGGGTGCGTCCGGAGAGATGGATCATCTGCTCGGCCAGGTAACTGATCTTGATCGGCTCGCCCATGTCGAGGACAAAGATCTCACCACCCTCACCCATCACGACAGTCTGCATGATCAGCTGACAGGCTTCCGGGATGGTCATGAAATAGCGTTCCATTCTGGGATCGGTGACCGTCACCGGTCCGCCGGCTTCGATCTGCCTGCGAAACAGCGGGATCACACTTCCGGCGGAGCCCAGCACATTACCAAAACGAACGGTAATGAAGCGGGTCGCTGAGTGAGCATTGAGGTTCTGACAGAAGATCTCCGCAGCGCGCTTACTGGCGCCCATCACATTGGCCGGATTCACCGCCTTGTCGGTGGAGACCAGGACGAACACACCACAGCCGTATTGATCGGCCAACTCGGCCACAGTGCGGGTGCCGAGGACGTTATTGCGCACCGCTTGACGAACCCGGTTTTCCAGCATCGGCACATGTTTGTAGGCGGCGGCATGAAAAACCACTTCAGGGCGATATTCACGAAACACACTCTCGGTGTAAACCTGGTCGGTGACGTCGCCGAGATGGCACTCCAGGTTAAGTTCCGGGAAGCGCTTTAGCAGCTCCATCTCGATGGTGTAGAGATTGAATTCACTATTCTCCAGCAGTACCAGTCTGGCGGGTTTGAGCTTGGCAAGCTGTCTGCAGAGTTCTGAACCGATCGAGCCGCCGGCGCCGGTGACCAGGAACACCTTGCCGGCGAGGGTGGCATCAATGGCTTGCCAGTCCAGAGAGACCGGGGTGCGGCCCAGCAGATCCTCGATTGAGATCTGCCTCAGATGGTTGATCTGAACATTTCCCGACATCAGGTCATTGAGTTGGGGGACAGAGCGGAAAGGGACACCGGCGGTTTCGCAAAACTCGACCACCCGGCGCATCTGCGAGGAGGATGCTGAAGGGATCGCCAGCATGATGATGTCGATGCTCAGCTCTTCACACAGCGCAGGGATATCCTCGCTGGTGCCGGCTACCGGCAGACCATGAATCTCGCGCCCCTGACGGCGCTGCTTGTCATCCACGAAGGCTACCGGCCTGAAGTCGCCGCGCCGGTTACGCAGGATATCTCTGGCCAGCATCTCTCCAGCTTTGCCTGAGCCGACAATCAAAACCCGTTTGCCCGGTTTCAGATCCAGGTGCCGGTCTTTCAGCAGACGATAGATCAGCCGCGGGCCACTCAACAGCATGACGAGAAGAATCACATGAATCACTGGAACGGATCTGGGGACGCCGCCAGCCCGGGTGAAGACAAACAGCAGGGCAACCCCGACGACCGTACCGACTAAAACCGCTTTCATTATGCGTATGATGTCGGGCAGCGAGGCGAAGCGCCAGATACCCCGATAGAGACCAAACAGCAGAAAAGCCGCGATCTGTACTGGTAATAGGTAGAGCAATGCCCGCAGGGCATCCTGATAGAAAGAGACGGGTACGACTTCCAGGTTGTAACGAAACCAGAAGGCCAGAAACCAGGCGATGGGCACCATCAACACGTCATGGGCCAGGGCAACCCCCTGGGAGTGTAAATGACGCGGTAAGATCTGTCGGCTCATGCAACCACTCCTGGGGCCCTCTTGACGATTCACTGGTTTTTCTAGGCGGGCATTCTAACCGATTCTGCCGGTCGTGCTGAGACTGGTGAACAAAAGGTCTTGGCCGAGGCTGTGATTGGCCGCACAATGAGTCTGCCTGTTAGAGGGTAACTCACTGAATGGACATATAAAAGCCTACCATTTCCTTACCGGGTTAAGCATAATGACCTGTGGCTATGATTACTGATGCGGTTTCTTTAGAATGCACGATCTGTTTTGAGCAGGTGGCAGTGATTCATCATCAAACAGCGTTTACAACGATCCATAGCATGCCTGAGTAACAGAATTTTTAAGGTTTGATTCGGTCATACAGAGTCAATGTCATCACCATCCACAATCCGTCAAGCGCTTCCGCCAATGTGCCCTGGGGTAAATGCCTATCTTCGCGATATAGGGCGCCTCAGCCCGCAGGATCACCATCGGGTCGAGAATTTTGCCCGCGAGACCAATGAGAGCGAGGCCGAAGCGCTGGTTCATCTGGGGCTGATCTCAGAGAGCGATTTGGTGCAGATTTTGGCCGAACTCTACGAGCTGCCCGTGGTAGAGGATATCAACGAATACCCAGAAGAGCCGGTACACAGTCAGGCCATCGCTTTCCGCTTTCTGAAAGAGGCCAAAGCCATACCGATTGCTCTGCAGGGGGAGCGGATGGTTGTGGCGGTGGCTGACCCTGGCCAGAGCTACATCAGTCAAGGTATGCAGTTGATTGCCGACGGCCCGATCTGCCTCAAAGTGGGGCGATTGTCCGAGATCGAGTCGGCCCTTGAGCGGGTTTATGGGGCTGGGCGCAGCGCCATGGGAGAGATCGTCGACGACCTGGATGATGTGCAGGAGTCGGAAGAGAGCATCGAGCATTTGAAAGATCTCGCCAGTGAGGCGCCGATCATCCGCCTGGTCAACCATATCCTGCAGCGGGCTGTCGAGGCGAATGCCTCGGATATTCATATCGAGCCGTTTGAGGATAGCCTGATGGTGCGCTACCGAATCGATGGTATTCTCTCCGAGGCCGAGTCTCCTCCGGTCCACTCCACCGCAGCGATCATCTCCAGAATCAAGATCATGGCCAAGCTCAACATCGCCGAGCAGCGGGTGCCACAGGATGGTCGCATCTCAGTGAAGATCCAAGGCAATGAGCTGGAGTTGCGCGTCTCCACTGTGCCTACCCTGTATGGGGAGAGTCTGGTGATACGTCTGCTCAACAAAAAGAGCATCAGTTTTGAATTCGACCGGCTTGGTTTTGGCAACACTTCCCTGAGTAGACTGCAGCAGTCCCTGCAGCAGCCGAATGGCATCATTCTGGTTACCGGCCCTACCGGCAGCGGTAAGAGTACCACCCTCTACACCGCGCTCAGTCAGCTTAACCGGCCTGGGGTTAAAATCATTACCGTCGAGGATCCGGTCGAGTACAAGCTGGAGGGAATCAACCAGATCCAGGTCAAACCCCAGGTGGGGATGGATTTTGCCAATGCCCTGCGGGCCATCGTGCGCCAGGATCCTGACATCATCATGGTGGGTGAGATGCGTGATGCAGAGACAGTGCGGATTGCGGTGCAGGCCGCGCTGACCGGGCATCTGGTGCTCTCCACACTGCACACCAATGATGCGGCCGGTACCGTCAGTCGACTGCTCGACATGGGCGTCGAACCCTATCTGCTGGCCTCGACGGTGAATGCCATCGTTGCACAGCGTCTTGCCAGACGTTTGTGTAACAGCTGCAAACGCGCCTATGTGGCTGATCAGACCCTGACCCAGCGCTTTGTCCAGGCCGGTCTGGCAGCTGAAGGCGAGTCAGTCACGCTTTACCAAGCGAGGGGTTGTGACAGCTGTGCGCAAACCGGTTACAGCGGACGGATGAACATCGCCGAGGTGCTGATGATCAGCGAGCCGGTGCGTCACCTGGTGACGCAGCGCGCCACAGCCTCCACCATTCAGCAGCAGGGAGTCAAGGAGGGGATGGATACCATGTATCGAGATGGCCTGGCCAAAGTACTACAGGGGCTGACCTCCTATGAAGAGCTGATGCGGGTTAGTGAAGAGGATGAGTAGTAACCAAAAACGCAAATCACTGGGGCAGGGTCGAGCGATGAGGCAACCGTTTCTGGGTATTTCTCAACACCAGCGGCAACCTGGGATGACAGGATAATGGCGCTGTTCAGCTATCGAGCGAGCAATTCTGTGGGCGAGACGCTGCAGGGGGAGATGGAGGCGGAAGAGAGTCGCCAGGTGATCATCGAGCTACAGCGCGAGCAACTGATTCCGATTGAGGTGAAGCGGGTTACCGGTCTGCGTGGTTTACTCGGTTACCGCAGTGGCCGTGAGAAGAAGGTCGGCCCCAAACAGATTCTCGCGTTTGCCAAAGAGCTGGCCACCCTGCTTAAAGCCGGTATGCCTCTGGAGGGGGCGCTCTCCCTGATGGCCCGTCTCAACAGTGATGAAAACATGGCCCGGGTGATCGATGAACTAAACGATTCAATCAAGAGCGGCGCCACCTTCTCCCGGGCGCTTGAGAAACAGCGCGACATCTTCCCAAGGCTGTTTGTCAGCATGATCAAGGCGGGTGAAGCCGGGGGCATGCTGGGTGAGGCCCTTGAGCGAATTACCGACTATCTGGAGCGCTCCCAGGCGTTGCGTGAGAGTGTCAGATCAGCGCTGATCTACCCGTCCATTCTGTTGGTGGTGGCGGCTGTTTCCATTGTGGTGTTGCTGGTGTTTGTGGTTCCCCAGTTCAGCCAAATGTTTGAAGACATGGGCCGGGAACTCCCGGTTGCCACACAAATCATACTGGCAGCCGGTGAGTTTCTGAGTAACTACTGGTGGCTGTTGCTGGCGATGATTTTTCTCTCGATTGCCCTGTTCCGCCTGTGGCTGGAGCGGGGTGATAATCAATACCGGTTGGATCGCTGGTTACTCGGGCTGCCGCTGATTGGCGATCTGTTGCTGAAGGTGGAGACGGCTCGCCTCTCCAGGACTCTGGCCTCCCTGCTGAACAATGGCCTGACCCTGTTGAATGCGGTAAAGCTCTCCCAGGAGGTTTTGAACAACCGATATATCGCCCAGGGTATCGAGAAGGCCGCGCAGCAACTCAAGCAGGGTAAAGGATTATCGGCACCGCTGATCGAACAGAAGTTACTGCCTGAGTTGGCGATTAGGATGCTCCAGGTGGGTGAAGAGTCCGGAGAGATCGATACCATGTTGATTGATGTGGCGGATGTCTATGATCGAGAGGTGCGTGAGACGGTGCAGCGTCTGCTTACTCTGGTCGAGCCGGTTCTGATTGTCGGTTTGGGTCTGGTTGTTGCCGGTATTATCATCTCTATTTTGTTGGCGATGTTGAGCGTTAACGATCTGGCGTTCTGATTTGTGTGATATACGAATTGGTTGTGCGGCTCCACATCGTGATTAACCTGGATGGTTTGGCCCATAGCTCAAATCCTCCGTCAATATATTCTTTAAGAGTAACTGAATGATGAATGACAAATACAAACCTGTTTTTGTAAAAGGCTTTACCCTCATCGAATTACTGGTGGTGATGGCGATTCTAGCCATGTTGGCCGGATTGGTTGGACCTCGAGTAATGAGCGCTCTCGGCGAGTCGAAGAGTAAAACCGCTCGGGTTCAGCTCGAAGAGCTATCTGCGGCCCTCGATATTTACCGCCTTGATACTGGCAACTATCCTCGGAACGAACAAGGGTTGCAGGTGCTGGTGCAGCGGGTGGATGGCATGGATAACTGGAATGGCCCCTACCTAAAAAAGCCTAGACTGCCTAAAGACCCCTGGGGCGTTGACTATCACTACCGTTTTCCTGGTGAACATGGCGAGTATGATCTCTACTCCCTGGGTTCGGATGGGGTTGAAGGAGGTGAAGGCGAGGCCAAGGATATCAATGGTTGGGAGTGACACAACAACAACGCAGTCAAGGTTAGAGGGATTTACTTTGCTGGAGTTGCTGGTAGTGCTCGTACTCGCTGGGGCGCTTGTTGCAATTACCCCACCTTTAATCAATCGCGTGGTGCCCAGTGTTAAACTCAAAGGGGCCAGCCAAGAGATGTCGTCAGCGCTACGTTTTTTGCGCAACTGGGCAATTTCTAATCGAGAAGAGGGGGTGTTTATGCTTGACTTGGAGCAAAAATCCTATCGCATAACTCCACGGGAGCGGACCTACAAAGTGCCGGATTCATCCGAGCTAACCGTGATTTCAGCCGCTGAAGAGTCTGCCAGTGAAAAACAAGGTGTTATTCGCTTCTATCCTGATGGCAGTTCAACGGGTGGACAGATCAGCCTGCGCGGCTCAGGTGATGAATACAAAATTGATGTCGATTGGCTCACCGGCAGGGTATCTTTTGTTCATTGATCGCAACGCTCAGTATGGTTTTTCCTTACTTGAGGTTTTGGTGGCATTCACTGTATTGGCCCTCTCACTGGGGGTTATGATGCAGACCCTATCCAGTAACAGCCGAGGATTAGCGATTGCTTCAGACTATTCGACAGCCGCCATACTGGCAGAGTCGATCCTGGCTCAAGCGGGAGAAGTTTACCCACTCGAAGTCTCAGTACAGCAAGGTGAGCTGGAAGAGGGTTACCGCTGGCGTCTGGAAATCGTTGCAAATCCACAAGAGGATGGCTATTTAGCTCAAAAATCATTCATCCTGACCTCAACAGTCAGTTGGGGCGAGGTCGGATCGGAAAAGCACTATGAGCTTTCGACCCTGCGTAATGACTAGCACTCGGCGCATTGCCATTGGTCATCATGGGTTTACCCTTCTGGAGCTGATGATTTCCTTAGTGCTTTTGGGGCTGATTGTGCTTTTGCTGTTTTCCGGTTTGAATCTAGGGAATCGCAGTTGGGAGCTCGTTGCTGACCACAGCGAGCAGCACTCTGGGGAACGATTGGCATTTGCATACTTGCAACGTTCACTGAGTGGCATGTTCAATGAGTTTTATAAATCTGAAGCGGATACTGAGTCGCTATTTTCAGGTTATGCAAAAAGTTTAAGGTGGGTAGGTCCGACCGCATCTCATGCTGGTCTTGGCGGTGCATCTCTGTTTCGACTTGACCTTGTCGAAGGGGATCAGGCGAATGCACTGATGCTTACGCGCTGGCTCTACCACCCTGAGATCCTTGAAGAAGAGCCGGCAGCCGGAAGAGATTGGCGTCAGGCCCCGAGATCCGACAGACAATCTGTTGAGTCTGGTGTGGCGACGATCCGCTATAGTGAACATCGTCTGATGAATGGTGTTTCAGACCTGGAAATCAACTATTATGGCTCACAAGAAAGGGGGATACCCTCCGAATGGCACAGTGAGTGGCATGACCAAGAAGAGCTGCCAAAACTGATTCGCATCAGGCTTCGCTACCCAAATCGAATTTCACCTCCTCTCGTCATAACCATTAGGGCATCTCAAACATGAATGCTTCTCAACGAGGTATCGTGCTGGTAATGGTTCTTTGGGTATTAGTGCTGCTGGTAACGGTTGTCTCAGCGATCTCCTCTACCGTTCACACAGCATCAAGTCTTACTCACAACCAATTAGATCAAAGTCGATTACGGGCCTTGGCTGATGCGGCATTTTATTTCGGTGCTGCGAGGGCGTTTGATCCAGATCCAGCGTTTTCATGGGAGCATGATGGGCGAACCCATGACTGGCAGTTTAATGGGCATCAGGCTCAAATCCGAGTATTCAACCCCAATCTGCATGTCGATTTGAACCAGGCGTCTAAAGCTGAATTAAAGCAGTTGCTTGTGGATGTTGCAGTGGATGAAGAGCAACAGCAATCAGTCATAGATGCCATCTTGGATTGGCGTGATGGGGATACGTTACACAGGCTCAATGGCGCTGAGGACGAGCAATATCAACAGGCGGGTAAACCTTATGGCGCAAAAGATGCGCCATTTAGTACAGTTGACGAAATTGGGCTTGTGTTGGGAATGACCCCTGACATAAAAACTCGTATATCGCCCTATCTAAGTGTTAGTACAGGTTCGAAAAATAACAAATTTACAGTAATGGAATTTGGCCTGGGCGGTGGTTTTGCGCAGCATACTGTTGAGCTCTATGTTGAGATTCCCGACCGTAAAAAACGCTTTAGAGCCAAGGCGCTAGTGTCTCAGTTAAAGGGCAGATTTAAACTGGTTGCGGTAGACTACGCTGTTCCAGCGGCGTTATGGCCGGAGTTTGATGAGGAAGAAGAGTGATCGTGAGTCCAGCCCAAGAAATTTCGGATTGGCTTCAGAATCAGCTAATAAAGCCGGTAAAGGCTTGCTTTGCCCAGCATCTGGGGCGGGATACAGTGTGCGAGTGTCATTTGAGAATCACTGCATCATCCGCCACTTTCTATAAAGAAAATGGCCAGCAGGATCTACAAATAAACCTCAATCAATATGATGAAGCCCAACTAACCAACTGGCTGGGCAGCTGTTTTGGGGCAAACAAAAGGCGGATACGGGTTGAAGTAGATAACAGCCTGATAATGATAAGAAATATTCGCTTACCAATCGCATCAAAAAACCGATTGTCTGAAGTGATTGCCTATGAAATGGATCGATTTTCACCCTTCAACATAGAAGATGTCTATTTTCATTTTACACCCACCCAGGCGAAGGGTAGCAAAGATTGGCTTCGTGGTGATCTGATCGTTGCCCAAAAACAGCGTCTGGATCCATGGTATGAGATTTTATCCCGACATAATACTGAGATTGGTGCAGTGAGCTTGGTGGGGGATGACAAACCGCTTTCACTGATACCAAGCAACAATCTGCAATCAGCCCCAATAGATGGCAAAATCTCAACACTACTTTGGTTGTCAGTCGTTATTCTGCTGATGGCTGTGTTGATCAGTCCGATTTTGCAGCAACGACAGATCGCCATAGAGTTGGAGCGGACAATGCAAACCGCTCAGGTAAACGCCTCAAAGATTGTTCGATTACAGGAGCAGCTTACTCAACGACGAGAGGCCATCGGTATGGTGTCTACAATCAGTCAGGATTATTTACCGGTTGCAGAGGTGCTACTGGAACTTACCCGTTTAATCCCTGAGGATAGTTGGACCCAAAGTGTCATCGTTCTTCCGGATAGGGTCGATCTATCTGGTGAATCGGATAAGGCCTCTGATCTGATTCCGCTGCTTGAGCGGTCGGCGATGTTCGAGGGAGTACGCTTTAAATCGCCACTCGTGAAAAGCAGAGTCTCTAACAAGGAGAAGTTCGATCTTACTATGAAATTCTCTAAGGAGCCCGTGGAATGATAGCGGAACCCTGGTCGAATAAAAGATGCACTCTGGTCATGCTGAGTCTGGTTGTGGTGTTGATTGCTGGAATCTCGGTTGTCGCACTGATCTGGCAGGGTTTAATGGAGAAGTATCAGGGTGTCGCTGAGGATTCGATATATCGGACCGAGCACTATCAACGTATCGCACAGCGAGAGGAAAAGCTTAAGCAGGCTCTAAAGTCACCCAAGCTGAAGCAGTTTATCGAGCGCAACTACCTGACAGGTGAGGCGACAGGGGTTGCCTATGCAGATCTTCAACAACAGGTTAAAGAGGTAATAGAAACCGCTGGCGGCACAGTCTTGAGCACCCAATTGGTTCAAGATGGTCAGCAGCAACCTGAGTCAGGACCGGAAAAGATCTTAGTCAGAGTA
>JARRQD010000057.1:11877-25397 GCA_037382205.1 Candidatus Thiodiazotropha sp.
CTACTAAAGATTGTGCAAGCTCTTGAGTCAAGAAAACCACTGCTTTTCTTTCAAAAGTTGTTGGTCCAAGGGCCCTCCCGTATTAAAGCTGACAAGCAAGAGAAACTTGATATTCGCTTCGATGTATATGGTTACTTCTGGAGTGAATCCACATGAGACGGATACAAGTTGGCTTGCTGCTGCTGCTCGTCAGTGTGGTTGTCGTGGAGTGGTTCGATTGGTCGAATCGTCATCAGCAAGCGCTAAATGTGGTTTCGCCAGCTGTTGAAAACAAGCTTGAAGATGGAATAGAGCTGAAAGACCCAGAGTCGGTAGAGCCTCTGAGTTACTACTCGGAGGTTGCTAGTAGGACACTATTTCGAGAGGATCGGCGAGGCTATCAAAGTGAAGAGGCCGCGCCTGCAGCCGATGTCGCGCAACCAAAAATCCCAGAAATGCGCCTGATGGGGATCATCCTTACCGGAGAGGAAAAGCCGGTGGCGGTTATCATGGATACAAAGCAGAAAAAGAGTCAGAACCTGAAAGTTGGTGATAGTTTAGGGCAGTGGGTGATCAAAGAGATAGCTGCAGATTCAATCACTTTGAGTTGGCAGGATCAGACAGCTAAGGTTGAATTGCGGAAATATTGATGGGTTAACCAGAGCTTATGTTGCGATTCAATCAACTTGTTTTGCGGCGAGGTAGCAAACTGCTATTCGAAGCCGCTGAATTCATTCTTCATCGAGGCTGGAAAGTCGGTATCACTGGTGGTAATGGAAGTGGTAAGTCAAGCCTGTTCAGCCTTATTCTCGGCGAGTTGCATGCCGATCATGGTGAGCTCACTCTGCCTTCGGGTCTTGCTATCGCCCATGTTGCCCAAGAGACGCCTGCACTCTCTCGAAGTGCCATTGACTATACGATTGATGGTGACTCTGAATATCGAAGTCTAGAAGCCAAGCTGAAAGAGGCGGAGGCCAAAGGAGATGGTGTAGCCGTTGCCAAGATTCACGATGCAATGCATGTGGTGGATGGCTATCGGATTGAAGCCAGGGCCGGAGAGCTGATGCATGGCCTGGGTTTTACCAGCGAGGATTTCAGGCGACCAGTGAGTCAGTTTTCCGGTGGTTGGCGGATCCGCCTCAATCTGGCTCAGGCACTGATGTGCCGCTCCGATCTATTGCTACTCGATGAGCCGACCAACCATCTGGATCTCGACGCAGTAATCTGGCTCGAAAACTGGTTGCGCAACTATCAGGGCACCCTGTTGATGATCTCCCATGATCGGGACTTCCTCGACCAGGTGACCGACCATATTGTGCACCTGGAGCAACAGAGGGCGGAGCTCTACAGCGGCAACTACAGCAGTTTCGAACAGATTCGCTCCGCCCGGCTGGCCAATCAGCAGCAGGCTTATGAAAAGCAGCAGAGAGAGATTGCCCACATCGAAAGTTATGTGAACCGGTTTCGCGCCAAAGCCACCAAAGCGAGGCAGGCCCAGAGTCGCCTGAAGGCATTGCAGCGTATGGTTCATATCGGCCCAGCCCATGTGGATTCACCGTTTCATTTTGAGTTTGCTGAACCGGAGAAGAATCCTCATCCGCTGCTCAAACTTGAGCGGGTTGTCGCTGGATATGCGGATACGCGGATTCTGGATGGGGTCAATCTGATTCTGGAACCCGGTCATCGGATCGGCCTGCTGGGGCCCAATGGTGCGGGGAAGTCGACCCTGATAAAAATTCTCGCAGGTAGCTTAAAGCCCCTCGATGGTCTGTGTGAGCAGGCACAGGGGTTGCGTATCGGCTATTTTGCTCAGCACCAACTGGAGCAGCTGGATGAACAGGCCAGTCCGTTGTTACACCTACAGCGACTGGATGCTAAAGCGACAGAGCAATCACTGCGCAACCATCTGGGTGGGTTTGGTTTTCAGGGTGATCAGGCGGTTGATCCTGTGGCGCCCTTCTCCGGTGGGGAGAAGGCCCGTCTGGTGTTGGCCCTGCTGGTCTATCAAAAACCAAATCTGTTGTTATTGGATGAGCCTACCAACCATCTTGACATAGAGATGCGGCACGCTGTCGGGCAGGCGCTGCAGGATTTTCAGGGGGCGATGGTGATTGTCTCCCATGATCGTCATCTGCTGCGTATTACCACGGATGAACTCTGGTTGGTGCATCAGAATCGGGTCGGTCTGTTTGAAGGGGATCTGGATGACTACCCGAATTGGCTGGCTTCCCAACGGCGAGAAGGGAGTAATCGATCTCAACAATTCGCATCCAGTGAACAGACGGCCGCCAGCAAAAAAGCGCGCAAGCGCCAGGAGGCGGAGCAACGCAAGCGGTTACAGCCACTTAGGCAGGCCTTGGGAAAATATGAACAGGAAATTGAACGATTACAACAAAAGCAAAGGGATATCGAGCTCATCTTGAGCGATAATTCACTCTATGATGAGTCACGTAAAGAAGCGTTGAAGCATTGGCTTTCGCAAAAGCGTGATGTTGACAGCCAATTAAGTGATTGTGAAGAGCGCTGGCTTGAAACCAGTGAACAATTAGAGGCTGCACAAAGCGAATAAAAGGACTAAAGTACACACAGAATATATGGATTTTCCGTCATAGATATTTCTTTGGCGGAAGTTGGGTCAGTGATTGACCACACGCCCCGGTTGTTCTAGTGCATGGTATGACCGCCGCGCGTAGATTTAGATGCATGCACATTTTTTGAGAGTTGATGATGAACATCTATGTTGGTAATTTGCCTTGGAGCGTTAAGGATGACGAATTGAGAAAGCTTTTCTCAGAATTTGGCGATGTCTCAGCCGCCAACGTCATTATGGATAAATTTTCAGGTCGCTCCAGAGGGTTTGGCTTTGTCGAAATGCCCAATACAGACCATGCGGAATCAGCGATTAGCTCGTTGAATGATAAAGAGATAGGGGGGCGCAGTCTGCGCGTCAATGAGGCCAAGCCTCGTGAAGAACGTCCTCAACGCAGCCATCAAAGACATTAAATAATAATAGGCTGGAAGTCTGGTATTGCCAGGCTTAGGTGGAGTCTCGTTGTATCGCTAATGCTCGCAGGCGAGTGAGAGCATGATTTTGCCCTGTGGGCATACATCTGGTTGTCACTGGCAGTAGAGCTACAGGCGGTTGGGTAGAGCGTGTTTCGCTTGGCCTGAAGTTCTTGTGCGCCCGATTCGTCGGGGTATGAGATTAGGGCAAGGTGAGGCTTGTTGACCCTTTTTCTGCACGGCTTCTCTGGCTGAATACCAGCTCTGAGGATGGTTCGCGGCCTTGTGAAGTGGGCTTATGCCTCTGATAGTGCCGATTGTTCTGTCCTCAGATTCTATGCGACCTATTGTCGAGTGCTGATAGCGGCCGAGAGAACAGCTTGCCTGAGCATTTACCAGGCAGCTGTGATTCGCCTATGCTTGATCATCCTTGCCAGACCCCAATCGGTATGTTCTATAATGAGTCGGCTGTATTTTGCTGGGCAGGATTTGGATCTGGATTTTCATGAAAGCACTACTCCTCACGTTTCTCTTGGTACTGTGCGCCTTCCTGGCGTGGCCATACACTGCAGTCTATCGTCTGGAGCAGGCATTGCGTCTTGACGACCATCAGGCGCTGCAGCAGATGATCGATGTGCAGGCGGTGAGAGAGCAGATCAAACGAAAGCTCAATAAAAATGTTGAGAGCAATATCGGCGATGTTTCCAATGGCTTCATCGATTGGCTGCAGAACGGTATTCAGCGTTTGGGAGCAAATGCAGTCGATGAGATGGTTGATCTCAACTGGATCCTCAGACAAATGCGATCCCATAATCCCAGCTTTGACAGAGGGGGAATTTACGACAAGCTGACCTACGCCTTTTTTGACGGCCCAGACAGACTGTTGCTGCGTATCGGTGAATTGGATGAGCGTCCGGTGCATGCCCATTTGAGTCTACAGGGTACCAGCTGGCGTATCACAGCAGTCTATAACTAAGCGTCGGGTCTCTACACACTATGTTCTCAGTCGAATCGCGGTAAACAATCATTGTTTAGGGCAGGGACGCTGTGCAACTGATCTTTTTAGGTTCAACTTCGAAGCCTGGTCTTCGTGGTGCACGAGTTGAGTGAAGCGAAAAGCCATCTGATGTTGAGTGAATTAAGCGGCCTTTGCGGCAATATGGCTAGTCCTCAATAAGCTTGTTTACGGAATGGCTATCCTATTGATTTGTGGATATAAATATAACTTCGTTCAGTTATGTGGCCGATCAATGGGCTTCTGCCTGTCCGGTGGTGACTTCAGCTTCCCAGCAAATTTCAAAATCACTAAAGAAATTGTGAAACCGGTCGCTGTTACAGGCTGTAGCACGGCTCTGACATCGTATACATCAGAGCGTACGATAATAATGGTAAGGCGCCCTAGAGCGCGACTGCTATGGAGAATCCAGGGAATCGAAACATGGCCGAAATCAGTTTCAATCAAGCCCTTTTTGAAGCTTGCCCGACCGGGATGTTGGCAATCGATGAGGATGTCTGTATACGCTGGATGAATCCGGCGCTGGAGACAATGCTGAACCTCTCAGTTGATGAGCTCGTGGGTAAGGATAAAAATACGCTGCCCGAGGGGCTGCATGCCCTATTCGATGAGACAGATATGCTGCATCTCACGCTCAATGGAGACGGGGAGCGTTGGTTACGACGGGATGTGCGGCAGGTGGAAGATGGCTCTAAATCCTCCTTGAGGCTGCACTTCTATCAGGATGTCAGTCAGCAAGTGGTGGCGCAGCGCGAAACAGAAGCGTTGCGTAAGCAGGTTGAAGATCTCACCATCACGGATGAATTGACCAGCATGTCCAATCGGCGAGCGATCATTCAAGCATTGGATGCGCAAGTCACTCGAAGCCGGCGCTATGGTAATCTTCTGACCCTCAGTGCAATGCGTTTGAGCCACCCGGAAGGTGCAGATAAGGCGCTGCCGGATCAGTCAATTCTGGTGATGTCACAATATCTTCGCGAGCGGCTGAGATGGGCCGATGTGATCGGTCGTTATGAGAGTCAGCTGTTTCTGCTGGTGATGCCTGAAACCAGTATCGAGGATGCTGAAAACCTGCTACAGCAGATTGTCCAGGAGTGTCAGGAGGGCGCCCTCAAGGATCTCGCCGGCGATCCGCTTCCAGATCTGAAATTCGGCGTGGCGGAATGGACCAAGGGTGATGATCCCCAGCGCCTGATAACCCGTACGATCGAATCGATCTGATCGGATCCAGGATCATCACGAGCTGAGGGGCCTTACAGGATTGGGGGGTCAGGCAGAAGAGATTGCAACGGAGGTTCAATGCCTGATACTCAAGCAATCAGTTTCGACAACGGTATCAGCCGTAAAGAGCTCAACGAAGTGCGGCAGCGTTTCATGCGTCTGCACCGGGCGCGTCTGAGACGGATTCATCAGGAGTTGCGACCGAGCCAGCAGGAGTTCCTCGATCTCCTGCCGCTGCTGTTCCATATCAATCACCCCATGCTGCCAGGTTTTGTCAGCAGTGACACGGTGACAGGCATACCCGATTACAGTCCTTCAAAAAAATCCCTGGAGGCGGCAGCCAAGCTCAGTCGAAGTTTTCAATATAAAAAACGAGCTCAGCGGGTCTACCATATCCATGGCCTCTATCTAATGGGCAGTACTGGAACCATAGGCCAGACATATGGCAGTGACTTCGATCTGTGGCTCTGTCACGATCCGGTTCTGGATCAGCGGCAGCGTGATCAGCTACAGCAAAAAGTGGCCTTGATTGAGAAAGCTGCTGCCGAATTGAGCCTGGAACTGCACATCTTTCTTATCGACCCAGAGCGCTTTCGGCGAGGCGAAAAATCACGCCTCTCCAGAGAGAGTGCGGGTACCACCCAGCACCACCTGTTGTTGGAGGAGTTTTATCGCAGTGCGGTACTACTTGCCGGGCGCTATCCCCTCTGGTGGCTGGTTCCCCCGGACCAGGAAGAGGATTACCAAAGCTATGTCGACTACCTGATCTCCCATCGTTTCATCAAGGTCAGCGAGGTGTTTGACCTGGGCGGATTGAATCGGGTTCAGGCCGGGGAGTTTTTTGGCGCTGCTCTGTGGCAACTCTACAAAGGCATCGATTCTCCCTATAAATCGATTCTAAAGATTTTTCTGATGGAGGCCTATAGCCACCACTATCCAGACCCGAAATGGCTGGCTCAGCAGGCAAAAGAGGCCATCTATGCTGGAGAGACCGACATCGATATGTTGGATGCCTATATCTTGCTCTACCAGAAAGTTGAAACGTTTTTAAAGGCCAATAAAGATTTTGACAGACTTGAGTTAGCCCGTCGCTGCTTCTATTTCAAAGTGGGAGAGCACCTGAGTCAGGTGAGAAAGGGGCAGAGAAGCTGGCGTGGCCGAATGATGCTGAAACTGACCAGGCAGTGGGGCTGGAGTCAAACTCAACTGCAGATGTTGGACACCAGGTCAGATTGGAAAATTGATCGGGTGATCAAAGAGCGTAATGCATTGGTCAGTGTGTTGACCCGCAGCTATCGACTACTCACCGATTTCGCCAGAAAATTTGCCAAACAGAGCCACATCGATCCCCACGAGCTCAATCTGCTGGGGCGCAAGCTCTATACCGCCTTGGATCATCGACCGGGCAAGATCGATCATATCAATCCAGGTATTTCGAAGAATCTTGCTGAGGACTATCTCACCCTGAGTTATCGGCCAGCCCGTGATGGCAGTACCGCCTGGATGCTCTATCGCGGTAACAGTGATGATGAGGCGCTGTTCGAGCAGCGGCCGATTAAGATTTCCAGCAATTTGATTGAGATCCTGGTCTGGAGTCATGTCAATCAAGTTTGGTCGAGGCATACTCGTATTGTACTTGTCTCAGGAGAATCGGAGCTGACTCGAAAAGAGTTGCTCTCACTGCAGCGCAGCATTGCTAAGCTGTTTCCAGAGCTGATGCCCCCGTCCGCAGATATGACAACCCTGGCAAAGCCTGCCTACGCGGTTACTGTAGGGTTATTTCTGAATATTGGCACAGATCCTATGCAGTATTTGACCAGGGAGGGTAAACAGCTGACCAGTGAGCGTCATGACCCGTTAAGCTTTGCTTCCGCCAGAGCCAATCTGGTGATCACCCTGGAGAAGCTGGTGCTCACCAGCTGGGGCGAGATCATGATAACCCCGCATCAGGGGCCTGACGGGTTGATGGATGCCTTGTGCAGTGTGTTGAATATGCCGAGTCAGGATGGTAATACTCGACCGCAGATCAGCGCGTTCAGTTTTTCCAGCGTGCGCGGCAGTCAGATTGCCTATCGGGTAAACGAGTTGTTCGAGCATGTGATTGAAAGATTCAATGATGAGGCGTTCAGTTTCGGCCGTTATCTGTTCCGAATGGGGGCTGACTTCTACATCGTGCAGAAAAAACGACAAGAGTTCATCTGGCGCAGTGTCGAATCGTTTGACAGCCTGCTGGATGAGTTGATGATGCCTCAACAGGTATTTTGCCCCTTGGAGTTTGATGCGGAAGTGCTTGAGGATAGTCCATATCCACTATTATATGGGCATAACAAACCGGATGTTATTCAACTGTTCTATCAAGTGACGCCTCATGGCATCGATATCTATATTCTTGATGAGCAAGGTTCCCTGTTCAAGCAGTCCTTGAAGGCCGATAGCCCACGCTTTTTAATGCTCCAGCAACGACGATTTCTGAACAGTCTGCAACAGTTGCGGAACCTGATGTTGAATGCGGAGAGCGATCTGCTCGGTGAGCCGGAGTTCTATGAATTGGCTATCGGCAAAGACAACAACTGGCATATCAGGCAGCGACGGGTGCCTCTGAAGAGTACCGATGACTATATGGAAGTTGTACTGGTCGCCGATGGCGCTGATGTGAATGCAAGATTGGTGTCACTGATTTGTGGTGAACGGGAGTTTACCCATATGGAGTATGGAGACGCGCTCTATTCTGTGGTCGCTGAGTACATCAACAGTTTAAGAAAGGGTGGTAGCCACTATCCGATTTACATGACATCAATCCGTCTGAGTGGGTTGCAGATTTTACCGACCTTAGAGACGGTTAACTTACTCAATCTGAAAAAGCGTGTCGAGGCGAAGATCAATCGTTAGGGGGAGTCTTGGCCCGCTAAATGCCGGGATCCAGGGCGGTCAGATGCATGGATTCCGGCATTTACCGAGATGAGTGGTTGCTTGGATTTAATCAGAGCGGAAATTGGCGCTACTTCGCCGCTTTTACAGTCGCTTTCTCAGCTTCTGCGGTGGCCAAACCCAGATACTCGATATCAAAAATCAAGGTTTCATTCGGGCCGATTCGATTGCCTGCTCCATTTTCCCCATAAGCCAGCTCGGGTGGAATCACTACCTGCCACTTGGCGCCGGGTTTCATCCTTGTAATGGCCTCTCTGAAACCAGGAACAACACCGCTCAGTTTAAATTCAGCGGGCTTTCCCCTCTTGTGAGACGAATCAAATTCGGTGCCGTCAATCAGTGTGCCTTTGTAATGTACACTGACCTTATCCTCCGCCTTAGGTAATTCACCCTCACCGGCTTTCTGAACGGTGTACTGCATGCCGTTTTCAAGTACGGTGACCCCCTCTTCTTTTGCGTGTTGCGCTCGAAAGGCTTCACCCTTTTTCAAATTTGCTTTGGCTGTTTCGGCCCTTGCTTGAGTGACCTCCTCCTGGTGCTTTTTCATGGCGGCATGCATATCTTCTTGCGAAAGCTTGGGATCCCGATTTTCTAGATAGTCTTTAATAGCGAGGCTGAAAGCCCCTGTATCAATTGTATTGATCTGCTGTTGTTTGAGTAATTGTCCGACCTGCAAGCCTACAGCATAGCTGTATCTTTCATTCTGTGTTTCGAGTTCTGCGCCGTAGCTGATTTGGGAGATGCAGAGCGTGATCGCTGACAGCGCGAAAATTTTGAGTTTCATGAGTGTTATTGCCTCTATTGTTATGGTTTCAAGTCAGTGTGACTCTGGATGGGTTGAAATAGTTCTGTAAGAGTTTGCCAATGTATCGACACTTCGTCATGTTCTAAAGTGAGTGGATTCTCGTTGATGTGACCATGTCACACTTGGCGAGTGACAATTTGGCTGCAGGTTTAGAAGCAGTTGATAAATAGAGCCTTGTGTGTAGAATCTAGCGGCCTGTTTCTGCTCACTAGAGCAGCGTCGTCTATATATCTTCGGATTTAAAACTATGCAGAAATCCATACACATATTTACGTGCCTCTTCATAATATTCACCCTTACGGGCTGCTCATGGGTGCAGACATTAGGTAAAACGGATGAAGAGATTGTCGCCATGCGTGCCGAGCAGCGTTGGAAGGCGCTGATTGAAGGTGACATTGAGCGGGCTTACGGCTATCTCTCCCCGGGTTACCGAGAAATCACCAGCTACGATCGCTATCGCAGAAGGATCCATGGGGTTGGTGTGTGGAAAGGGGTCAAGATAGAGTCTACAGAATGTGAGCCGGAGCGCTGCCAAGTGGGCGCAATGGTGTCTGCCACCTTCATGCACCCTAGAATGCAGCATCCTTTAAATACCCAGGAGCTGATGCAGGAGAGCTGGATCTACGACGATAGCTCAAGGAATTGGTATTTCGTGCCGAAACAGTAAGTTCCCGGGGGTGAGCGGGTCCATTTTTGTCTGATGCGTCGCATTTTTTTACCTTAAAGCTGTTGTTTTTGTGCTACATACTAACCGAGTGTTGTGGTTATAAAATCGTTTCTCATCGATTTTTTGAAGTAAATTCAACCACATAAGTAGAAATCAATAAGCGGATTCTGTCTGCGGCATATTGAGTGTAAGGAATATTTTAATTAAATCAGTGGTATAGCTCGCTTGCACGTGTTTTGTAACCCCACTTGTTGCATGATTGAGAAATACGTATATCCTGATAAATTACAAATATATCAAACGGTTATGAAAAATATTGCACGTTTAGGTTTTGGTTGAGGTGAGAACTGTTGCATAAAAGCTAATCTATGCTATGATTCGCCTAAATGCGGAGGTGTCTTAGCCTAGCAGGGGAATGGTGCTTTCTTCAGCGCAAAAAAACCCGCGAAATTGAGGTCATTGCCCTTGCATTTGGCAACCGCCATAGGTTAGTGTAAGGGCCGGCCGTAGCAAGGCCAGCCGTTATTCATGGTAATATACTTGTTTTAGGTAACTGAAGGAGAACACAATAGTGTTTAGAAAATACAAGCTCGCTGCTGCCATGCTGGCGGCTGTCGCCACCGGCGCTCAGGCGGTACACGTTAATCCTGACGGTACAGGGCAGGTTCTGATCTACCCTTACTACAACGTCAACAACAACTTTCAAACCAACATTCACGTAGTCAATACGCAGAACGTATACAAGATCATCAAGATCCGTTTCCGTGAGAGTGGTAACTCTCAGGACGTACTCGATTTCAATATCTACATGTCTCCTTATGATGTCTGGACTGGCGTCGTGCGTAACGTCGGTGGTAACGCCAACGTCTTCACCGATGACAAGTCTTGCACCATGCCTATGTATGACCAGCTGACCTCAGTTGGTACCCTCGGCGTCGACGGTTTGAACATGAAGACCGCCTACGCTGACGTAGACGCAGCCGATGCCCGCGAAGGTTATATTGAAGTCATCGAAGTTGGTAACATCCCTGACGATCTGATCGCTGATATGAATTCTAATGGCCTTGTGTCGGACGCAGCAGATGTTGTGGTAAACACTGGTCTTGATCATGGCTCCACACGCGTACCTGCCAACTGCGACGTTGTAACGATGGGTTGGACCACTGGCGCAGGTGTTGGTACCCTGGCTGTTGCTGCTACAGCTAGCCCAGATAACTGGAAAGGTAATGCAGATGACGCAGCAGACAGCAATGGTCGCGGTCCCTACAACGACGGTAACAGAAACGTAGCCAATGACCCCTACCTGAACCCACCATCTGGCGGTCTCTATGGTCACGTTATCTACCTGAACATGAGCGACGGTAGCGCTTTCGTTAACGAAGCGACTGCAATCGATAACTACTCGGCTGAAGCACAGCACTGGCTGCCTAACGACGCTGATCACTTCCTGTTGCCTTCTCTGGCTTCCGGTTCTGTCAACACCAGTGTTGAGGGTTCGGCCGGTGGTGGTGTAATGGCTACCTCCGCTGCTTGGGGTTACACGGTTGATGCTACCATGAATGATGGTAATGTACAGACTCCAGCAAGTGGTACCAACCCTTGGCCGATCTCTCACGTGCTCATGGCGACCGGTCTGATGAACGATTACTTCATCGATCCCACCTATGATGGCGTGACCGATTGGGTTATTACCTTCCCAATGCGTAAGCATGGTGTCTACAACGGTGAGTTCACTAATGACTGTAGCGGTGATAATGCAGTCACCGCAGGTGCTGTTGCGCTGACAACTGCTGCGACGGAAGGTACTGACACTTGCTTCCTGAACCAGGACCACCATGTGGTTTACACTCAGGTCGCCTATGACCGTGAGGAGTTCGTGCCATCTAACCCAGATGTGTTCGAGCCATCTCCTGTCATCGACGAAGTCTCCGCGCTTGGTGTTCTGCCACGTGAGGTTAACGTACTGCAGCTGGGTACCGAAGGCGTACTGGGTTCTGATAATGCAGCAGCCCTCGGTGGCCTGGCAGCGATCGGTAATGCAGGTTGGTTGACTGTAAACTTTGGTGGCGGTACCACTACCTATGACACCAATGATGCAAGCCTCTATACATCTCAAGCTGCTACCAACGGCGCAAGCTTCATCGCTACAAACGTTACAGGTGTGGCCGAAGCTGCTCTTACCACTGTTCCACCAGGCGGTGTCGTTGAAGATGGTGTTGGTTCTATCTCCGCAACAGGTGTGCCGGTCATCGGCTTCGCTGCTCAGCGTGGTAATGCACCGACTATCCCAGAGGGTTCGAACTTTGGTGAGACCATCAACCACAGACCGGTTCGCGGCAGCTACGGCGTGAACTAAGTTCTGTAAAACTTACCGCTTTTTTAGTGGTCATAAAGGGCGAGCTTAGGCTCGCCCATTTTCGTTGTTAAGATATAAGGAAGGTAAGTATGAAACGAGCGTTATTGCGGTCTATTCTGTTTTTTATCGTGGTCAGCCAGCCGCTGTTGTCGTTGGCCGAGGAGATTGATTTAACCCGTGATCTAGTGGGTAATGGTGAGGTGAATGTCCCATTGGCCGCATTTGATGCCTTCTTAAACCGGTCACCTATTGATGGTCAAATTAATCTGTTAAACGATGAAGAGCGTTTGAAAGAGGTAGTAGCTCGATACTATTACGATCGCATGATTGCGAATGATGCAAGGGCGCTGGAGCTGGATAAAGAGCCAGTGAATAAAGCTCGTATTGATGCGCTCGTTGATCGAGAGCTCACTCAGATTCGTAAGATTGAGATGGACAGTCAGCCGGTGCCTGATATGACCAAACTCGCGGAAGAGTACTATAAGGCGAACCGTGATGAGTTTAAACGGGATGATCAGGTAAGAATGGCCCATATCATGATCGGATATGCAAAACACTCGGCAAACGAGGCAAGGGAGATTGCTGAAGAGATCCTTCAGGAGCTAAAACAGGGTGGTGATTTCTCAGCGATCCTCGAAGCGCGCTCTGAAGACCCATCTGCCAAGCATAATCAAGGTGATCTTGGTTGGCGGGAGCGCGGAGAGTTTGTAAAAAACTTTGCGGATGCGGCATTTGCACTGAAATCGGTCGGTGAGCTGAGTTCGGTGATTCAGACTAAGTTCGGCTTTCATATTATCAAGCTGCTCGATAAACGAGCGGCTCAAGTTGCTCCGTATGATGAGGTTCGCGAGCAGGTGATTGGGCGAATGGAAAGCGATTATAAAAACAATCGTTGGGTGGAATATCTGGACAAGATTCGAAATGAGTATGAGGTTGGCATTGAGCAGAAATTACTTGATGCCTACCGTAAAGATCGTTTAGAGCGGTTGATCGAGCTTAAAAGAGCAATGGCGAAATAAGATTATTGTTTTCGCTGAGTTAAGGCGGCAATCGATAAGGGTTGCTGCCTTCAGGGGGCTCAGGCTTATCACTTTTGCTGTTTGATTTCGTCAGAGGTATGTTGGTCTGCCGCCGATATTCGTTGATTGTCAAACGAATGAGAGCGCTACCTCGCAAGGGGGAAAGGATGGGAATAGATTTGAAATTCTTCAGCTTGGCATGTTGAATTCTTCGTTAATTGAGAAGATGCCCGTCTATTTTCGTTTCTGGCAGGCGCTTCGCTTGCTGGTGAGTCGGGATCTTCAGCAAAGAGTGACCGGTACCGTGCTTGGCTTGGGTTGGTTGGTTTTAAACTCAGCATTTCTACTTGCTATCTATACCTTTGTTTTTGGGTTAGTGCTCAAGGTTCGTTTCACCGACGTAGGTGGAACAGGTGAGTTCGCAATCTATTTGATGGCATCACTGTTGCCTTTTCTGGGATTTCAAGAAGGTGTATTAAGATCTACATCGGTACTCTCGGAAAATAGAGACCTGATAAACAAAGTCG
>JARRQD010000058.1:0-16288 GCA_037382205.1 Candidatus Thiodiazotropha sp.
TCCTATCAATTGTTGCCATGATGCTACCAACCAATGACGGTTTCATCGGTCTGGACAGTCTGAAAATCCCCAAGCGCAAAGGTACCTATACCTACTATCTGCATGCTTATGATGCCGGCACCGAAGCCAATGATGAAATCATCAATGGTGGTGGCGCACCAAACACACCGGGCATTCCCGCTGATCCGGGCGGTAATGCTGGCAGTGGCGCAATCGAGGGTGTCGGCCCAGACCACAATCCTACCGTACACATCCATCGGGGCAACATCGGCGACAACGATCCTTTTGGCGGCTACAGCGACTTGGATGCGCGGATTCACGGCTGGAACGACCCGGTAGCCAAGGTGGTGGTTCGTGTTCGTGATGATGACTAGCACGGAACACTGTTAACTTTTTAGTGGTTTGCTTGAAAACCCTCTCCTGAACAACTCTGCTCAGGATTGGGGTTTTCCAATCACCTCAGCAACATCCGGCCAATTTTCCAACCACAGGCTGTCTGAGGCCCATCCACCTCCAACATCAGCTCGGACTGATATCTTCCCAATCACCCCCGCAGGGCGAGGCAAGGGAGTTAACCTCAATTTCATGATAGGCCTCGTCTAAATGTATGATTTTTATAGGACACTACACGAGACAGCGGCTCTCAACAGCGAATTCACACCGCCCCGACCAATAACCACAAGCAAAATATGGGATAGGAGGGCAAGAATCTCCAGGCAAGGCAATATTCCACCAAGAAAAACCAAAGCCAAAACAGTAAAATGCTCGTATAATCAATGAAATTGCATTTTCAATACAATAAAACCATGAAAGTACCCATAACACCATTGGGCCAGTGCGGCTTTCGATTCCAGTTTGGAAATCGCGTGATCTACACGGATCCCTATTTAAGCAACAGTGTTGCCGAACTTGAAGGAGAAGACCTGCAGCGTCTGATCCCGATTCCAATCACACCGGATGCCATACTCGATGCTGACGTGGCGCTGATTACGCATGCACATCTCGATCATTGCGACCTTGAAACCCTCATTCCTCTCTCCAATGCCTCCAAAAAGTGCCGCTTTATTTGCCCGAATGAAGTGTCGACATTACTCACAGACGCTGGAATTGAGGAAAACCGGATCACAATTGCAACGGGCACCTGGATCAATATCGACTCTGACTTGAAAGTTTTCCCAGTACCGGCCGCTCATCCTAAGGTCGAATATGATGAAACTGGTTACCTGCGCTTTGTAGGCTATGTGTTGGAATATGCAGGACGAAAGTTTTATCATGCCGGAGATGGTTCACCTGATGATCTGGTTCTCGATCAGCTAAACCGTCTAGGCCCACTTGATATCGGCTTCATTCCTGTCAACGAACGAAACTATTATCGAGATAAGCGAGGCATCATTGGAAATATGTCGGTTAGAGAAGCCTTTCAATTCGCCGATGATATCGGGCTCAAAACACTTGTACCAACTCACTGGGACATGTTTGAGCCTAACAGAGTTTATCCGGAAGAGATCGAGTTGCTGTACAAATTGATGAATCCTTCTTTTGAAATGCAACTCAACCCCAAAGAGCTTTAAGCATACCAGCACCATGAAAGCCAGCATCATCATCAGAACCTATAACGAAGATCGCCACCTTGAAAGTTTACTTGAGAAAGTCAGTACACAGGATATGGGTGAGCATACATTTGAAGTAATACTTGTTGATTCAGGTTCTGAAGACAATACTTTAAAAATTGCCGAGCGTTTCAATACAAGAATTCTGCATATTTCCAAGGAAGAATTTACATTTGGCCGATCTCTCAACATCGGCTGTGCTGCGGCAACTGGTGACTATTTGGTGTTTATTAGTGGTCACTGCGTACCAACAACCGACAAGTGGCTTTTTAATCTCGTCATGCCGCTCCATGAGAACGCCTGTGCTTACTCTTACGGCTGCCAACTTGGCGCAGATGACAGCAAATTCAGTGAACACCAGCTATTTAAAAAATACTACCCAGAGAGCAGTAAAATACCTCAGAATGGCTACTTTTGTAACAATGCCAATGCGGCCTTGAAATACGAAGTCTGGGAAGTCAATCACTTCAACGAAGAGTTGACTGGACTGGAAGATATGGAACTCGCTAAGCGGTTAGTCGACCATGGTTACAAAATTGGTTATGTTGCAGATGCACCAGTTCTTCACATTCACGAGGAGAACTGGAAACGAATCTTCGTGCGATACGAAAGAGAAGCGATAGCACTGCAGGATATCATGCCTGAGGTGCATGTTAACTTTCTTGACTTTTTAAGATACTTCTCCAGTGCAGTTTTACTGGACATGGGAGCCGCATTGAATGAAAGGGTATTACGCAAAAGCATATACAGTATTTTTATGTTTCGGTTAATGCAGTTTTTTGGCTCATACAAAGGCAATCATGAAGTTAGAAAACTGTCGCATGAAATGAAAGAAAAGTACTTTTTTCCGAAATAGAGAAAATCACCAGGGTTAATCATGAGAATCGTCGCCTTACTACCAATCAAGGCGAATAGTGTCAGGGTAACAGGAAAAAACTTCCGTAGCCTAAATGGAAAAGCACTCTTTCGATGGATACTCGACACCTTATTGAGCATTGAAATTATTGATCTGGTTGTTATCAATACAGATGCTGTTGAGATTTTAAAACAACATGGAATCACCAGTACGCATAGATTGTTAATTAGAAACCGACCTGCTGAGCTGCGTGGAGATGAAGTAAGCATGAACCTGATTCTTGCTGATGATATTTCGAAAATCTCAGCTGACCTCTACCTGATGACTCATGCAACCAATCCACTTATAAGCGACAAGACCATTGAAAATGCGATTACAACATTCCAGCAATCAAACCAGCAAAATGACTCTCTATTTTCGGTCGATAAAATACAAGCTCGATTTTACAGGGCTGATGGAAGCCCGATAAATCATGACCCGAACAACCTTATACAGACACAACAACTTGAACCATGGTATAAAGAAAATTCAAATATTTATCTATTTACCTATGAAAGCTTTATGCAGACAAAATCAAGAGTTGGCTTAAACCCAATACTATTCGAAACGCCATTGATTGAGTCTATTGATATAGATTCATATGACGATTTTGAATTGTGTGAAATAATTTCGGCACAGCTCCACTCAAAAAAACAGTAACAGACGCATGAAAGTATTAATAACCTGCCCCCCGATGATCGCCATGATCGATAAATTTCGAGACCTTTTTGGCGAGAAAGGTATCGATATCTATTATCCCGAGATGGTACAGGCACTGAGCGAAGATAAACTGCTTAGCTTGGTACCTGAATACGATGGCTGGATTATCGGTGATGACCCAACCACCAGAAAGGTTCTAGAGTCTGGTAAGAACGGCCTACTCAAGGCCGCTGTAAAATGGGGGGTAGGTGTCGACAACATTGATTTCGATGCTGCCAATGACTTAGCCATACCGATAAAAAACACACCAAATATGTTTGGTCAGGAAGTTGGTGATATAACAATGTCCTATGTCACTGCGCTGGCGCGCAAGACCTTCTTAGTGGACCGTGAAGTTAAAGCAGGAAAGTGGCCAAAACCTCGCGGTATATCTCTCCAAGGAAAAACCATGGGTATCGTTGGTTTTGGCGATAGCGGCAAGGCGATTGCTGAGAGAGCACTTGTTTCTAAAATGAAGGTAATCAGCTATGTACGGAAACAAACTACTGATATTCCAGATCAACTGAAACAAATTACCCTCTCTTCGTGGCCAGAACATATTGCAGAATGCGATTTCATCGTTTTCGCTTGTTCACTCAATAAAGACAACTGGCATATGTTAGATGATGAGGTCTTGTCAAAAGTTAAAAAAGGCGTTCGAATCGTGAATGTTGCTCGTGGCCCCTTAATTCATGAAGAGGCACTTGTATCAGCCCTGCAATCTGGAAATGTACATTCTGTTGCCTTTGATGTTTTTGAGAATGAACCATTACCATTGACCTCTTCCTTACGTAATTTCGAACAATGCATATTTGGTTCGCATAATGCATCCAATACCGCCGATGCTGTTATAAGAACGAGTCAACGCGCATCACAATTGCTACTAGAGATGCTTGAGAAATAGCCTGATGAGTTTAAATGATAAAGCTGCACTTATTACCGGAGCTGCAGGCGGCATCGGACAGGCGCTCTGTGCGAAATTCAAGCATGCCAACTATAAAGTAATCGCGACCGATTTAAATGAACCTGAAAGTCTTGAGTGTGACAAATTTATCGCTGCCGATCTGAAATTAATATGCCGTGATGCAAATTATCGGCAACAGTTTATCGACAATCTACAGTTATCCAAGTTTTCCCTTTCGACACTGATTAACAATGCCGCCACACAAATACTGCATCCAACAGAAGAACTCTCATTGGATGATTGGCAGGACACTTTAGACATTAATCTGTTAACGCCCTTCTTCCTCACCCAAGCACTTCTTGAAACGCTTGAATCACACCAGGGCTCTGTGGTGAACATCGGTAGTGTCCATGCTACAGCCACAAAAAAGCGCTTTATCGCCTATGCGACAAGCAAATCTGCATTGACAGGCCTGACTCAAGCACTCGCTATTGACTTAGGCCATAGAATCAGGATCAATACGATTAATCCCGCCGCTGTAGAAACACCCATGTTACTCGACGGCTTTAAGGGAAAAGAGGAGCTATATCAGGAACTTGCCGACATGCACCCATTGGGCCGAATTGCAAAACCATCAGAAATCGCTGAGGTTGCACTGTTCCTGGCGTCAGATAGCGCCAGCTTTATCACAGGAACCACCCTAAATGTCGATGGTGGCATTTTATCCAGACTGCATGATCCTGATTAAATTATGGAATATCTCTTCATGAATAGATTTCTGAAGATTCCAAGACTAAAGACAAAACCGCCGAACACAGAACAAATTCTAATCTAATTATTAGCAGGAAACATGCAGAAGTGACAAATGATCAATCCCATAATGCGAGCGACCAGTTACCACCTGGCGTCATAGCAGGTGCATCTCAAACTGGCGTACTAGGCGTTAGAAGCCTGCACCGCCGGGGAATTCGTGCACTTTGCTTTGACTGTAATGACCAGTTGCCAGGATTTAAGTCTGTCTATGGGCCAGCCAGGCTTTGCCCAAACCCTGACACCGATCCACTCGGGTGGGTTAATTTCATGCAGGATCTTGCCCAGGAATTGGCGCAAAAAGCGGTCTTGATACCGAGTTCTGATCGTTATGTAACGGCTTTTTTTCAACATCGTGAGATATTGGAAAAGCACTTTCATGTTTGTTCCGGAATTGAATTACAGGCCAGTTTTGCTGAAAAGCAGACACAATATGAGCTAGCTCTACAACACCGCATGCCGATGCCAGTCACCGGTATGATTAATAATCTGCAGGAGCTAACTGATTTCTCAAAAAATCTCACCTACCCATGTATCTTAAAGCCGTGGCACTTCAGGGAGTGGGAACAGTTCCCCAAAGGCCACCCTCTATTCTGTAAAAAGATTGTCATTGTAAATTCCGAGCAGGAGCTTATTCTTAACTATAATTTAGCCAGTGAAGCCAACCCAAGGTTAATTGTACAAGACATCATACATGGCTCAGATACTGACAAACGTGTTTATCTTGCTTGCTATGACAGAAACAGCAATCGAATTGCTAATGCCATGTTTCGGGAACTCAGATGCGCGCCGATTGGCTATGGCCCCGCTTCAGTTTGTGAACCAGTAGTTGACCCTGAGGCTGACAAAGTCTGCAACGACTTTCTAACGCGAGCCGGCTATGTGGGTATCTGCGAAATAGAAGTAAAACGAGACATTAAAGATGGAAAGATAAAATTGATCGAAGCAAACCCAAGGCTTTCAGGTAGTGGTGATGCTGCACCATACGCAGGCGTCGATCTATGTTATATACACTATCTAGACATGATCGGTCAGAAGGTTGATCCAGTACATCCAAACTCAAAGCACTTCTATCACATCGTCTTACGTGCAGAGGGTAGAGCAATTCCCGCGTACATGAAAGCTGGTCTACTCTCCTGGAAAAATTTAGTAAAATCTTACAAGCCGCCATTAGCGTTCTATGATTTTGACATTCGCGATTGGAAACTATCACTGGAGACCTTACTTGTTTCTATAATTACACTAATCCGAAATGTACTTTTTAAGAAAAAATAACCCAACGATCTGACATACCAATTAATTACTAGCTACGAGAGACCGAGTTGTGACAACCAACAACAGCCCCAAAATCAACATAATGATGTATATCCACGGTTTGCATTATGGTGGCGCTGAAAGGATGGTTGCGTCTTTATGCCGAAATCTCGATAAAAACAGATTTCATGTTACTGTTTGCTGGAACAAAGCCTGTGGAGCATTAGGAGAAGAGTTAATATCACAAGGATATGACGTCGTCGGACTTCCAGGAATCAATGCCAACAGGTCTCCATATTTTAAATTTCTGACATTAAAAAAACTCATAAAAGAGAAAAACATTCACATTCTTCACACTCATGATACAGGAACACTTGTAGACGGCGCTCAGTGTCGTCTATTTGGCTCAAAAATAAAAATTGTCAATACTTTCCATTTTGGGAATTACCCACATATGGAGAAACGAATACTGATTATGGAGAAGATATTTTGCAAGCTAGCACATAGTCTAGTACCTGTCGGCTATGAACAGGCTAAAACTATTAGCAAGACATATAACATTCCTCTAGCAAAATTGAAAACCATCTACAATGGCATTGAAATCTTTGAAGAGTCACCAAGTACAGACTTGGTAGAGCCATATAGAAGTATGGAATCCAATCCAGCCATAATCTGCTCTATATCAACCTTGACTGAACAAAAAGGCCTACCCTACTTAATCGATACAGCTCAAAACTTAAAGCGTAACAAGGTGAACTGCGTACTACTGATTGTTGGTGACGGACCATTAAGAGATGAACTTGAGAAAAAATGCAAAGATCTCGGTCTTAATGATATGGTCTACTTTCTAGGATGGGTGCCAAACGCCGCAGCAAAGCTATTACCGATAGTCGATATATTCTGTCAATCTTCTCTATGGGAAGCTAATTCAATCGCATTGTTGGAAGCCATGGCGGCTGGTATCTCTATAGTCACAACTGAGGTTGGTGAAAGCATCCATGTAATTGAAGATGGTATTAACGGTTTTATTGTAAAACCTCGTGACCCAAATGCATTAGCTCAAGCCATAGAAAAACTTGTTAATAATCAGCAATTGCGCCTGGACTTTTCCAAAAGAGCACAACAAGACTATAACGAAAAGTATACAGCAGAAAAGATGATCTTCAATTACAGTCAACTCTATGAGAGCTTAGTCTGAATAGAGACAAGATAATTCTGCGTTAAGTCATAGCACCAAACACGTCTCAACTAGATAACATCATTCCGGCGTATACTGGAATGACGGAGGTAGATGAATGATGGCGTTTGCAGTTTTGTTCTAATATAAATTCCGAAACTTGAGTTAACTAAGATGCAAGAGTGATTATTATTACAGTAAATGTAAAATTGTTAATTTAATGATATTTATCACTTTTCACTGTGGTTCATGAAGCGAGAGAAACGAGACCTAGCCACTTTCTTTATCTTATCTTTGAATAACTTGTTTATATCGATACCTGCTGTTTTAAACTGTTTATAAATCTTATAGTGATTAACTAAATTGTAGTGGCCTCTTGATAAATCGATAATCCACCTTTCCAGAAGACTTTGGTGTACAGCTTGATCTATCTCACCATCCAGGTTCGTGTTGGATTTAATAAAATTATATATTCGGATCGCTTCTTGAAGTGCAACCGTACTACCAAGAGAGTTACTGCGAACGGTATTAGTATGGACTCTAAAATGATTCAACTCTTTTGCACAAAATACAACATCAGATTCCATCAACAACTTGGCCCACAGCATCCAGTCGCCCGATAACTTAAAATCCGTATCAGCATAACCAATTTTTTCATATATGGCTTTTTTAAAGAGTACTGCACTGGCATTTGGTATGGTACACTTTCTAACGAGATAATTTGCACATTCATCTTGCCCACGATTCCAATAATCACTCTGCCAACGCGTTTTACTGATATTGGCTGTCCAGTCATTCAGTGAATAGAGATAGCTGTCATTTTCATCAATAGCACGTGATTGGCAGTATGCAACACCTGCGGATTGATGATTTTCGATGGCATCAACAAGTGTTTGCAATAGGTTATTTTCACAAGCGTCATCAGATTCAGCAATCCATATAAGTTCTCCAGAGGACTCTCTTACACCCCTATTCCACTGAATGAATGGAATTCCGGTATTTTTTTCATTGATGATAACTTTACTGACTTTTTCATGACTTGAATACTCTTCGATAATATCTCGACTGTTGTCAGGCGAGTTATCGTCGAGCAGAATGAGCTCAAAGTCCTGATAGGTTTGATTGAGTATAGACTCTACTCTTCTTCTCAAGTATTTAGCATGATTGTAGTTAGGAACAACAACTGAAACTCGAGGATTGCTTTTAGCCATTCAAATAACCTTTTAGTCGACCAGACTGCATGACGTTACCTACCCTCAATGAGATATAACCATATAATTACATAGCAGTAATGCTGGCATTAAAGCTTATTCAACAGGGGTAATTTTGCAAACTGCCGTGATACGACACTCTTTTCTGATTTCGATAACAAGAACAGATACGCAGCAATGATATACAAAACAAGATTTGCAAAAACCAGAATGAAGAACTCAAGTAGTGATTCTATTTCAATGTTGAATTTGATAAACAGAGTCAACGCAACGAAAGGCAGAACCACCAAAAAGGACTTTAAAATACTGCCATAGATTCTTAAAATTGAGACACCACTGACATTCTTGGCAAGAACTGGAAAAACAATCAAGCTAACCAATGTGTGAGGGATAGCCGTTCCTATCGCCACGCCAAGTATGCCTATTTTTTCAACCAAATAAATACTCAAAGCGATATTGCATAGCGCTTCAAATACTCGCCATTTAGCCATCGTTTTATGTTGACTCATACCATACAAAACTCCGGAGATGGAGTATTGTTGAAGCGACAATAATTGAGTAATGGATAGAACGATCAAAATCATACCCGATTGCTCGATATACTCTTCTCCCATCCACAAACCAATAAACTTCGATCCAAGTAAGATGTAGGTTGCCAAGATAGGCAGACCCACAAAAAAACCAAAACGAATTCCCTGGTCAATGATATCTTGAATTTTTTCCCGATCACCTAATGCATCCATATGGCTTGTAAGCGGGTTAAAAATCGATGATGAGGTAACCATCAGTTGTTTAAGGTATTCGACTAGATTCCCTGCAATAGCGTAAAAGGTAACGCTTGTCGCATTCAAAAATATTCCGATAACGATGGCATCAGTCGTAAAGATTATTTTTGCAGCGATATTGTTAATGAACACTATAAAGCTGTAATTAAGTAATTTCCTTACTGTTAGATAAAACCTGACTTTACTTCTGATTTTTAGCTTGAGCATGTAACCAGATTTTTTCAACGTCACATAGGTTACTGCAAGTACCATGAGACCAGTCATCAGCCCATTGCCTAACTGGATACCTGAAAGTGCGATAATGCCATAGCCAGCGTCAAGTAGATAAACTATGAAGAATAGCCTAATGAAACTTATGATAATGATATAGACATTACAGATATAGAATTTCTGTAGCCCAATCAACACACCGCTAAACACATTAAACATAAAAGAAAGTGCAATTGTCAGACCAGAAAGAAATACCACAGCTCGAACTTCATTTACAGATTCTATATTTATTTCAAATACATGCTGAAAGGTAAAAGCAAAAATTGTCACCAGAAGCAGACCAAACAGTGCTATAACCGCATAAAGCAATAACGCTGATGTTACAGTTTCATTTATTTTTCCTTCCAGTTTCTTTGCATTGAATCTTGATGTGTACTTTATGACCGAATCCCTGACACCAAAATCAATTAAATAAAGGTAGCCAGTGAACTGCATAACAATGGCCCATACACCATAGTAGTAGTTTCCCAATTTATGGACGATATAGGGGGCCAAAAAGAAAGAAATCACGATATTAGTGATCAAAACAGACCAGTTTGAAAATACCGTATAGGTAACTTTCCTTAATAAAGAGTGCTGGGGAGTGCTCAACTAGAATATCCTCAAAATATCAACTGACTGAGAATGGACTCTTGGTAAATTAAACGACTTCCTTCCACATACCTAATGAGAGTAATTAACCCATAATTCGTATGATCGCAGTCCTAAAGTAGGGTGAACGACATTCCCCAACTCCATGAACCCTAAGAACAAATCACCATTCAGCCATAAAAACCTAATTCTAAGCGATCATCAAAAGAAGGTCTAACTTAATTCGATTCAGCCCTCTCTAGTGTAGTGTCCTATATAAAGCGTGCATTTAGAAAGTCACTCAAGCCGCGAGTGCAAGGCGCAGCCCGCCGGGAATGGCCGCTCCCTTTCCAAGGGCTGCAACGCCGCAATCGTAGCTTGAGTGGCTTCCCGCAGGGCGAGGCTAGGGATTTAAGCTCAATTTCATGATAGGCCTCGTCTCAATGTATGGTTTATATAGGACACGATAGGCCTCGTCTAAATGTATGATTTATATAGGACACTACACTAGGGCCTTATATCAACAATCAGAGCTGTACGTACAATTGAGTGCTAATACCTGCTCAACTCTCCTAACATATTGATTATGCAGTAACGATAGCGTCTCTAGCCGTCAAAAAAACAGGTCTTCTCAAATTTTCCTACCTCTCTGGTTGATGCATTGTAGGTCCCTTTTGAATATCTGCTATTAAATATTCACTCTGCACTCTTCGTTTAATTATTATTAAAAAACCGCTTTGTGATCCACAAAGCGGGTGCCGATGGCCTTTACAGGCCGACGCTAAACTACTGATCAACCCATCTAATGGATGTTAAGGCAGCGATTTAGCGACTATTAGTTAGGGGATTCAGTTGATAAATGATCACTACTGACACCCATAGGATGATAGAGATATTTACCCTGCTCATCTTTTGGCAACTCCAGTTGTTGGCCGGCAGCAAAGGCCTCTTCAAGCGTCTCATGCTTGCATTTTCCAACCCGTCTCAGTTTGGCGTTGGCAAATCCTATCGTATTTCCTGCTCTACCATCTTCAATCCACTCCTTCCAGTGACCTGTTCCGCCACTGACAGGGCTTTCGGTAGCAATCTCCCACTCCATGCCATCGTGACCACCATCCTTATTCTGACCATATGGCCACCGAAAATCACCATACATAAATACCTGATCCCCCTCCTGTGAGGCGCGCCCATTCCAATCTGGATAGGTGTCTGATATCCAGATATACCTTTGATGGCTGCCTACCACCCCATCAGGGTAGAAGCAGATTCCCTGGGTTGCCCACTCTGTATGGACGGGACTGCTGTCATCATACGCGGTTATCGTCCAACGATTACCATCTCTTGTAAGATCAGGTTCGTGCGGAGGCTGTGCAAGAAGTGAGGTGCTTGCAGCGAGTCCTAAGGTCGTTATGGTTAAGCACAGTTTTTTCTTCATAATCATTTCCATTCTCCTTTGATTGTGAGATTAACATCCACAGATAGACTCTGTTTTTTTGTTATTCCATTCACATCGTCAATCATTCATACGAATTGATATCGACACCATTAACTTAGAGGAGTTGGAAACAATTGTGATGTGAATATTTCACACAAAACATGTCAACTTTTCGTACTCTTTTGATTTGTTATTTTTTCAATCTGCCGCAACATACCAGCTTCAACCTAAAAAGATCAGTTGGACAGCGTGAAGGATGCGCTTGTGGTGGTGCAGGGCAAGGGTCGCTCCTGCACATCCATTTGCCCGCAACACTTGTGCTTCCCTGCGCGGCGCGCAACGCCGCCATGCGCCGTTACAAGCGTGCAATTCACGTTGTAGCGTGAATCACCCAGCAGGTGATCATAACCATCGAAGCGATTTTCATCATGCTTCTACACCTCCCTCATTAGGGAGGTGTTACCGATTTTAGCAAACACTCAGGCATCGCCTTGCTCTATTCCGTACTTCTTTAACTTACGCCATAGGGAGACTCGATCTATACCCAATACCTTGGCGGCCTGTGTTCTGTTTTGCCCGCTACGTTGTAGAACATACTTGATGTAATCCACCTCTCTTTCAGCCAGAGTTGGCATACGATCAGACTCCTCTCGCACCACATGGATGGCTCGTTCCACCAATGCCGGTGGAAGCTGATTCGTTGTCAATACACGACCATTTGCCAGGGTAACGGCTCGTTCGATAATATTCTCCAATTCACGGATATTGCCGGGGTAGTCGTAGTCATTCATCATAGCCATTGCAGTGGCTTCAATATCCTCCAAATCACGCCCCATCCGCATTGCATGCTTACGCATAAAGTAGAAAGCAAGCAGTGGGATATCATCCTTCCGTTCTGCCAAAGGGGGTAAGTGCAGTTCTACCACATTGAGGCGATAGTAGAGATCTTTACGAAAGCGTCCTGCCGCAACCTCTTTGTGTAGGTCGCGATGGGTGGCTGTTATCAGGCGAATGTCCACGGCTATTGTTTGGGTTGACCCCAAGCGCTGTACTTCACGCTCCTGAATGACGCGCAGTAATTTCACCTGCATTGCCAGAGACATCTCTGCGATCTCATCCAAAAAGAGCGTGCCGCCATGGGCCGATTCAATCAATCCCGGTTTCGCTTGATTGGCTCCGGTGTAGGCCCCCTTTTCGTGGCCGAACAGCTCATTGGCCAATAACTCTTCCTGCAGTGCGCCACAGTTTATCGCCAGAAAAGTATCCTGGTTGCGACCGCTATGGGCATGAAGATAACGAGCCATCAACTCTTTGCCAGTGCCGCTTTCACCACTAACCAGAATATTGGTATCGCTTGCTGCGACCTGCCGCGCCATTTCCAACAGGCGTTGCATGGTTGAATTTTGAGTAACGATCGAGGTCAGTGTAGGACCTCCCGCACCTCATCCCAGCGAAATGGTTTTGCGATGTAATGATAAGCCCCTCCCCTCATGGCCGCCACAGCTGAGTCTACTGTCGCGTATCCGGTGATCAACACCACAGCCATCTGCGGGTCAAGCTCCTTGGCTCGTTTGAGTACTGCCATCCCATCAACGCTTTGCATCTGCAGGTCAGTCAGCACTAGATCGAATCCCTCTTTTTCCAATACCTCGATCGCCTCAATGCCACTACTTCGTGTCGTCACTTGATAGCCCTGTTTGCGGCATACATGGGCGAGATTTTCCACCGCAGTGACCTCGTCGTCTACAATCAAAATTCTGGCTGAAGTCATCTCTTTATCAATCATCAGCGAGCTCTCCAGTAGGGAATAACACAATCACTTTGGTACCCGCCCCAGGACGAGAAGCTATCGCAAGACACCCATCATGTTCCCGGACAATTTCCTGAATAATAAACATCCCAAGCCCAACGCCTTTACCGATATCGCTGGTTGTAAAAAAAGGGTCGAAAACCTTACCCAGGATCGCTTCAGGTATGCCTGGACCATCATCAGCAACCAATATTTCGATAAATGGCCCCTCATAACTGGTGGTACATTTCAGATTCCCAGCCACCTCTGCCCCCTCGGGCAACCGGGCTCCCCCTTTGTCACGCTGCATGGCGCTGATCTTTACCTGGGCGCCCTGACCGGCCGCATTGATCGCATTCTGTATCAGGTTGATAAACATCTGTTGTATCCGCTGCTTATCTGCCAATAACAGTAAATTCTCAGGAATATTCACCGTCAAACTAACACCATGCTGCAGTACGGTTTTGCCGATAAACGATCGGGTTTCATTGACCAGATCCAGGAGTTTTATGGGATGCTTTTGGAAGACCTTTTGACTACCAAAGTCGAGCATGGTGCGGATGATTCGTCTACCCCGCTCAGTTTCACTATCGATCTGTTTCAGCCAGTTACGCAACTGCTCAGGATCAGCGTTTGAGTCTGCAAACTCTTCCAGTAATAGCTGTGATGAGGTCGATATGTTCGACAGGGGATTATTCAACTCATGGGCTACTCCTGAGGCCAAGATCCCCAAAGATGCAAGCTTTTCGCTCTGCATCATACGCCGTTGGCGAATCTCCAGCTCTTTGAGCATACGGTTGAAGGCATCCGTAAAAGTAATGAACTCCCGGTCATCAGAGGGTGGCTGCAGTTGGCTGAACCGACCATCAGCAATCGGTTTCAGTCGCAACTCCATTTTTTTAAGGGGCATCAGTACGACCTGCTTGAGCTGACGTCCAACCAGATAGATCGCCAGTCCGATGATTGGCAGTAAGATCAGTAGCAACCATTGGGACTTTTTAGCGGCCGCCTCGAGCATGCTGCGCTTCTCTCTGGAGATGGATTCTACGGCCAGGTAGATCTGTTGACCGATGTAGCGTATCTCTGCTTCGATAGGTTGAGAATGTGTGTTGGTTGCCGATTGAAATTCGTTGAGTTTTGCTTGGTAATCCACCAGCCTACCGACTAGAGTGGCTTGATCCGAAGCTTCCATCAGAGGCACCAGAGTGTGCCCATGGAAGCGCAGGATATCGATCGAGGAATCGGCAAACAGATCGGCTCGGGCAAGCGCTGTTTGATCAGCATATAGAAACAGATTTTTCTCTTCCATGCGCATTTCTGAGATGGCACTCTGTAGGTCAGAGACCACCTTACCCTCGCTGATCTGACGCTGCAGAAATAACAGGTCCAGAAAAGCAATCAATGCCAACGCCAGGATGCCGAACACCAGGGTGATATAGGCGGTGGTGATTTTGCCATGCAAACTGGCTAGATCGAAACGCATCTTATGACCTGCATCATCCTAATTCAGTTGCCCGAAAACTTGTTACATTTTGCAATAAACCGTTTCATATTGTAACAACTCTAGCAAATCTTCTCTTCCCCTGCAGCTGAGAGCACAACAAAAAAGCCAGTGAAGTGGCCGAGTGAGAGTTATTGCAAATTGCAACACCACTTGCAGACACTTCAAGGACTAGATGCTTAAATAACAACAACTTACGCACAATGTTAGTCTGGCACATCTATTGCTGTGATAAAACAAGATATACCCAGTGGATTGCATCCCCATGTTTAAATTGAATGACGATCTGAAGCGAGTTTTGACTGGCTTGGCCTATCAGGATGCCGGCGAAGTGTTAACCACCAGGGAAAAAATCAAACTCCTAGACAACTCATTGGTCGCCGATCAGGACAGCTCCCGAGCCCATCCACAGATCATCCGCACTGCTGTTGATCAGCATATCGCACTGATTTGTGATGGTAGTGAGCATGGGGTATCGATCGACTACGCGATTGAAACCTGCAGTCGACTCGAAGGAAAAATGGATTTACTGATCCACGACTTAGCCGTGCAGACTGATACCAGAGCACTCGAAAAGCGGATCCTATCAGCTGGTATCCAGTGCCATTCCATTCAGTTGGGTGCAAAGCCGATGCAGCGAATTCAACAATACCTTTGGAGTACTTTCCCGGTTGCCTCAATCATTGCTGTGCTCAATAATGGACGGATTAAGCCAATCATTGATGAGATCCTATCCCAACCCAGCGGGACCATCTGCACACCGCTGGTTCTGATTGGCGAGCATGGCACCAATCTGACAACAGACTGAGTCGAGCCGTGCAATCCACGTTGGATCTCACCTACAACCCACACTAAAAAATGATCGAGACCCTCAATGAATAAACTCGCTGATGAAGAAATAACCATCGCCAGCCCAGGAATCCTTTCAAACAAGCAATTGATCGCTGCCGCAATCTTCGCAATCGTAGCGCTCTATCTGGCAACCTTAGTACCAACACTTGAGGTTGCCTGGGTGACAGCAATTCTGCTCCTCACCATCTATCTATTTGCCTTCGAGGTGGTTGGTGTCGATGTTGCCGCCGCCACCGTGATGGTGATACTGGGATTGACCTCTCTGTTGGCGCCCATAATGGGCATCGAACAGGGCCTGGTGGATAACAAACACCTGTTTGATGGCTTTTCATCCAATGCCGTGATCTCCATTATCGCCGTGATGATCATCGGCGCAGGCCTGGACAAGACCGGAATCATGAGCAAGGTAGCCGCCTTTATTCTGAAAATCGGCGGCACCACAGAGTCGCGCATCATACCGATCATCTCTGCCACCGTCGGTTTCATCTCCTCCTTCATGCAGAATGTGGGGGCGGCTGCGCTTTTC
>JARRQD010000058.1:16301-18024 GCA_037382205.1 Candidatus Thiodiazotropha sp.
GCACCATGACCATGGTGGGATCCAGTCCCTTGATCCTGCTCAATGACCTGATTCTGACCTCCAACAAGGCGCTGCCCGCTGAGCAGCAGATGGAGACCTGGGGGCTGTTCTCTGTCACTCCGGTGGGTATTGCGTTAATTGCCACTGGCATTACCTACTTCGTCATTGCCGGTCGATTTGTGCTGCCCAAGACGAAGAGTGAAAGCAGCACAGTGGGCTCTGATCCCATGGCCTATTTCAATCAGGTCTATGGTGTCGATTATTCCGTCAATGAGATCGTGGTAAAGGATGGCAGCGATTTAATCGGCAAGAGCCTGGACGACGTAGAGACCTCCTACCGGGTACGTATCATTGCCAGTAAGCAACCAGGTGAAGAGGTACGAGTCGGCCCTGGCACCATTGGCCGAGACACCAGTTTCCGCGCCGGTATGGTTCTGGGTATCGTAGCAGATCCTTTTGATCTTTCTCACTTCGTGGACAAATACAATCTTAAAAAACGGCGTGAACTGCGCACCTTTACTGAGTCCCTTTCACCATCCAAGTCAGGGATCGGAGAAGTCGTTATTCCACCGGGTTCCAGCCTGATCGGTAAGAGTGCTCGTGATGTATGGATGCGCAAAACCTATGGCCTGGCCATGATCGGCCTGCATCGTGATGGTAAGACCATGCGAGAAGGGGATGATATCCGTAACACCCCCCTGAGGGCCGGTGATACATTGGTGGTGCACACGGCCTGGAATGTACTGCAACGTATCGAGCAGGATCGGGACTTTGTCGTAGTCACCACAGAATACCCCCATGAAGAGGAGTTACGCCCAAACAAGATTCTACCGGCCGGTGTGTTCTTTGGGATTGCTCTGTGTATGGTTCTTTTTACCGATATCCGCCTCTCAGTGGCACTCCTTACCGGCGCCATGGGCATGGTGTTATCCGGAGTGCTGAAGATTGAAGAGGCCTATGATGCAGTAAGTTGGAAAACGGTTTTTCTGCTTGCATCGCTGATCCCACTGGGATTAGCCGTAGAGACATCGGGCACCGCAAAATGGATCGCTGAACAGGTACTTGCTGTGGTCGGTGATATGCCGACCTGGGTGATTCAATCAGCGATCGCTCTGCTTGCCACCTTCTTCACCCTGGTAATGTCGAATGTGGGCGCTACTGTGTTGTTGGTTCCCCTGGCCGTGAACATCGCCATCGGTGCAGACGCAAGCCCGGCTGTGTTCGCCTTGACAGTGGCTATCGCCACGTCCAACTCCTTCTTGATTCCGACACATCAGGTGAACGCCCTGATTATGGGACCAGCCGGTTACCGGGTTGCAGACTTCATGAAGGCAGGAGGCATTATGACACTGCTCTTTTTAGTCGTAATGATCGGTGTAATGAACCTGATGTTCTGAGCTTTTTGAGAAGTAGCTAAAGTTGATATCGTTGATTATCCCCCGGCAAAGCCGGGGCTTTATATTGTAAGCGCCTCAAAGACGCACTGAAACCCATGAACCACCCAAGGCGGCGAGCTTAAACCCAAATTTCAACTGCTCGTAACGCTCATCCTCCGCCGGCCACCAAATCTCCAAGCGATCTGAATTGCGCTCTTGCCATTGATAAACCTAAAAAAATCAGTTGACCGCTCCATTCTACTAGCAGCTTACTGATTTTAAAGAAAATAGCTTCGATGGTTATGTCACCTGCTGGGTGAATCACGCTACAACGTGAATGGCACGCT